>CAYUQP010000028.1:0-60449 GCA_964447005.1 uncultured Bacteroidales bacterium
TCAAAAATAAAATAATTTTGAATTTATATTTGGAAATTAACGGTATAACTTCGTGTAACTTCGTGTAATAGCTTAGAATATTTCACGCAAAGGACGCGGAGGAGGCGCAAAGGGCGCAAAGAGAACAATTATTCACCTTCTTCACCCAATACCAAAAATTCCATGAAGTTTTCCCTGTTGATTTGTTTATAAACCGATCCAGGATAAGCTTGCAGCCATGCTTCCGGAATTTTTTCCATTACTGGTTTATATTTGAATTCAAAGGCGTGTAAAGTACCATTTCTGTCTTCAATAAGGTCGATTTCTTTGCGGTCATAGGTGCGCCAGAAATAAAGACTTGAATACATCTTATTGTATTCCAGTACTTTTAATCGTTCGGAAAATAAAAAGTTTTCCCACAACATCCCGGTATCGTTCCGTGATGAAAGATCATTAAAATTATTTATAACAGCGTTCCTGATCCCATTATCCAGAAAATAATACCGGGCAGTTTTGGTGACTTCAGTTCTGAGGTTTCTTGAGAATCCTCCAACCTTTCGGATCACGTAGGCTTGTTCTAACAAGGAGAGGTATCGCTCAATACTTTGTTTGGCAATGCCAAGGTTGTTTGATAATTCATTCAATGATACTTCATGGCCGATCTGAAATGCTAACAGCTTTAGCAGCTCCATTAATTTGGGGGAATGCCTGAGATTTTCCAGTTCGAAAATATCTTTTAAAAGATAAGAATCCCGGATTCCACGCAAGTAACCGGCTTTCCCGGTTTTTGAAATATCAGATATGACCTCCGGATATGAACCATAAATCATCAGTTCATCCAGTATATGGTTGATTTTCATTCCTCCGAACTGGTTAACTAACTCGGATACTGAAATCGGGTAAAGTTTCTTAACCATCTGGCGACCGGTAAGCGGTTCTCCTGTTTCGCGTATTAAATTGAAGGAGGATGAACCGGTGATGATAATCTTCATTTGAGGAACATGATCGACGAGCATTTTAAGCCCAATTCCGATTTCAGGTATCCGCTGGGCTTCATCAATAAAAAGCAGGTCATAGCTCCCAAGACTTGTGAGAATCTTATGCAGCCGCTGTGATGCAAATACTTCTTTCAGTTCAAGATCATCGCCGGTTCCGGAATAGAGCTTACCCTGAAAACCATGGATTAACTTTTTCACAAGCTCAGTTTTGCCAACCCTGCGGGGACCGATCAATACCAGTACTTTTCCTTTTTTTATCAAATCTGGAGATTCTGATTCATAATGCCTGACAATCCAGTTTGTTTCCATAGGAGTGATAATTAGGTATTAAAACCTGCCAAATTTAATATAATTTAGTAACTTAACCTGCTGTATTTGAAAATTTCTTTTCCCTTTGTGAAACTTTCTTAAAATAATTCACGCAAAGGACGCGAAGAAGGCGCAAAGGGCGCAAAGAAGACAATAAATCATATCGGAGTTGCGTTGATGTTTAATCCAAGTATTAACCAACCAATCAGCGCTGCCATGAAAAATATCCCGGACCGCTTTTCATTATTCACTATTCACTATTCCTTATTCCTTCTAATCGTCCTACAGTCTTACAGTCCTAAAGTCCTTGCACAGGAAGAATGGGAGCTCATCCACGGCTCCGATGATGCATTAAATATTAATGATGCATTTATTGTCGATACCACCCATATCTGGGGACGCGATGGCTATACTATTTATTTCAGTGATGATTTCGGAATATCCTGGACACCACAGTTCGAGTACGATCAGACCATCTTTATCGACATTTTTTTTACCGATACCCTTAATGGATGGGCTTGTGGTGATGACAAGGTTATTCACACAGATGACGGAGGCCTGAACTGGTCATTCCAAACCGTTCCCTATGCAGGATATATGGATTTAAATACAATTTTCTTCATCAATAAAGATACGGGATGGACAGCAGGTTACAACAGAACAATCTATCGTACGGTCGACGCGGGTGAGACCTGGATAAAACAATTCTCCGGCAGCGGAAGTTCTGTTTTGTATGATTTGCATTTTTTTGATGCGTTGCACGGTTGTGCCTGCGGCGGGGACATGTACAATCATCCGGTTCTGATGGCGACAGACGATGGCGGATTATCATGGTACGCGAGGTCTGTTCCTGCAGATTATGATCTTGGAAACGTTCAACTGGTGAGTGAAACAGAAGCATGGACCTTTGAGATTTATGGAGAATTATATAAAAGTACGGATGGCGGATTTACATGGTCACTTTTTACCACGCTTGATCCGGGATTTAATCCGGGACAAATGCATTTTTTTAATAAGCAGGAAGCTTTGATGATCGAGCTTTACAATGCGTCCATCAGGTACACGCAGCATGGATGGAATACTTATCAGGCAATGGAATTATACACGTATAATGCGTTTAACCTGGTTACATTTACACTGGAACGGTTTGGCATTGCCTCAGGAAATAATAACATCCTGATAACCAGGGATGGGGGCCTGAACTGGGAGCGCCGGAATGACAGATTCGTCCAGGTTGCTTTTTTTGAGCCATTCAACGGGTGGATCATGCAGGAATACCTCAATAAGAATCTCCTGCACAGCACCGATGGCGGAATCACATGGAATGAAGCAGAATCAGGTCATGCAGGCACTTTGCACCAGTTGAATTTTGTAAATGACCATCTTGGATTTGGCCTGACCGATGAGCCTGAATTATTAAAAACCATCAATGCAGGGGCCACGTGGGAGATCATTGAACTGCCTTTTGATTCTACCTGGTACTATTCCCACCTTCAATTCATGGATGAAAACACCGGCTTTATCTGTGCCTGGCCAAACCAGGTCTATAAAACGCTGAACGGAGGTCAGGACTGGGAAACCTACGAGATCAATATGACCAATATTGACGGCGCTGACTTTATCAATGAACTGGAGGGTTGGGTGGTTGATGCCAGTGGCAATGTTGCCCGTACTGATGACGGAGGTGAAAACTGGACCTATACTACACTTCCTTCCATATTCCTTATGGATGTCGATTTTGTCAATTCGCAACAAGGGTATATCATAACGAAGGGTGGTCTTCTTTACAAAACCAACGACGGAGGGAATTTATGGGAAAACATGCAAATCGATGTATCCCAGGGGGGGCTATACGTTGATTTTAAAGACATGATGAATGGCTGGATCACTTGTGATGATAACGTTTATCGTACTTATGACGGAGGTTTTACATGGGCAGAAGTACTCACCAACGGTACAAGTTTCCAGAACCAGTTCACCGGCTTTTTCGCCCTGGATACAGTCGCTGCCTGGGTTTGTTCCATGGACGGGCGGGTGTTTTCCTGCGCGGATTTCGTGGAAATCGGGGAAGATGAAAAACCGGATGAAATCATTATTTATCCAAATCCTGCAAGAGATTTTATAGTGATTGATCTTAATAATCAAAACATTAGCCAGGTAAGTGCCAGCATCTATTCTTATGATGGTAAGATTCTATTGATGAAAGATCTTTCCGGAATAATGGAAAACAAAATCAGGCTGGATATTTCGTCTTTTCCTCCGGGAATTTACTTTGTAAAAATCAAAGGAGAGAACTTTTCGTTTTCAGAAAAGATCCTGAAAATGTAACTTTCCCTTTGCGAAACTTTGCGTAATAGCTTTCAGTCAATAAGTTACGCAGAGTTCCACAGAGGGTTCGCAGAGTTCCGCAGAGAAAACATTCTACCGGTAAAGAACTTTCTGGATCTTGAAATCTTTACCGCTTTCTATTCGAAGAATGTATTGCCCCTTCGGCAGATGGCTGATATCAACCTCTTCTTTCCCCGGCGATTCCATCCCCTTTTCAAGGATCTTCCGACCGTTCAGATCGGATAAACTGATAGTAATTTTTTCCCGGCGACCTTCCGCCTGCACGGTGAACTGCCCGCTGTTCGGATTGGGGAACACCGAAACGGTCAGGCCGGAGGAGAATTCGAAGATACTGGCGCAATCCAGGAAATTAACGAGTACGGAATCCCTCCGGGTTATTCCCCCGATGTCCGTCACCTCCGCCCAGATCAGCTCCTCGCCGGTTCCATAGCCCACCGAGTCGACCAGCAACGTCTGCCCCGAACTTCCGTCCGACCACAAATAGCCTGCAAAGCCTTCGCCGGCGTCAAATGTCACCGAAAGATGGCCGCAGAAGCTGGTGTCGGTTCCCAGAGAAATGCCCCCGGTTACGCGGAGTTCCACCGGGATCCGGGTCTCATTTGCCACCGGGTCGTTGGTGAGCACGGTCATGTTGGCGTGATAGCTTCCTTCAGCAAACTTGCTGGCATCAAAAAACAGGGAAAGGTCCTGCTGGCTGCTGGCGGGGATCACCCCGGTCTCAGGATTGATCTTCAGCCAGTTGACTTCGTCGATCCCGTCATCAATGCGATACAATGTGCCGCCGTTCTTTCCGTACCACAAGTCCGAATGGTCGTGGGCCAGGGCATACGAAGCGCCGGCCGGGGCAGCGAACTGGCTGACCAGCATGCCGTTGCCTTCCCCGTCTTCCCTGATCTGCCCGATCTTTCCACTGTTATTGGTGAACCAGATATGGCCCGAAAAGTGCTCCGGCACATACACCAGCTGCCAGCTTTTCATGCTGTTCAGCCAGGCTTTGGTTGTGCTGATCACCTGCCCGGTCTCATCGATCCGGCTGATGACTGGGTTATTGTCCATGATGAAATTCGTGAGAAAATAATTTCCATCCCATGCCAGTGTACCAAAACCAATTTTCGGACAACTGAAGGAATACCCGGCATAGTTGCCGTCAGTGCTGTATGCAAACACGCTCCCTGTCTGATCCCCGATCCACAGGAATTCTCCATCCCATGTTATGCTGAAAGGAGAGTCATGGATTGTAAAAGTATCGGTGACGGCTTGCAACGCCGTGTCATAGCGCAGCAGGAAATCTTTAGAGAGGTCGGTCATATAAAGATCATTGCCGGCATAGGCCATTCCGGAGATTGCTGCAGCAGCCCCGGTGTAGGTTGCCAGGACATCACCCGCTTCCCTGTTCGCTTCAATGACCAGGGATTCCAGCTCAGCCGCCATGGCCGGATCGGCAACACGGCTCCGGTCGGCGTAATCACCGAGATTTCTTAGTTTTTTCACCGTGGCTGCGGTGTCTTTTTGAATTTCATAATACAAATCGCTGGCGCCTTCATTTTTGATGTTGAACGGCCTGCTTCCGGCCGAGCCGGGGAACATGAGCTGCACCAGGCTGACTGATTCCAGCAGAACTTCCGGCGCACCGGGCGTTGCTGCCTGCACCAGATTGGATAACCCTGAGTAATTGAACTGCTTGTCGCGGACCTTCATCGCGAAGTAGTAATTTGTGCTGAAATCCAGGTTCTTAACCGTGAAGGATTCCGGGATTCCGGCCTCTGAAGGAGTGATCACTTTCTCAACCTGCGCGGCCGATTCGAAATTTTCTTCCGTGATCGGCTCCGTAGCATAGCGGATATCATAGAGGAAAGCCTTGCCCTCCGCGCCGTTGTCGCCTGTGGCGGTCCATTGCAGCGTTACCGAATTGGTGGTGTTCTCAGTGGCAGACAGGTCGTTGATGGCAAACGGCGCGACATGGTCTTCCACCATGGTAAAACCGGCAATGCGGGTGCGCCAGCTCACCGTCCCGGAGGTTTTTACATATTCCGTTGTAAACCAGAACGTGCTGTCATCGGCGGGGTCGACCGACATCATACTGTAGTCGCCCCAGCGGGCTACAGAGCCGGTCTGGATCCCGGTCCCTGCCATGATCTCTTCTTCATAGAATGTCATTATCCCGGGTGGATCATTGGGGCTGCGGCCGGTATACCGGATCGAGGCATATTTGGTCTCGCTGACAATGCTGTATCCCAGCGCGATATATCCCCTGCCGTCCATGGCGATACTGCCCATCCAGCGGTCATATTCATCGGGCGCATAAGTGCCCTGCTGATAGATATGCCAGCCATTTCCGTCATAATTATCCCGCATTTCATACCAGCGTATCCCGGCATGGCCCTCTCCATCGACATTTACCGTATGATTGGTGACCATCGCCTGGTAATCGCCGAAATTGCGGTACTGCAAACGGAACATGAGGCGGTCGGAAAGCACTTCCAGCAGCGGTCCGCCATCGGGCTGGGGGAGGCAGGTGCCCAGCGAGCCGTGGCAGAAAAAGGAGTTGAAGGGCTCGGTTTCAAGCCGGGTGACTTCTTCAAACGTCGAATTCAGAGGGTTTTCCCAGTCCGACGTCAAAGCCCAGATGCTCAGGTAATCGCCGCCTCCGAAGGCATCGTCCATAGCGTAAGCAAAGTAATTCGGCGTCCCGGCCGGAGGCGGAGGTCCGTCGAAATCGGCGGGCAGCAAACTCCAGGGCTCGCTCCCGTCCGGCATGTCGAACAGGATCATCCGGGCATTGGTGTCGCCAATAAGCATCGCGTCCCGTTCCAGGGAACAGACGGCTGCGCGACGGTAATCCGAGCCGAACATATTGAACGAAAAGTAATAGCCATCAGGCCAGACGCCCACTTTCGGATAGTCGTTGAAAGCGGGAAACTCGAACGCGTACCGGTAATATTCACCGGTCGGGTCTCCGTTAACAGAAACCGCCACCAGTTCCCAGAAAGTCCCATCCTGTGTATGGATGGCGAATTGCGTGGCAATCCAGCGGTCGGCCTGCTCGTCGTAAAGCACGATCGGGTCGCCGTCGTTGGTGCCGGTCCAGGGGCCGATGAAACCATTCCACAGCGTGCGGTTATCGGCTGGGCCATAGAGCGAGTTTCCCTGTTTGTCGAAAATCTGGAACGACAGGTTGATCATCTGGAAATAGTGGTCAGGGCCCACGTCGCCGTCGGTATCGGGAGGATAAACATCATTCAGGTTGGGCACGCCGTCGAAATTTGCGATGATCTGGTTGCCGGTCCTGGTGCCGAATTCCTTCTGCCATAACGGATCGGCGCCGATCGGCAGCGGGGCCGGGTTATCATTGAATTCCCGGCCCGAGTCTTCATTCCGGACCACTTTATCCTTCCAGCTCCGGTCGCGGGTTGAAGGAATGATCAGTTCCATCTCGCGCAGCGGTGGTGTTTTGTCAAAATATACGGCTTTGCGGATTTGAGGCTTCAGTTGAGCATAGACATTAATTATGCCGCCCAGCATTATTGCCAGGGATAAAAAGAGAGGTAAATAAGATTTCATTGTGGTCTCAGGTTACAGCGTCTTCAATTTTCTTTAATCTTCAAAAATAACCAAATCCTTAAATATTGGCCCAGGAAACCTGGAGGATAAATAAAGTTACTGATTTTGCCTAATTTTGTTATTTACTTTTAATCTTATAAACCAGAATTATGAAGGTACTCCATTGCATCCCGGTGTTGTTCCTGCTTTTTACCTTCAGGACAATTGTTGCACAGGTTCCGGAACACCAGGGTACGTTTAAAAGTATTGATGGAAAGATGACAGGCAGCCCGGTTGTATTGCTTGGAGATACACTGTTCCACCTCAATGCTTCCTATGGTGCATTTTCGGCTGATGAACGTGCCAGGGCCTTGTCCATGAGGCTGATGGAAGTGGTCCGGGAAAAACATTTCTACCCTGACTCCCTGGAAGCTGTGGCGATTGATAACAACTACCATGTCATTTACCGCCAGCGTACCCTGATGGTGGTGCAGCCTGCCGACACAAGCGGAACAGGCCTGACCCAGGCAGAGATCGCAGAAGAGTTTATCGGGCTGTTAAACAAGGAACTTGCGGATATAAGTGTCAGGTTCAATATAAAAACAATCCTTAAATATGTAGGATACACGGCTATTGTGATTGTCGTTTTAGGCTTGATAATCTGGTTGCTCAACCTGGTCTTCAGAAAAGTTCAACGGTATACTGACCAAAATAAAGACAAGCTTTTCAAGAGCATAAAGATCAATAATTATGAGTTTCTTACTGCAGAAAGAGAATATAATGTTGCCAAAATTCTATTGAAGTTTCTCAAATTAGGGCTTATCATCATCCTGTTCCTGATTGCCCTGCCGTTAATTTTCAGCATCTTTCCAGCCACGGAAGGAGTAACCAGGAAAATTATCGGGTTGGTCTGGAGTCCGGTCAGGGATATTCTTCTCGCCATTGTGAACTACCTGCCGGAACTGATTACGATCATTATCATTTTCCTGGTTTTCAGGTACCTGGTTCGTTTTGTCAGGTTTCTCTCGGATGAAGTGGCAAGAGGTGCACTGGTCATCCAGGGGTTTCACCCTGATTGGGCTAAAGCAACCTTTAACATTATCCGGGTGCTCCTCTACGCGTTCATGTTCGTGATCATCTTTCCTTATCTCCCGGGCTCGGACTCACCGATTTTCCAGGGGGTATCAGTTTTTCTGGGATTGCTGATCTCCCTTGGGTCTACTTCACTCATAGGGAACGCAATCGCCGGGCTGGTGATCACGTATATGCGCCCATATAAAGTCGGAGACCGGATCAAGGTCGAAGACATCACAGGAGACGTGATTGAAAAGACCCTGATGATCACCCGTATCAGGACTATAAAAAACGAAGAGATCACGGTTCCAAATTCCAAGATCCTGACCGGTTACACGGTGAATTACACTACGGCAACACTCGACCAGGGGCTGATCATCCATACGACCATAACGATCGGTTATGACGCCCCGTGGCGGACAGTGCATGGATTGATGATCGCGGCAGCGAACAAAACGGAAGGGGTTCTCGCCGATCCTAAGCCGTTCGTGTTACAGACCAGCCTGGATGATTTTTACATCAGTTATCAAATCAATGCTTACATAAAGAATTCGAACGGGATGGCGAAAATCATATCCGACCTTCATCAGAACATCCAGGATGAATTCAACCGTGCCGGCGTTGAGATCATGTCGCCGCATTACAGGGCGGAAAGAGATGGTAACAAAGTGACAATACCGGAAAACTGGGAAAAGGAGACTAGGAGACAAGGAGACTAGGAGACTAGGAGACTAGGAGACTAGGAGACTAGGAGAGGACGGAAAGAAATTAACAATTGAACAATAGAACAATTTAGCAATGATCTTCAAAGTAATTCCGATCAGGAGGAAATGGCTACCTGTTATTATGATGACAGCGATTCCGGCGATGGCTTTCAGCCAGGCGGGCAGTAAACTTTCAGACAATCTTTCGAAGATCATGCTGCCTAAGGGATATAAGATCGAGATTTACACCGACCAGGTGCCAAATGCACGAGCAATGGATTTTGCCGAGGATACGACGTTATTCGTGGGATCGATGATGGAAGGGAAGGTGTACGCGGTGCGTCCCGACCGGTCGGTGGTGGTGATCGACGACAGCCTGGAGATGCCCACGGGACTGGATTACTACGATGGGGATCTATACGTAGCCGCCGTATCACGCATACTGAAATACGAGGATATCCTGGAAAATTTGGACAAATCCCCTGAGCCTGTCCTGATCAACGGGAATTTCCCGAAGGATACCTGGCATGGCTGGAAATTCATCCGGGTCGGGCCTGACGGAAAATTATACATACCTGTCGGGGCGCCCTGCAATGTCTGCCAGCCCGACAGCGTCTGGTATTCAAGGATCTTTAAAATGACCCTGGATGGTAAAACGATCGAGTATTTTGCTGAAGGTGTCAGAAACACGGTTGGGTTTGACTGGAGCCCCGAGTACGGAACATTTTGGTTTACCGATAACGGCCGGGATGAAATGGGTGACGACCTGCCACCGGATGAACTGAACAAAGCGCGCGTGCCGGGACAGCATTTCGGCTTCCCGTATGTTCACGGGAACAATGTCCTCGACCCTGTTTTCTGGCCCAAGCGAATAAAAAATAAAGCCTTCACGACACCTGCTTATGAACTCCCGGCCCATGCGGCCTCATTGGGAATGCGTTTTTACACCGGGAAGATGTTCGGCGAAAAATATCATGGCGGGATCTTTATTGCCGAGCACGGTTCATGGAACCGGTCTAAAAAAATCGGCTACCGGGTATCTTACATCACCATCGAGGAAGACCGGGCCATTCATTACGAGGTTTTTGCCGGAGGATGGCTGCAGGCTGAAAAGGTCTGGGGCCGCCCGGCCGATGTGCAGGTCGGGCCCGACGGTTCGCTCTTTGTTTCAGATGATATGGCAGGATGCGTTTACAGAATATTTAAGTAAAGAAGCTCAAACTTTTAAAACACTCACTATTAATTTACAATAACAACCTTCGATTCCCTTATCCCGGAAGCCTGCAAAACGACGATATACGCACCGGATTTGGCTTTCTGGCCGGTATTATCCATTCCGTCCCAGATAACCTCATTTATCCCTGCATTCAGCTTTCCTTCAGATAAATTCCGGATCAGCTGCCCTTGTTGTGAGTAGATATCCAGCGAAACCTCAGAAGCAGTATGCATCATGAAATTGATTGATGTTTTTCCACTGGCGGGATTGGGGGAAACGGATAGTCCAAACTGATTTTCCAGGTTTTCCCGGATCCCCACATTCAGGAAATAGAATACAAGGTCCTGGTCCATCATGTCAAGCGTATCACTCGCATATTCAGGGTCATTTTCTTCCATGTAGGCGTAGCCTTCATAAAATCCGTCGGGCTGATTTGCAAACACGAGGACATCCTGAACGATTGTCCCGTTCAGGGTTCCCTCCGGGCCGGTGATCTCCACGTCAATGTTATGTAAAGGATTATTATATTGATCCAGGGCAAATATTACCAGGTCCCTGCGGTTGATATCCAGCTCGAAATTGACATCTTCAGTATTTTGTCCGGCTACGACGACAATACCGTTAACAGATTCAGGATCGGTGTAGGGATGATCGGCGGTAACATCATACGTGCCCGCGGGAAGGCCGATAAAATAATAGCCATTTATGGAAGGATGCACCGATTGCCCGTCTGCAGTAACCGTTGCTGCAGTCACATCACCGAAGCCACCGGTCAGTGTGACATATCCCTGGATAAACCCTGTACTTCCCTCTTCATAGAGATAAAAATCCACATCCGGTGTGGTCTGTTCCACCACAACCACAACTTCCTCCACCGCACCGGTGAGGTAGCCCGGCAGGCTGGCTGTTACATTGTAAATTCCAGCTACAATCTCCATCATATAGGTTCCGTCGGCATCAGGATGAACAGTGACGTTACCGGCGGTGACATCCACTTCGGTTACATCACCCGGGCCACCGGATAAAAGGACAATTCCGCTGATAAATCCGGTGGTCGGCAGGGGATCAAGGACAAAGTCGACGCCAACCGTTGTCATTCCCTGGAAAACCACGATATCAACGAGTGTGTCGGAAACATATCCGGCCAGGTGAGCAGAAACCTCATAGGTGCCGATCTCAACTTCCATGATATAGTTACCCTGCTCGTCCGGATACACCACATGATAACCGGCTCTCACCTCGGTCTCCGTTACATCGCCCAGGCCATCCGATAAGGTGACATTTCCCGTGATATACCCCGTGGGCAGCGCTTCCAGGGTCAGGTCAACATCTTCCGTAGTCTGGCCGACAATAACCACAACATTATTAACGGTATCGGATATGTAACCGGTAAGTCCGCCAATGACCTGGTAGCTGCCCTGTGTAACCACCATGGAGTAAAATCCGGTTTCATCCGGGTGCGTGTTGTAATCGCCTGCAGAGACTGTAACCTGCGTTACGCTTGCAGAGCCTCCCACCAGGGTCACCATCCCTTCGATCGTCCCTTCCTGGGGATCATAGGGCCCCAGCGAACCGTCAAGCTGGAGGTTCTGCGCGTAAATGTCTTTCTGTCCGTTCCGGTCATCTTCCCAGGTCTGAATCCACTGATTGTTTGCGAAGTTGTTGGTTTCCACATGGACTTTCTCCGAAATCACCGAGCAGATAGTCCTGGTCGCAGGACTCCATACATATCCACCGTCGGCATCAACCCTGAATGCCTTGAGTTGGTAATCCATACCTGAAACTTGTTCCGAGTAAAATACCACCACATCGGTGGGTGAATGCTTTGCTGCTTCCGGAAAAACATCTGTCGGGGATATCTCGATAAATACCATTCCAGATGTGGCCCAAAGTTTTGTCCCGGTGGAAGTGATCTTCTGACCGTAAATTCCCCGGTTATTCTGATCTGCATCCATTTCATTCCAGAAAACGAAGACATTGGAAGAGCCCGGCGGCAGGGCAAGTTGCGGATAATAATGATTCCTGCCGGAAAGGGTCGATGCTTCCACACCATTGGGTGCGAAAAGCACAGTCCCTGCATTGCTGACATGATTCACCCAGGTACTGGCGAGCTGGTTGTTATCCCGGTCATCATGCCAGGCAATATAAAAGCCATCGCCTCCATCATTGATCATCGGAAGGACCTGGGTCCACGCTGAAATCCCACCGGCATTCGAAACTACAGTCGGAGATGACCAGACCCCGCTGCCGCCTGAATTGTATTTCTGGGCATAAATGTGCCGGGTGATGGCCGGGAAAGACCCGGAGTCCTGGTAATATTTCATGATGAATTCATCCGTTCCAACCGGCAAAAGCTGGGGCCACGAGAAAGCGAGGCCTGTCTGGCTCAGGGTAATGCCCGCTGATCCCCAGGGAAGGGAACCGGTAGGGCTGATCTTTTGCAGGTGGATCACATCATCCTGCATCCACGCAATAATAGCATTTCCTGCTGCAGTGGAGGTGACCTTCGGCGAATAATTCCCATCGCCGGTCGAAAGGACAATGCCGTCGTCACCCCAGACGAATGTCCCCGTCGGGGAGATCCGGTAAGCCACCACATTGGCTCCCCCGTTTCGTATATCGGGAAAAGCCAGGATGGCATGGTTGGCGTTATCAGCCGTGATATCCCAGTCGGTAAGCCAGCTATCCTGAAGATTGTCGCTGATGAGCATGCCATCAATAGCCCATTGGTTAACACCCTGGGCATTGAGCCGTTGCATGCGAACATTGTAGTTGGAATTTTCAACCGAAAAGAAAGCAATGTAAGTATCGCCGTTCGGACAGGTCGCGATCTTTGGAATGGCCTGCTCCCCCGTCGTGGTATTGATCGGGTTGTTGATGGCAGGATCAGTGCTCCACTGGCTGAATGACAGAAGTGGAACCAGTAAGGAAAAGGTAATAACAAAAATAGTTTTCATGGATTAAGTTTTATGAAGTCTTTAAGATACAGGCTGCGGCAAAAATAGGTTCAGGTTTTAATCAAAGGACTGAGAAAGCGCTAAATTATACAAAAGATGATTCATATGTTTTCATTAATTGTATGTTTTTCAAATTTCATTTTGCGAGTGGATAATATTGCTTAACCGGTGAAACCTGTCGCTGCGTTGATCGCCCTGCAGAAAATTAATATCTTTGCACGAAATATTATTACCATGCCTCAACTTTCCCTGGTTATATCCGTTTATAATGAAGAAGGCAATGTCATTCCTTTGTCTGAAAAGATCAGGGAAGCGCTGAACGGCATGGATTACGAAGTGATCTTCGTGGATGACGGTTCTAAAGATAAAACGGTTGAGAAGATCCTTTCCATCAACGATCCCCATGTTGTTCTGTTGCGTTTCAAGAAAAATTACGGGCAAAGTTCCGCTTTATCGGCAGGGATCGATTATGCCTCCGGCGACTACATCATCACGCTTGACGGTGACCTGCAAAATGATCCGGCAGACATACCCATGATGGTGAAAATTGCTGAAGAAGGCGACTGGGATCTTGTGGCCGGCAACAGGAAAAACCGCAAAGACGGGTTTCTCATCCGGAAAATCCCGTCCAGGATCGCCAACCGGATCATCAGGAAGACCACAGGAACCAAGATGAAAGACCTCGGCTGTGCGCTAAAGGTTTTCAAAAAGGAGACCGCGAAAAGCATAAGCCTCTACGGCGAGCTGCACCGCTTCATTGCCGTGCTCGCCGCCCTGGAAGGAGCCACTATCACCCAGGTGGATGTAAACCATTTCCCGCGGATCCACGGCCAGTCGAAATACGGCCTTTCCCGCACCTTTAAAGTGATCAGCGACCTGATCCTGCTGCTTTTTATCAAGAGATACCTTCAAAAGCCCATGCATTTCTTCGGGAAATGGGGACTGCTGATCCTCATCCCGGGAATCCTCATTAATATTTACATGCTGATCCTCAAGATCCTGGGTCACGATATCTGGGGAAGGCCCCTGCTGATCCTCGGCGTGATGTTGCTGGTCGCGGGCTTCCAGATGATCACCAGCGGGATCATCGCCGAGATCGTCATGCGCACCTATTACGAATCGCAACGCAAAAAACCCTACCGCATCGGTAATATTTTCAAAGGTGGGAAGCAAATTTAAAAGACTGCTGAAAACGCTGCTAAAATTTGCCGTTACGGCAGCAGCATTGTATTTTGTAGTAAGGAAGATTGATGTTTCCGAGGTCATCGGCCTGTACAGACAGTCGAATCTTCTCTTTATTTTCCTGGCGCTGATCTTTTTCGCGTTATCCAAGCTGGTTTCAGCTTACCGTTTGAACATCTATTTCCGGGCAATCGGCATCCATCTGAAAGAAAAAACGAATATCCGGCTCTACCTGCTGGGAATGTTTTACAATCTTTTTCTGCCCGGCGGCATTGGCGGTGACGGCTATAAGATATATCTTCTTCAGAAACAATACGATACAGGGACTAAAAAGATCCTGGGCGCAGTGCTTTCCGACAGGATATCCGGAATGGTAGCGCTGGTAGTGCTGGCGCTGGCAGGCATTGCGTGTTTTGATCCCGGAGTTTTCAGTCACTGGTCATTGGTCATTGGTCATTGGTCATTTGTTGGATTTTCGATGATTGCTATTGCGCTTACATTTCTTGGATATTATTTGTTTATCAGATTCATTTACCCGTATTTCGTGAAGATCAACCTGGTGACATTCGGTTATGGTTTCATTGTTCAGTTGTTGCAGGTTGCATGTGCCTGGTTCCTGTTGCTGGCGCTGGGTGAAACGGAAAACCATCTCTCCTACCTGGTCATTTTCCTGGTCTCTTCGGCGGTTGCGGTGCTGCCTGTTTCCATCGGCGGCGTCGGAGTAAGGGAACTGACTTTTCTTTATGGTTCGCAATTATTAAACGTCGATATCAACGTAGCGGTAGGGATCAGCTTCCTGTTTTACCTGGTAACGGCGGTCGTGTCGCTGGGAGGGGTCTGGTTTGTGTTCAGACCTGTCAAATTACCCACCTCACCCCCGTTACCCCCTCCCCCCTGTTAAGTGTGTATCAGAAGTCTCTTCGCGTAGTTTTGAGTCTACTTTATGTGGCTTTGCGCAATAGCTCAAGGGCTGTTACACAAAGATTCGCAAAGATACCGCAAAGTTTCGCAAAGAGATTTATTCATTAGTTGCAGACTTTTACGAGAGACAAGGGACTCCTATGGAGCCAGGGAATTGGGCCGCCCCTGACGGGGCTTTAATGATCGTGTCGGGCATCTTTCTACAGACAGAAGGCTCCTCCGGAGCCGGAGGGCTTGGCAATCATGTTGCCTCGCTCCGGAGGAGCGCACCGTCTGTAGAATCAATGTTTGCCGAGGACTTCAAGCTCCGGAGGAGCGCACCGTCTGTTGAACCTCTACCGCGCTAATAGTCACAAGTCAGGAAACCATTGGAATGCCCCACCTTCAGAACTTTTCAAGAAAAAATTTCGAACAACTAAAGTATAGGACAATAACCCCCCGAACAATGGAACCCTGGAACCTGGAACTATTTCGACAGCCTCACCAGCACCACCCCGTGAAAAGGCACCTCCGCCGTGTAAACCCCTCCAAACTGCCCGATATCCTTGTGCCGCCAGACATCCCTCACTTTGTAAACGCCGGTGATGCCGATATCCGACCAGTTAACCGTGAGCACCCGCTTCGGCATGCCGCCTTCCCAGTTGAACGCATCTACTGGTGATCCCAAACCGGTATTGAAAAGGCCTACTGCATAGGAAGAATCGGCCAGCGGTTTGGCCCAGATCTCGTATCCGTTTTCTTTGGCAACCTGCCTCGCCTGCAAGCCTAGTTCATCCTGGTTGATAGCCAGCACCTCGTCGTTGGTGAGAAGACTGAGTGTGAACTCATCGAGCTGGCTGAGATCACAGCCGATCAGCAGGGGTGCAGAGAGCAGGCACCAGAGGCTGATGTGCGTGTATTGCTCGTCGGGGGTCAGTTTGCTGGGGTGCAGGTTGGGCCCCCAGCCTACCATGCCGACCACCAGCATATCCGGATCGTTCCAGTGCCCCGGGCCGGCATAGGGAGAACATTTATCCTGGCTGAACCCGATCCCGGCCATACTCTCCCAGGTATCGGTAATATCACCCGTGGTGCGCCAGAGATTGCCTCCGACCTGGCTCCCCCATTCCCAGACGTTTCCCATCCCATACTGACACAGGCTGTATACGATATCCCTCGGGGCATCTTCAATCAGATCACGCATCAGCAGGTAAGGTTTCTGAAGCTCAGCCAGGCTGTCGTTCAGGGCAATCTTGCCATAAGAGCACCAGTCGTATTTCAGATAATCGATTCCCCAGCCCGACCAGGTTTTAACATCCTGTTTCTCATGCTGGTAGCTGCCGAGGAAGCCACCGCAGGTCTGCGGACCAGGCGAAGAATAAATACCCAGTTTCAGACCCTGGCTGTGAACATAATCCGATAAGGCTTTCATATCCGGGAATTTCTCATTGGAAAGCAATTCGCCTTTGGCCGTCCTTTCCTGGGCTTCCCATCCATCGTCGATATTAATGTACGTCCAGCCGTGGTCAGCAAGGCCGGAACTGATGAAAGCGTCGGCTGCTGCGCGTACTTTCTCGTCATCTACGCTCAAGCCCCAGCAATTCCAGCTATTCCATCCCATGGGGGGGGTGAGGGCAATCCCCTTACCTGTTATGATGCGCAGCTCCCGCGATGTCTCACCCGTACCGTTTTTCACGTTGATATTCACCCGGTATTCCCCGCTTTCGGGCGCCATGCCGCTGATGATGCCTGTGGAAACATCGAGGTCAAGGGATGCCGGCAGGCTGGATGCGGAAAAGCTCATGGGGCGCCTTCCGGTCACAGGGATCCTGTATAGGAAGGGCTTTCCGGGATTGGCCCCATAAACCGCCGGTCCATTGATCCTGGGATGCTCCGAAGCAACGGGCGTCAGGATATAAGGGCTGGCCACAGGCTGGCTGAGCGCCACCGGCGGTTCTTTGCGATACTCGATGGAAGCCTCCAGCCAGTCGGCGTGATCATAATAATTGTAATCCCCGGCATCGGAAACATATAATGCCAGCTTTTTAATTCCTACGATTCCCACCTCGGCTTTTCTCGGGGAATCTCCTTTCCTCATCACACCGCTCCTCCAAAGGATCCGCTGATCACCGATGACATAGAATTCAACGGTCGCCTTGTCGCTGGCTTCGTCGTCAACCCCAACGGCCGCAGTAAACTTCACCCCGGTGCCGCGCAGGTCGATCATCATCTTGCTGATGGCATGGGTCCCCACGCCTTTGTCATAGATCCTGCCGGCAACAGTCAGCGTATTGCTGTCGACCGACAGATTCGCCCGGGTAGTGCCCCATCCCGCCTCCATCCTGGAAATATCCATTTCATGAAGCCAGATCTGTTTTGGCGGAATAAAGGAACATGCATAACACAATAAAAGCATCACGGAAGTGATAAAAAGGCGTTTCATAAACTTGGATTTGGATTAAAAGGTAAAGATACTAAAATCGTTGTAATAATTTCAAGAACAAGGTGCTTTAAGCAAAATTGCTATTTTTGAAAATCTATTTTTGATAAAATAATTATTCAATGAAACCCTGGTACGAAAAACTTTTTGAGAATTACGCGAACAAATACGAAGAAGAAGTCTTTACCCGCGGAACTGAAGGAGAATGCGATTTTATCGAAATAGAAGCAGGATTTAACCGGCAGATCAGGATCCTGGATATCGGCTGCGGAACCGGACGGCACGCTGTCGAAATGGCCAGGCGGGGTTACAATGTGACCGGCGTCGACCTGTCGGACAACATGCTGGGAAAAGCGCGTGAAAATGCAATAAAGCAGAACGTTACCGTGGATTTCCAGCGGCAAGACGCCCGGAACCTTGCGTTTAACGAGGAGTTCGACCTGGCCGTCATGCTGTGTGAAGGCGGATTTCCATTGATGGAGACTGATGAAATGAACTTTGAGATACTTAAAAGTGCCGCAAGGTCACTGAAAGAAAACGGCAAACTTATTTTTACCACGTTAAACGGACTGTTTCCGCTGTTCCATTCCGTGAAGGATTTTTTGGAGAAAGCCGCAGAAGAAGGAAATGCCTCCTACCATGAAAACTCATTTGACCTGATGACATTCCGTGATCACAACATCACCAGGCTAACGGACGATATGGGCGAAGAACTTGAACTGGACTGCAATGAAAGATACTACGTCCCTTCCGAAATAACCTGGCTGCTGAAATCACTGGGATTTAAGAAGATCCATATCTGCGGGGCAAAACTGGGCGCGTTCAGCCGGAAGGATAAACTGACGACGGAGGATTTTGAAATGCTGGTGATTGCGGAGGGAAAGGAGAAAGGATGACCGGGAGAATGGAAGCGGTTGAATAAATAAAATAGCATGACAGCGAGGGGTAAAATAAGTTTTGTTGCAATAATCGAGCAGCATCAGGGTATGAATGCGGGGTATATCATTTTTCCCTATGATGTGGAGAAGCTTTACCGGGCAAAGGGGCAGGTGAAGGTGAAAGCAGTCTTCGACGGAGCAGTGGAGTACCGGGGCAGCCTGGTGAAGATGGGCACACCCCGGCATACTCTTCTGATTACAAAAGAGGTCAGGTACCTGCTGGGGAAATCCTTTGGCGATGAAATCAGCGTTGAGATCGTAAAAGACACTGAACCCCGCGAAGTGATCCTGCCGGATGATGTTTCTGCTCTGCTGAAAGCCAATCCCAAAGCAGGCAGATTCTTCGAAGGCCTTTCATATACCGATAAAAAAGAATTCATCCGGTGGATCGACATGACGAAAAATCCGGATACCCGCGAGCGAAGAAAAAAGATTTTCCTTGAAAAACTGCTGGAAAATAAAAAACTTTTTGAGAAATGATATGAAAACACCTTCGGCGGTCAAAGCATTCGGAAGCCTGATCGGACTTAAGGACAATTTGGCCGAACCTTATATCCTGCTTCACCAGTATACCTTTCCTCCTGTCCTCAACCGGATCGCGCGATCTAACATGGCCAACTACAGCATATTCTTACTGGACAATCTGCTCTTCGGATTTTATGATTACCTCGGCTCAGACCATGCCGCAGACATGGCAGCCATTGCCGCCGATCATCAAACGGTGCAGTGGTGGAAGCTGACCGAACCGATGCAACTTCCCCTGCCCGGAAGGAAGCCCGGAGAATGGTGGGCTTCCATGAAACATCTTCACAGCATTAAGAATGATGCCGGGGTTGATGGCCGGAGCACCAGGAAAGCTTTCAGGCTGATGGAACCAGCGGCAAATGAGGAAGAGCCGGGGAAATGGCTCGAAGGTCTTTCAGGGATCATAATTAGAGGTGAAATATTTTCTTACAATGGGGATGTGTTCCTATATGCGGAGAACGGCACGGATTCAGCCGGAGATAATGGCAAGCCGCTTTCAGACCGCTGGCAGGAAATGAGAGAAGTGTTTCACACCGATGGCTGCCTGCTCCCGGTACGTAAAAAAGTGTTTGTGACCGGCTGCTTCGACATGCTGCACAGCGGGCACGTGGCATTCCTTGAAGAAGCCGCTTCGTTCGGTGATCTTTATGTCTGCATCGGCTCCGACGCCAACGTCAATAACCTGAAAGGCAAGTTTCCGGTAAATAATGAGCAGGAAAGAAAATATATGCTCGAAGCGGTCAGGCATGTTCATCATTGCCGGATCAACCAGGGCTGGGGCATCATGGATTTTTTACAGGAGATCGGGCAGATCAGTCCTGATATTTACGTGGTGAATGAGGACGGCCATACGCCTGAAAAGGAAAACCTTTGTAAAAGGCTGGGAATTGAATACAAAGTGCTTAAAAGGATTCCGCATGCGGGTCTGCCCGTGCGGTCGACTACCGTTTTGAGAACTGAATGCAGGATACCGTTCCGCATAGACCTGGCCGGTGGCTGGCTCGATCAGCCCTTTGTCTCGAAGTTCTTCCCGGGCCCGGTACTGACCATTTCCATCGAGCCGACCCTGGATTTCAACGACCGCAGCGGCATGGCCTCCAGCACGCGCCGCAAAGCCGTCGAGCTCTGGAAAACCGATATCCCCGCGGGAAACCCTGAAATGCTGGCAAAAATGCTGTTCAGCTTCGATAATCCGCCCGGTACCGTCGACGTCTCCGGTTCCCAGGACGCCCTGGGTATTGTAATGCCCGGTCTGAACCGGCTTGACTATCATGGCGCCTACTGGCCTGAAAAGATCACAACGGTGATGGAGGAAGATATTCTCCAATGGCTTGAAAACCACATCTTCCTGGTGACCCTCGGCCCGAGAACAGGAGATTACACCGTGGTCAGCAACTCCAGGGTCAGTGAAGCAGGTGCCGGGAGCCTTGCAGAAGCTGCCGCCGGGTGCTGGGAAGCCATCCTGGCCAAAAACCCGGTTAAATTCGGGAAGTATTTCAGGGCGTCCTTCGAAGCCCAGGTAGCCATGTTCCCCAATATGGCCGATGAAAACATCTACCAGGCCATCGACAGGTACCGTGACCAGGCCCTGGGCTGGAAACTCTCCGGCGCCGGTGGTGGCGGCTACCTCATCCTCATCGCCGACAAACCCGTCCCCGGATCATTCCAAATCAAGATCCGCCGCAATGACCATCAATAACCGGTTAAATTCCAAATTCCAAAAACCAAGCACCAAACAAAATCAAAAATTTAAATTCAAAATTCCAATAAATGACTATAAATGACTATAAATGACTATAAATGACTATAAATGACTATAAATGACAACCTAATATCCAAGCCCCGTGGCGGTACCTACCTCGTGCCATTTCTCCTGGTCACGAGCCTGTTCTTTCTCTGGGGTTTCGCGCATAGCCTGCTGGATGTGCTGAACAAACACTTCCAGGAGATCCTGGGTGTGTCGAAAGCCCAGTCGGGACTGATCCAGGCTGCCGTTTATGGTGGTTATTTCATTATGGCCATTCCGGCAGGGTTGTTCATGAAGCGTTACGGTTACAAAAAAGGCATCCTGCTTGGCTTGCTGCTATATGCCGGCGGAGCTTTCCTGTTCTACCCGGCCATCCATATCCAGACCTTCTGGGCCTTCCTCGTCGCCCTGTTCATCATTGCCCTGGGGCTCACCTGCCTGGAGACTGCGGCAAACCCTTACTCTACAGTGCTTGGCCCCCCCGGGCGGTCGGCACAGCGGCTGAATTTGTCGCAGTCGTTCAACGGGCTGGGCTGGGTCATCGGGCCGATAGTCGGCAGCCTGATCCTGTTTGCCACTACTTCGGGGGATAACAAATTTGCAACACTCGCCATCCCCTATGTCGGCATCGGGATAATTGTCCTGCTGGTGGCGTTCCTGTTTTTCATCACCAAACTGCCTGATATCGACGAAGCAGCCTTGCAACTTACTGATGGAGATCAGCAGGATAGCCAAACCATTGAGAAACCGTTGTTCAGGCACCCGCATTTCATCTTCGCCGTGATTGCCCAGTTCTTCTATGTCGCTGCCCAGACCGGCATTAATTCGTTCTTTATCAATTACGTTACAGAGGTATTTCACAAGCCATCTTCGGATCACTTTGCCGGGGCGCATCTGCTGCATCGGCTGACTGACATGGCAGGAAGGATGAACCCCGGGATCACTGAATACGAGAACCTGCTGAACACAACTGCCGGTCTGATGCTGTCGTTCAGCTTCGGCCTTTTCATGATCGGCAGGTTCCTTGGAAGCCTGGTCCTCACATGGATCAAGCCGGCAAAGTTGCTGTTGATCTATGCCTTATTTTGCATGATCCTTACCGGGCTGGTCATAAGCGGCGCCGGAATGATCGGGATCGTATCGCTCAGCCTGATCTACCTGTTCATGTCGGTCATGTTCCCGACAATCTTCGCTCTCGGGCTGAGAAACCTGGGCAGCCACACCCGCCGTGCCTCGTCGTTCATTGTCATGGCCATCGTCGGGGGCGCGGTATTTACACCGCTCATGGGCCTGATCGCCGATCATAATTCCATGCAGGCCGGTTTCATTGTACCGCTGGTTTGTTTCTCGGTCGTGCTGGCTTTCGCATGGAAAATGATCGTAACTTTATCATCTCGTGATAATAAAAAATACAACTATGAAGCCCGATAAAAGGATATACTGCCCTTACTGCAGCCAGAAACTGGAAACCAGGGCCGAAAACGAAGTACTGAGAGACTTCTGCGGGCATTGTGAAAGGTTTTTTTACGACAATCCGTTGCCGGTGGTCTCCGCAATTGTCGAGAACGACCGGAAAATACTCCTGGTCAAACGAAAGCTGGAGCCGAACAAAGGCGAATGGTGCCTGCCCATGGGTTTCGCTGAGACCGGCGAAAGCATAGAAGCCTCCGCGCTGAGGGAACTGCAGGAAGAAACCGGCATTTTCGGCAAGATCACCTCGTTGGTTGATCTGGTTTCAGGTTACAGTAAAATGTATGGTGACCTGGTTTTTATCACCTTCGAAGTGGAAAAGATCGGAGGAAAGATCGATCCCGGCGACGATGCGGAAGATGCCCGGTATTTTCCCTTTGATCAGATGCCAAAACTGCCCTTTGCATCCAACACGAGGGCCATTGCAAACTACCTGAACTCGAAACAGGAATACTGGGCTATTGTCGATTCATTCTCAAAATCGACCGGCCTGGGTATTACCAGGGGTGAAGATTATCTATCCGATAAACTGCTGAAGCTCATAGAAGCCAATGCCGAAACCATAGGTAAACGGTGGCTGGCAGAAGTCAAAATGAATAAAACGACCTATGCTTACAGTGTCTCCGACGAACACAGGACCTACCAGCGCTTTATGAAACTGCTCGCGCATTTCAGCAAGTGGCTGGGAGGCTCATGCAGCGACCATGAGATCAGGGATAATTACACTGCGCTGGGTAAGCAAAGAAGAGAGGAAGGTTTCCTGCTCAGCGAAGTGCTCAGCGCTCTCAGCCTCATCCGCAAACATATCTGGGAGTTCGCACTCTCACACCAGGTCTGGACTAAAACCATCGATATCTACATGTCGTTGGAACTGGAGCGGAGAATGGTGCTTTTCTTCGATAAAGCGTCCTTCTATGTTGCCAGAGGTTATGAAAGCGAACCATAGTTAGCAATTTATTTATTGCCGAAGTTTTTCATGGAATGAAAAGAAAACTAAATATCGGAGACTACAGGCAGAGAAAGAAATACCTTTTTGAAAGCCTTGTATCTGTTTCCCTGCTCATTATTTTCATCCTGGTGGTAATTACAGGCATTTTATCCCATCACCGGCTCAACCTGATCATCGACAAGGTGAAATCAGGGGTTGACCCCAACAGGAAGCTTATCCTGGTCAAGGAGATCAATAATAACATTACCGAGGCGGAAAATAATGTAAAGTCATTTTCTCTTACGAGAAACGGTGAGTACCTGGTCAGATTTTATGAGCTGACGGAAAATACAGGCAGAAAATTTGAAGAACTGGATGAATTCATATCCGTCAATGATCCGATGACGCCCTATCTTGACACCCTGAACCAGCTTGTCGGCGAAAAATTCACCATCCTCGACAGGCTGCTGACCGTCCTGGATGAATTCAGGGTGCAGCAAGCCATGCAACAAGTGGTCCAGAGTATCCGGGAGGAACAGGTCGCCGATTCGATGAAGACAATTGCTTCGGCGCCGGCACAGGAACCGGTCACCCCGCCGGCCGTCATCGAATCAATGAAATCAGGCAAACCGGAGAAAAAAGACAATTTCTTCAACCGGCTTTTTAAAAAGAAGAACAAACCGGAAGAAGAAGCGGCCGATTCGCCTCAGCAAGATGAAGAGCATGACACGATCATAATTGCCGGCGAAACTGAACCGACAATATCTCTTGACCAAATAAGCCGGAAAGTTGAGAAAGTCCAGGAAAAAGTCCTTTCAAGGGACCGCAGGGACAGGCTGGAAGAATGGGAACTTTTGCAGCAGGATAAGGAGATCATGAAAAAGATCAGGCTGGTGATCTCTGACCTGGAAGAAAAAGAAGAAGCTAACCGCATCATCATCACCAATGAAACGGAGCGAAAGGCCGGTGAAGTGAACAGAATCATCATTGCTTTCGGTTTAACTGCATCTTTTTTTATCCTTCTCGCCGCATTGGTGATCAATCGCTATATCCGGAGAAATAATGAATATAAGGCAGTCCTGGTGAAGGCCAGGAGAGATGCGGAGGGGCTTGCGAAGACCAAGGAGCTTTTCCTTGCCAGCATGAGCCATGAGATCAGGACCCCTATGAACGTCATTTCAGGGTTTCTCGGCCAGGTCATGAAAGGACCAATGGATCCGACCCAGGAGGAACAACTCCGTATCATTAAAAAATCATCCGATCATCTGCTGCAACTGCTGAACGACCTCCTTGACCTGTCCAAACTGCAGGCTGACAAACTTGAACTGATCGAGAAGAATTTTTACCCGGCAGAGGTTATCGAGGATGTGATCAATGCTTTTCTGCCCGCGGCCGAAGCGAAAAAACTCATGCTGAGCAAGGCAATCGACGAGTCCGTTCCGGCAGTCGTCTGTGGAGATCCGGTCAGGTTGCGCCAGATCCTGTTCAACCTGGTTGGAAATGCAATCAAATTCACCGACAAGGGAACAGTGTCCCTGAGTGTATTTTCTGCCGCAAAAGATCCCGGCCATGAACTGGTGGCCTTTGAAATTGCGGATACAGGGATCGGGATGAATGAAACCGAGCTGGGAAAAATCTACACTCTCTTTGAGAAAGTGGGCATGATGGCCGGCAGCAACAAAGAAGGCGCCGGGCTGGGATTGCCGATCACTAAAAAACTGGTAGAGCTGCAGGGGGGCGTTATCAGGATTGAAAGCAGTCCGGGCAAGGGTTCTGTTTTTACCGTGGAAATCCCTTATCAGCATGAAAAAACGAACCTTCCCACAGGAACAGCCAAAACATGGCCATCCGGCATTTTATTCAACAATATGGGCTTGCTTGTGGTGGATGACGATGAATACAACCGGCGCCTTGCAAAAACCATCCTGCAAAAGCACGGCTGCCGCATCATGGAAGCGGACAGTGCCGAGAAAGCAATTGAAATGACCGGCTTGGAAAATATCGACCTGGTGCTCATGGACGTGCACCTTCCCGGGATGAAGGGCCCGGAAGCTGCCGGGGAGATTAAAAGGATCGCCGCGGAAAAGGGAAAATCTATCCCGGTCATCGCGGTCAGCGCATCTGTTTCAAAAGGAGACCTGGAAAAATTCAGGAGCAGCGGTGTCGACGATTTCATCCTGAAACCTTATGAGGAAGAAAAGCTGGTGGAGGTCATCGCAGGTTATGCAGGTATCTTGCCAATACAGGAAACAAATACGGGTGAAGAAGTGGTGATGGATGAAAGCGGGGGCGTCTATGACCTTGGGCCGTTAAGGATGATCAGTGGAGAAAACGAACCGTTTGTCAAAGAAATGGTTGATCTGTTCATCAATGATACGCAGCAGGGGCTCGACCGGCTGAAGGAACTCCTGGAACAGGAAGCATGGCAGGACGCTTCGGAACTTGCCCATAAAATGATCTCGCCTTGCCGCCACCTCAAAGCCGACCGGCTGGGAGCCTGCCTCAAAGAAATTGAAAATATACCCGCAGTCCGCCTGGCCGCCGGGGTAGCCCTTGAAAAGCTCTCGGAAGCCCGGGTTGAATTTGAGCGCATCAGGGATGATATCATGAAGAAAGCTGATCTCTAAATCTAATATGCTTTGCAAATGGAACAGGTAAAGATTTTTGTCGTGGAAGATAATGAATGGTACAACCGTTTGCTGGTGCACCACCTGAACATGAATCCCGACTTCGAGGTAAAAAGCTACCTCTCAGGAAAAGAACTGCTGAATAATCTGCACGATTCACCGGATATCATCACACTGGATTACCGGCTTCCCGATATCAAAGGCACGGAATTGCTGAAAAAGATTAAGGAATACGATGAATCCATAGAGGTGATCGTCATATCGGAGCAGGATGACGTGCAGGTTGCCGTGGATCTTCTGAAAGAAGGGGCCTATGATTATCTTGTGAAAAACGAGGAAATCCAGACCCGGATCCATAGCGCGGTCAACCGGATCAGAAAAAGCACGGCACTGAAGAAAAGGATCAAAGACCTTGAACAGGAGGTTTCCGTGAAATACGGCTTTGAAAACATTATTATCGGTAAAAGCCAGGCCATCCTGAAAATCCATGAACTGGTGCATAAAGCGGCGACCAGCAATATCACCGTGATGATCAGCGGGGAGACCGGCACCGGCAAGGAAGTGGTGGCCAAAGCGATCCATTTCCATTCTTCGCGGAAAAACAAACCGTTCGTGCCGGTCAATATGAGCGCAATCCCGTCGGAATTGTTCGAAAGCGAGTTCTTCGGACACGAAAAAGGAGCTTTTACGGGGGCCGTGGTCAGAAGGAAAGGCAAGTTCGAAGAAGCCGACGGCGGAACCCTTTTCCTGGACGAGATCACCGATACCGATGTCAATTTTCAGCCCAAGCTGCTCAGGGCGCTGCAGGAACGGGTCATTAACCGTATCGGCAGCAATGAACAGGTTAGCTTCGACTGCCGCCTCATTGTGGCAACCAACCGCAACCTGCAAAATGAGGTTAAGAACGGGAATTTCAGGCAGGATCTGTATTACCGCCTGTTCGGCCTGCCGATCGAGCTGCCGCCGCTCCGCGACCGCGGACAGGACGTGCTGATCCTTGCACGCCACTTTATGGAAGGGTTCAACAAAGAAAACGACCTCCCGGAAAAAGCCCTCTCAGACGAAGCGGTTGCGAGGCTCCTGAATTACTCCTGGCCGGGCAATGTCAGGGAATTGAAATCAGTAGTGGAACTTTCCCTGATCATGTCATCCGGCGATGTGATCAAAGGCACCGATATCATGTTCAGCGACAATGATGTACTGACCGAGGTGCTTTCGGAAGAAATGTCGCTGAGGGCCTATAACAGAAAGATCCTGTCATTCTACCTGAACAAATACGACCAGAATATTCCTATGGTCGCTAAAAAGCTGGATATCGGACAGGCAACCATTTACCGTATGCTTAAAGAAATGTAATCTCTCCCCTCCCTGATTTATCAAAATGATAATCACACTTTCATTTTGACATTCTTATATATATTAATAAATTTATTATAGACTGATTAACAGGCCTTTAAAAAGAACTGTGATAGTTGGCACCGGATTCGTATTTTGTCAATCCGGATAATCATGTCTGACATTTTTTAAAAAAAAATAAGGAGATATCAATATGAACACACTGAGAAACAACAGGACCATACCTGTAAGCATAGCACTGGCAATTATTGCAGTTATCGTCATCGCCGCCGCCCTGGTAATCACCCTTCAAAATAACCAGAAAAAGAAATACATCTCGGCGATGGAGCAATATAATGCTGCGCAGGAACAACAGGTCAACGCGGTATTCGAACGCATCGAATCCAACCTTGCTAAGATCAGGGAAAAAGAAAACCTCATCCGTCAGGGCTTTACCAATGATGAAAATATGAATAACATGAGCGCTGAAGAAAGGATCCAGCATGAGATTGAATTCATTGATTACCTGATCGATGAAAACAACCGGCTGATCGCTGACCTGAACCAGCAGATCGATGATAAAGATTCAAAGCTGAAGCATTTTGAAGGCGCTGTCAGGGATCTTCGGTCAAAGATCGACAAATACCAGAAGGATGTTGCCGGCCTGATCACCGAAAAAGAGGCCCTTCAGGCAAACCTGAGTGAAACAACCCGGGACAGGGATAAGCTTGCCGCCTACGTTGATACGCTCATAAATGAAGTCGTGACCAAGTCGTTTGAGATCGACGATCAGAAAAAACTGGTGACGGAGAAAGAAAATGACCTGAACAGGGCGTATTATGCTGTCGGTACTTATAAAGAATTACGCGACAAGAACATACTTCAGAAGGAAGGCGGATTCCTGGGGATTAACCGGGTCACTACCTTAACGGGCAATCCTGCTGAAGAACTGTTCCATGAAATTGATATACGCGAAGTGACCAAAATCCCGGTATTCTCGAAACGCTGGGAAATTGTCACTGGCCAGGATCCATCATCCTATGAGCTCAGTTACGAAGCCGACCAGGCGGAATGGCTCAATATCAAGGATCCCGGGAAATTCTGGAAGAAAACCAATTATCTGGTAATAGTGGTTCGTGATAAAGATGATAGCGAATTAGTATTATCCAGGTAATTTCTCTATAACCTCCCGGGTGGCGGGATTGTCCCGCCATCCCTTTTTTTTCCGTCGGCAATGCGAAGAAAAGAGGCTGCTCAGAATATTGAGACAGCCTCTTGAAGTTATTCATAACCTGATCATAAAATTTTCTTGTATAGTATATTCTCTTTTTAATTAAACATTTTTTAAAATCCCTTGTTTATGTTTCATGAATTGTAATAACTTTAATTCTTAAAGGAAAATATTTTGTTTTAACTAAACTATTAATTATTAAACACAACAAAGATGAAAACTCTCATGATTACTTTAGTTATGCTTGCATTCTCAGCTTCAGCGCTGAATGCCCAGAAAATGATGGCCGATGTTAATGTTTCCACCCTGAAATGGCATGGAAAAAAAGTGACCGGTGAACACTACGGAAATATTAATTTGAAATCAGGTATGATGGTGATGAAGGACAACGAGATATCAAGTGGTAAGTTCATCATTGACATGACAAGCATCACCTGCACTGATCTGACTGATGCGGGCTACAACACCAAACTGGTCAATCACCTGAAATCGGATGATTTCTTCGGTGTGACAAAGCACCCCGAAGCCCTGCTCGAAATCGTTAAAAGCACCCCGTTCGTGAATAACGAAGCAACCATCGAGGGCAAGCTGACGATCAAGAACATCACGCACCCTGTAACGTTTAAAGTGAAAAAAGATGGAAGCGCCTACGCGGCTGAAATTAAGGTCGACAGGTCGAAATATGACGTCCGCTACGGTTCCGGATCATTCTTCGATAACCTGGGCGATAATATGATCTATGATGAATTCACGTTGAATGTCAGCATAGTGGGTGTATAGTATTATGTTCCTGTAACCTGACGATTATTACCCGGGGATTAATTTTCTCTTAGACAAGAGATCTTTCCCGGGTTCAGGGTATTCTGTTTAACGAAAAACCGACGACTAAAGCCGTCGGTTTTTTTCGCTTAAAGGTGAACTGATACATATCGCCGCGGTGGCGCAGAAGCGCAGAAAAGTTTTATGTTTTCAGCGCCTCTGCGATTCTGCGGTATAAACAGAAAATTTTCTACAGAGGTAACTATTTTATTTAATGCTGACAGCAATATATAATCCGTTAGTTGGAATTCCCATTGATAATAAACATGCTATTGAAACAATCTCCTAATTGATAATGGATCTCTTTAAAATCTGATAATTATATCCCGGCATCTCAAGAATATCAACAAGTGTGACGGAAGAGTTGCTGACCACATCCATCCAGACCGTATTCTTAAACTCGACCGGAATTGTATAACTAACTACCCGGTCCCTCAGGTTATCCATCACAAAAACTTCCTCCATTCCGTCTTTCCTTGTAAAAGCAAGCACATCTGCTGTAGAGTATGAAGTCCAGTCACCTTTTCGCAGCGCTTCGGAGCTATTGTAAAAAGCCAAAATATCTTTATAAGCCTGGAGCATTTCAGGATGCTGCGACCAGTTGACAGGCTGGTTGCTGAAGAACGGCACGTTTGCCTCCGTCCCCACCTCCTGTGAACCATAGATCAGCGGCACGCCGCCAAGACAGATCGTCGCCACCGATGCGGCAAGCGCCCCCTGCTCGCCTCCGAAGATCACCATCGGGGTTGCATCCCAGGCCGACTCATCATGGTTGGTCGTAAACCGGAGCTTTCCTGCACCTGCCGGAAGGCTGCCGGTCTCCCCGGCATGGACCGTGATCAAGGTCAGCACGGAATGATTTTCATTGAATACTTGCTTGATCTTATTGTAAAAATTCCATGAATAGTTCATTTCGAAACCCGCGGAGAATAAATTACTGTTCCCTCCTTCAGCCAGCCAGATGAGATCTTTTTCCGTGGACCGGTTCACCGAATCGATGGCCTGCTTCCAGAAATCCACCGGCACCATGTCGGCCGCGTCACAGCGAAAACCATCGATTTCAGCAAAAGTTACCCAGTATTCCATTGCTTCGATCATGGCAAGCCGCATCGCCTGGTTTGAATAGTCTAGATCGGCCACATCAGCCCAGTTCGTGCCGGGAGGAGAAATAATGTTCCCTTGCCCGTCCTGCGTGTACCAATCAGTATTGACGATCCAGGGATTGTCCCAGGCAGTATGGTTGGCCACCCAGTCCATGATCACGGCCATGTTCAGTTTGTGAGCTTCCCTGGCCAGCGTTTTCAAATCGTTAAGCGAACCGAACTCCGGGTTCACCTCAGTGTAGTTCTTTACGCTGTAAGGCGAGTTCACCGAATTGATCTCCCCGATCGGATGGATCGGCATCAGCCAGATCACATTGATCCCCAGCGCTTTGGTTTCGTCCAGCCGGTCAATCACACCCTGCAGGTCACCACTCTGACTGAATGCCCTCAGGTTGACCTCGTACATCACAATATCTTCGGTCGCCGGGATCACAAAAGCCACCGTATCATCCGGTGGCGGAATGATCGGATCATGATTGTTTTCCTTTTTACAGGAAACTAAAATAACACCAGCAATTAAAACGAAAAATACCCACTTCATAAATCAAAAATAATAAATCCCCAAATCCCCAAACTCCCAAATCCCCAAATCTAGTAGTAGCTGCTCCCGTCCCAGCAATGCGTGCACACTTTCTCTTTCGGCAGCCCGATGGCCTCAATCAGGTCATCCAGCCGCTGGTACTTCAGCGTGGTGATATTGATGCGTTTTCTGATCTTTTCGATCATTGCTTCATATTTTTCAGTGCCCGGCACTGCGTAGTCGCTCAGATCGGTCTCGTCAGTCCCCTCCAGGTCCTCGATGGCTTTTCGGCCGGCCAGGTCGAGCGTGGAACGGGAACGGGAAAAATTGAGGAACAGGCAGGGGTAGATCAGGGTCGGGCAGGCCGGGCGGATATGCACCTCCTTCACCCCGAAATCGTAGAGGATCTGGACCGTCTCCTTCAGTTGCGTCCCCCTCACGATCGAATCATCGCAGAACACGATCTTCTTGCCGTTGATCAGCGATTCGATGGGGATCAGCTTCATTTTGGCCACCAGGTCGCGTGTTTCCTGGTTCTGCGGCATAAAGCTGCGGGGCCAGGTGGGGGTATATTTCACGTAAGGACGCTTGAACGGGACGCGCTTCTCCGTCGCGTAGCCCAGTCCGTGCGCGATGCCTGAGTCCGGAATCCCGGCGGCAAAATCCACCTCAATGGGATCGTTCTTCGCCAGGGCGGCGCCACAGCGGTACCGGCACTCCTCGACATTGATGTTCTCATAATCGGAGCTCGGGTAACCATAGTAAACCCATAGAAAAGCGCAGATCTGCATTTTTTCGTTCGGTTTTCTGCGCTGCTCCATGCCATCGGCCGTCATGAAAACAATCTCCCCGGGGCCCAGGAATTTCTCGGTCTTGTAACCCAGGTTGAAAAAAGCGCTGGACTCGGAGCTTGCCGCGTAGGCGCCTTCTTTCTTGCCGATAACGACCGGGGTCCGGCCCAATTTGTCCCTGGCCGCGTAGATCCCGTTCTTCGTAAGCAATAGTAAGGAACACGAACCGCGGACCTTGTCGAAAACATTCTCAATGCCCTTTTCAAACGAAGATTCCTCATCGATCAGCATTGCGATCAGCTCAGAAGGATTGGTACCACCGTCGCTGGTCTCTGAAAAATGGCGGTACTGCTTAAGCGCCCGTTCAGTCAGCTCGTCGGTATTGCTGATCTTGCTCACCGTCACGATCCCGAAACTGCCCAGGTGCGAATTGATCAGGATCGGCTGCGATTCGGTATCGCTGATCACCCCGAGGCCGCTGTTACCGTAGAATTGCGGCAGGTCCGGCTCGAACTTGGTCCTGAAGTAGGAGCTTTCTATGTTGTGAATGGTCCGCTTCAGTTCGCTGGAGTTTCGAACGGCCATCCCGCCGCGTTTTGTGCCGAGATGGGAGTTATAATCCGTTCCATAGAACAGGTCTGCTACGCAATCCGCTTTTGAAATGACACCAAAAAATCCGCCCATGATGAATTTGGTTTGATTGGGTTAGAATGATGAAAAAGACGTTAAGGGTTAAAACTAAACATTTCTTCATCAAAGCCGACTACCTGTTAATAAAAATGAATAATTCCGCATGACCGACAGGCTTTCATTAATACCAACAAGGTAAGATAACTTCTTTAAATGGGTGGATATTAAAAATGATCTATTCAATATGCTTGAAAGAGGCTGTTTCCAAGGTCAGTGGAGACTCTATTATTTGCATCGCCGACGACTAAAGCCGTCGGTTGATATTTTGCAACTAACTCGGAACCAACGGCTTTAGTCGTTGGTGTTCGAATCCACAGAATATTTACCATGTAGGAGTCCCAACTTTTGATGCAGCCTCTTCTCCAAATCTCTCACCGTTTTCCTTTCGCGGCAACATCGATCACCATCACCTCATCCGACCCGATAAAGGTTGTACCGTCGGTTTTGGTGCCTTCCAGGGTGAGCGTGTTATAATCACCAACCACCAGGCCCGGCAATCCGATGATTTCCTCCATGACAAACTTTGCCACGAAATTTCCCTGGTTATCTGCCTTCCACCAGTCGATAGCCACACCATTCATCGATACCGTGCTGCCAACAACAAGGGAGTAGGCTATTTCCGTATGAACCGTCACCACTTCACCGTTGAATTGAAGGTTCAGTGTGCTTGGAGAGACCTGGATGTCAATGACTTCCTGAGAAAAGGTTAGCACCGGCATCGATAAGAATAATCCTAAAACCAGCATGAACACCTTGGTTTTTAACATTTTTGAAGATTTCATTTTAACCTCCTTGATTTAATTAATTTAGAAAAAATAAACAGAGTCCAATGTGGTGGGTTTTAAACATATACGCAACGCTTTTAATTTTCTTTCACTGAAAGAAAAAAAATAATAGTGCGTATGAATTTAAAGATTAAAATTGAAGTCTGAGCCTGCACGCTGACTGGTAACACGGTAAAATTAATATGATCATCAGCCTGGATAACTGTAAACACCTGAGCGACCATGAACTGGTCGAACTTTCATTACAGAACCTGGATTACTTTTCCTGCCTGTACCAGCGTCATGAGACTGACCTTATCCGCTATATTCAGAGAATCTCAGGCCTGGATGAGGATGAAACGCACGATATCCTCCAGGAATCTTTTATTAAGATCTGGCGTAACCTCAATGAGTTTGATCCGGACCTGAAATTGTCCAGCTGGATCTACCGGATTGTTCATAATGAAGCCGTGTCATATATCAGAAAAAAGAAATCTTACGGGAAAAACAATACGATCGAAATAGAACTTTACAGAAACATACTGGCTGAAGAGGACGATGCTTACCCGGTAAAACAGGAAAGCATCATTGATACGCAGAAAATTCTGGATAAGATCCCGTTCAAATACAAAGAGGTCCTGGTTTTAAAATTTCTGGAAAATAAAAGTTACAGTGAAATCTCGGATATCCTGAAAATCCCGGAAGGAACCGTGGCCATCCGCATCAGCAGGGCCAAGAAAGCGTTCCGGGAACAAACCGGACATCAAACGAAAATGAAAAATGAAAAATGAAAAATGAAAATTGAAAAATAATCTGGGCTATGGATAATTCGGACAAATTGCTTGAAAAAATACGGGAAAAGCAGGTAAAGCCTCTCCCCCGGTGGCATTATCAACTTAAAGATGTGGTCATCTGGTCTGCATTTATTATTTGCGTGCTGTTCGGTGCGCTGGCATTCTCAGTGGTTCTCTTTGCCATACAGCAGGTCGATTTCAATATGGTCAGCCATATGTCGCATTCTACCTGGGAACTGCTTCTCGCCCTGGTGCCCCTGTTCTGGATCGTATCCCTGGTCATATTCCTGGTCGTCGCCATCGTAAGCCTCAGAAGTTCAAGAAAGGGTTACAAGTTCACATCCCTTTCCATGTTGGGCTTCTCTACCGCCCTGAGCATGCTGGTCGGGACTGTTTTCTTTATCAGCGGAGGCGGTGTCTGGCTGGAACATAAGTTTGCCACCCATATCAGCAATTATGAAAGTGTACAGGACCGCAAAACAAGGGTTTGGTCTGCGCCGCAGGATGGAAATCTCTCAGGTACCATCCTGTCGGCAAGTGATGACACGTTTGAGCTGGAAGATTTTAATGGCAAAACCTGGATCGTGGATTATATGGATGCAGATATTGTCCCTGCAGTGGGAATTGCCGACGGTGAAAGGATTAAAATGACCGGTCAGATGACTTCTGAGAATACATTCAAAGCCGGCAGGATACGTCCCTGGGGCGGTTATCAGCACCGGTATCACGGGGGCAGGAATAATGAATGAAAGAATAAATCCCTACGGCACGTCTCTTTTCCCAAACTGTCTCAGGCTCAGAACCAGGCAAGCCACGACTAGGAACGCCAATACCAATATATCCCCCCAAAAGTTACCCTCATCGAACATGATCTTTTGAGGCTGATAATAATTGAAAACATTGAGATGATTTGTAATTGCAATCTTTGTCCAGATCTGGGCAAGAAAGAACAAAAGGTAAAAGAAAAAAGTGACTGCTGCGCTCATATTGCCTGCCCTGAACCCCATCTTCCCGTATACGGCAATTAGCAAGGTGTAACTGAAGATCACGGTGATGAGCAGCCAGAGGTTCAGGCCAATCTCCAGCAGATGGGATAAAATGCTGTAATCCGGCTCATGAAAGATAAGAATGGAAGCAACGGAACCAACAAGGGCCATAAGAATAATAAGTAGAATGATCATACTGCCTGATAACCAAAGAGATGTTATAAGAGCTTGCCTTTTGAAGGGATGGGCCAGCAGCAGCTCAAGCGTGCCCGATTCCAGCTCCCTGGAAATCTGGTGCGACGGGATGTTGATTGCGGTGATAACCAGCAGCGTAAGCACAATCGGATGGTTTAGCCCGAAGGCTGCTGCGCCGTCAACATTCAGCATGCTGAGAAAACTGTCGTTCAAAAGAACTTTCATGGCGGGTGGCAACTGGTCAATAACGACCGATAAAATGGCAGGGATATTAAAAGTGGTTACCAGAAACAGCATCAGGAACTGGAACAACATGATAAAGACCATGCTGAACAGGGCAAAGATCCTGTTGTTCCGCCAGACCAGCCGGATATAGGCCCCATTAATCATCGTTGCTGTTTTTGTAATATTGCATGAAAATCTCATCAAGCGACGGCTCAGGCATTGTCACCGAAATGACCGGCAATTCCGACAGGCCCCGGAGAACCTGCTTTACATCTCCGGTTATAATAAATTCATAATCCAGGTCTTCATGGCTCACTAATTCAGCGCCGGGCAAAACAATTGTTTCGATTTGATGAGAAAGGGTAAATTGCAATCTCCGGTGCAATTTCTTCTTCAGGTTTTCGATAGAGTCTACCGTCACCAGCCTTCCGTTTCTGATAATTGCCATACGATGGCAGATCCGCTCGACTTCCGTCAGGTTATGAGATGAAAGAAAAATTGTGCAGCCTCTTGCCTGGTGCTCCCTGAGCAGGAGATAAAACTCTTCCTGCATCAGCGGATCCAGACCTATTGTGGGCTCATCCAGGATCAGCAGCCCGGGTTGATGAAAAAAAGCCTGGATGATACCCAGCTTTTGCATCGTCCCATGCGACAATGCTTTTATCTTTCTGTCAAGTAATTGGATATCCAGGCCAAATCGTGCCAGGAGTGACTCCTCAATCCTGACCGGTATTTTTCTCAGATCCGCGGCGAGTTTCAGGAACTCCCTGCCGGTCAAATTGCCGTAAGCATTGAAATTGCCCGGAAGGTAACCGCATCGTTTCCTGATCTCTAAGGAATTTTCTTTCAATGGAAGACCAAAAAAAGAAATATGACCTGATGTAGGTCGCAGCAAGTCCAGCATCATTCGGATCGTTGTAGTCTTGCCGGCCCCGTTCGGCCCCAGGAACCCGAAAATCTCACCCCGGTATACATCAAAAGAAATATTGTCAACGGCGGTGAACCTGTCAAAGGTCTTAACCAGGTTTTTTATTTGAATGACGGGAAAGTCAGGCATCCAGGTTAGTGGCTTTTATTTCTTCATTACAATAATAGAAATTATTCCCCGAATTCAAGATTTAAATCCACTATTTTTCGACCATAATTTGTTAATCCACTACGTGGAATTAAAGCGTACATAAAACACTTGTCCGACAGTAGTTTATCCGCTACGCGGAATTCGCCAGAAGCGATACAAGTTTTGTTGTGACATTTTCATTTTACCGGAACGATGTAAAACTGATGGTCATCGACAAACAAACCCTTGTATCAAATTAAGCGCCACCCATCCCTACTTCCCCGCTTCCCTACTTTCCCGCTTCCCCGCTTCCATGCCTCCATGCCTCCCCGCATCATCACCTTATCACCTTATCACCTGAAAAAAAATTTCCTCCCGACCGGGTATTTTTTCGAAAAAACCGGATTAATAGATATAGAAACCCCCGCAACCCCGCCCGGCGCTGCCACCGCCTGATTGGAATTCTTCCTGAACCCCACCGCAATAGATTGAATTTTAATCATCTAAACCCATTTATTATGAAAAAACAAATGATCCTGTGGTTGGCACTGATACCACTCTTTTCGTGCGTAAGGCAAATGCCGGTTGAAGAGATCGGCGGCATCTGGAATGGTTACGAACATTACCTGAAAACCGGCGAGAGCTATCATACCCTCTGGGCTGGTAAAAACATCAATGTCGGAACGGTGACTTACGGCCTTGACGACAATGCCAACTTCTATGTGACCTATGATTGCAGCGCTTCCGGCTGGATGATCTCCGAAACGCACATGTTTGCCGGCGATAAGGCCTTCATGCCGATCAACAAGCCCGGAGCGCCGAAGATAGGCCTGTTCCCGTACTCCGGTTATCACAATCCCCGGGTGAGCACGTTTACATACCGGGTCCCCCTGGTGCAACTACCTCCGTGTGCTTCACCCGGGTTTGTGGTAGCCTCCCACTGCGTCGTGCGGAGTCCTTCAGGTAAAACCGAAACGGCATGGGCCGAAGGGGATTTTACCTTTTCCGACAAGGGATGGGGATGGTATGATACCTATTACTACGAGCCTCCTGAAGAATCCACTGTTCTTTACGGGACAGCCTGCCCGAATGACACCCTCAGGCTCTTCCACCTCGATATTACTCAGGAAACGGCTGAGCTGATGCTGGCGGAATATGTCGGCAACTCACCGGGAGCATACGATGGAGCAGCTTTTGACATGGAAACCGGATTGTTGTTCTTTGTCAAGAATAATACCGAGCTGTGGATAAACCAGCTCCAGGGAGAAGATCCCTCATTCTTTGCCGGGATGCTGCTGGGCAGCGCCTCAAGCGGCACATTCCACAACCAGGCATTTTACTATGTGAATGCGATCCTGAACACGGTCAACAAGGTCACATTTAACTCCGGCTGGCTGATCGAAGCCGAAACGGTACTCGACACCATCCCGGAAATGATTACTGTTAATGATATAGCGATTAATCCGACAGGCGATTTTCTCTATTTGATAGGGGATTATCAAAATGGTGACACGGAACTGATCAAATGGGATATGGTCGTTGAAATATTTTATTCCACTTCGGTTAACATCCCGGAAAATGCACAGCTTGCCTTCGGCAGCAACGGCCAGCTCTATGCCCTGGCCCCGCTGGATGACGGAGGCGGTTATTCTTATGTATATGTGATTGATATCGAAAGTGGTACGTTAACAGTAATTGAAGATAGTATTATTTTCATCGAAGATCCTTTCAGTGATTTGACGATTTGCCGGTTTACCGATCTACCGGTTTGAGAATTTAATTTTTGATTTATTTTTTTTGATTTGTAATTTGTTTGGTGCTTGGAATTTGGTGCTTGGAATTTCTGGTATTCAGTTTCGGCATTGAATTTGTATAGGGAAAAATATTATTGTTCATTTTTCGTTATCTTAGATGTTTTAAAATTGAAATCATTATGAAAAAGATTGCAGCACTGATTATTATCCTTGCAGGAGTATTTTTTGCCCCACAACTGATAGCTCAGGTAGATTCGAAAACCCAGGGCACGGGCACAACAAATACATCGACGAAGAAAACGGGTGATCCGAAAGTATTTGATCCTTCAAAATCGACCTCATCCAAATCCAAGCAAAGTACCACGACCACCACTACCCAGGGAACCTCTGCCACCAAGCAGGGAACAACAGGCCAGAGCGGCCAGGGCAGCATGACTACGGCTAAATCTGCTAAAACCGGGCAAATGTTTGATGCCGGCGGAAATCTTCTGTATTCCTATGACCAGCTCGGCTATATCCGGAATGCCAAAAATAGGGTGATCTGCCAACTGACCACCAAGGGCGAAATCATCGTAAAGCGCTCTAAAGTCGGCACCGCGGAAAAAGGTGTGTTCCGCGACCGGTTCGGGAAAGAATATGCCCGCATTGTCCAGGAAGGAAAAATAGTCGACGCAAACAGCAAATCCGTTGGGGCCATCAAGGATGACGGTGCGGTGCTGGATAAAAGCGGCAATAAGATCGGCTCTGCTCCTAATGTGGATAAAAATGCCGTGGTGCTGGTATTCTTCTACCAGGATGTATTGGTCGCCAAATCACCCAAAAGCACAAAGAAATAAAAGAGGCTTCGTTTTAAAAAAAATAGTAAATAAGGCCCCAATGTCTTATTTGCTATTTTTTTTGGATTACCTTTTTCTTTTTACCGGATAAATACATCCAGTGTAAAAGCCGGTTTTATATCAATCCCACCATTCAGAACTGACTGAAACCTGGTTAATGAGTTTCCGTATAAGGTAAAACCAGGTGTTTTCCCACCGGTATCATTAGATTAGTTAAGCTGCCACCATCCAATTGTATTATTGATTATTTGAAGATCAACTTAATAGGCAATTAACTAAAAACTAAAAACCATGAGAAATTTATTTCTTCTTTTACTTGTGATGCTTTTCGCATCAGCATGTACTCAAAAAGATTCCGTCAATGACCCGGTGGCAGACAAATGGAACGGCTACCAGAAGTTTCTTAAAGCAGGCGAGCAATATCATACGTTATGGGCCGGGAGGAACATTAACGTGGGTACTTGCACCTACGGCATTGATAATAATGCCAATTTCTATGTGACCTATGACTGCAGCGCATCCGGCTGGACAATTTCCGAAACCCACATGTTTGCCGGCGATAAGAAATTGTTACCCCGCAACAAACCGGGTAATCCGAAAATTGGCAACTTCCCCAACTCCGGATACCATAATCCCCGGGTCAGTACGTTTACTTATTATGTACCACTTTCTTCGCTACCTCCCTGTGAAGAGCCCGGCTTCGTAGTAGCTTGCCACTGCGTTGTAAGAAGCCCGGCAAACAAGCAGGAAACCGCATGGGCAGAAGGTGACTATAAATTCACCGATAAAGACTGGGGATGGTACGACATCTATTACTATAACCAGCCACCGAATAAATTTACCATCCTGTATGGCACATCCTACACGGATGATACGCTGAATCTTTTCCATATCGACGTGACCAACGGCAAGACGGACCTGATCCTTAAGGAGTTTGTCAACAGCGGAACAGGGCGACTTGACGCTGCAGCATATGATTCAGAATCCGGGATGTTCTTTTTTGCGAATTATACGACCAATACCCTTTATGCCAATAACCTCAAAGATCTTGATCCTTCGTTTCTTTCCGGTACAATTTCAGGAAAAGCAGGCAGCGCCACATTTTATGATGACGCATATTACTATGTAGACGATGAAACGAATACGCTGAATAAAGTGACCTTTGGAAGCGACTGGTTAAAGGCGTCGGAAGTCATCATCGATACCATCCCTGGCTCTGTGACGGTGAATGACATCGCCATGAATCCCACAGGAACAACCCTTTACATGATCGGACAGGTCAATAATGGCGGCCGTGAACTCATTTCCTATGATCTGAACACTGAAACGTTCTATTCAATGGCTATAACCATCACCAGTGGTGCTCAGCTTGCTTACGGAAGCGATGGCGTTCTCTATGCCATTGCCCCGATCACCGAGGGCGGCAGCCATTCCCTCACTTACATGATCAATCCGTCCAGCGGTACCCTCACTCCCATCGAGGATGATATAATTATTATAGACGACCCGTTCTCTGACATATCACTGGGACCCATCATGTAAAATACTCCTTACTTACCTTTAAACCGGTATTAATCAAGTATTACTAAGTAAGCTAACTCACTGCCAATCACTTAAAGCCCGCGCTGCAAATCAGCGCGGGCTTTTTTATTGCCTTCATCCGCTCTGCTGGCCGGATTTTATAATCGAATTGAAATGCACCGCATATTACGTTTACCAATTTTACCGATAAAAGATAACCTTAAAATACCTTCATCCGTTAAAATGAAAGAAACAGAATGATCTTTCCCATTTAAACCGGTAAGGTATCTGCGGTAAATCATAATGACAAAAACCAGGGCGCAAATACTAATATTATTGTTGTTCAGTTTCATGCAAGTGAGCCATCATCCCCCGGCTGCAACTTTCAATGATCTGAACCGCCTTGGACTGGAAGGCAAAGTGAAATCAATCATGGAATTCACTTATACCGTTCCGGGAAAAACAGAAGATGCTGAACTCAGGAAAGTTGTCAGTCAGAAACTGATACTTTTTGATGAAACCGGTTTCATCAAAGAAACCAGGCTTTATTCAAACTCGGCAGAATTTCTAATTTCTGAATTCATGCGGGAAAATGAAGGAAAGTTGTTACAAATGAATGAATACCTGGCTGATGGATCCCTTAATCTCAGTATAAATTATTCATATGATGATAAAGGATTCCGGTCGGAAGCCATTTATAACTGGTCGGAAAACAGGGTGATCGGTGAAATTTGTGAAAGGTTTGATTATTATGATGATATTCTTCAAAATGAACTGTTCACCCGGATAAAATATAAAAATGAATACCGTGGATATTGCACTGAGGAAATCTTTTATACTGAAGACGGCAGGATTTCATTTAAAATTACGACCAAATACGATTTCAGGGGAAACCGGCTTGAGTCAGCATATCTGGATGGGAACGGAAGGCTTTCCTGGATCACCAAATATAAGTACGACCGCTATGATCACCTGACTGAAAGCAATGTTTATAAAAGTAACCGGATTGCAGTTGAATCTGCTTACAAATATAAATTCGATGACACAGGCAATTGGGTTTCCCGCGCGGAAGACCGGACTGTCTATGTGAATATCCTCACCGCGGGTATCGAGAAATCTGACATGCTTACAGAGAGGGTCATCGATTATTATTAATCTGCCAGATATATTGGGATTATGAGAAAAATACTAAAAATCATTCTGATGCTGCAGGTCATGTCGGCAACCGCCCAGATTGGTGTTCATACCGATTTCCCCGATAACTCCTCCGCCATGGATATCGTGGCTTCCAACAGGGGATTGCTGATCCCGAGGGTGACACTCACCAGCAGCCTCTCGAATCCCAGCCCGGTCACATCACCTGCGGTTGGTTTGCTGGTCTTCAATTCGGGGAGCAACCAGCCTATTGGTTTTTATTACTGGAATGGCAGTGCCTGGGTACTCGTCGGCGGAGGATCCTCAGGAGGAGGCAACGACTGGACCCTCACCGGAAATGCCGGTACCATACCTGGCACCAATTTCCTGGGCACAACGGATAACCAGCATTTCCTGGTATACACTAACAATGCTGAGCGGATACGATTTGAATCCGACGGACAGGTCATTATCGGCGGAACAGCCCCGAATAATTCCACAGACCGGTTTACAGTCTTCGGAAACTCTACCCAGAATGCAGCGATCAATGCCTATTCACCCAGGACAGGTTTTCAGACCGTAGGGGGCAGGTACGGAATACTTTCCACCGTTGATACCGCCAATGGCTTTGCTTGTTATGGAAGAAATCTTGACCCCCTGGGTTATGGCATGGTCAGTGTCGGGAGCAATTATACATCCGTCGGGCTCATTGCAAGTCATACCGCGGGTGTCCACTCCCAGGGTTATGACGGATTGCATGCCTGGGGTAAAGATGCTAACGGTTACGGTATTTTCAGCATGGGCAGCGCGGCGACCGGTCCGTACAACCTGGCAGGGATTTCAGCTGGGATTTCCGCGGTTGGCAGTTATGGGATCATCACCCGGGGTACAAGCTCTTCCGGCCGGGGAATCGTAGCACTGGGAAGCGGACAGTCGACACCATCCACTTCCCTTGAAAGCGAGGGCGGGGCGTTTACAGGTTTTCACGGGATCTACAGCAAAGGAAACGGCTATCAGACAACGCCTCAACTTATTGCCGGGATCGGCGTGATAGGAGTCGGCTACAATTATGCCTCCTATTCTGCACTGGCATCCGGACTTAGTTCAGGCGGTGCATTTTCAGGGGATTATGGTGTTTATGCCAAAGGCCTGAATGCAGCAGGAACTGGAGTTGTCGGCGTTGGAACCAATGGTGGCGGGTACTACACTGTTACCAACGGCAGTGGGGGTGCCTTTACCGGATACCATGGGTCGCTCAGCGTCGGTACTAACACAACAGGCGGGATCGGCGTTATTGGAGCCGGCAACGATGGAGTCTATACCATGCTCCCTTCATTCGGGGCCGGTGGCTCTTTTACAGGTGACAATATTGGCGTCGCGGGATTTGGTACCAGTTCGACCGCCGGGATCGGGGTGATCGGTGCGGGAAACGGTTCCGGGGCACTGTATCCTTCTGCCGGTGCCGGCGGTTCGTTCACAGGAATCGTCGGGCTCTATGGCAAGTCTACTGCATCAAATGGTACAGGGATAATTGGAATCGGCAATAACATAGCTTCACCGTCTACTGTTTCAACCGGCAGCGGGGGCTCATTTTCAGGTACAGTCTGCGGAGTATATGGTTATGCTGCAAACAGCTCTAGTGACCGCTATGGAGGATATTTTGCCACTGGCGGAAGTCTTTATGCTTATGTTGGCGGCCGTTACAGCAATACCAACCGAAAAATTGTAGGTTCCGGGACTGTCAGCACAATCGTTAAAAACCGGCAGGGAGAAAGAATTACTCTAACCTGTCCGGAAGCTCCGGAAGTTGTATTCCAGGATTTCGGTGTCGGACAAATCATCGACGGGGTCGCCCACATCACCATTGATCCTGACCTCGCTATAAATATAGTTGTCAGTGAAAAATATCCCTTAAAAGTTTATATAACGCCTGAGGGTGACTGCAATGGGGTCTATGTGACGAACAAATCTGCCGAAGGCTTTGATGTGATCGAACTCCAGGGCGGTAAATCCAATATTCCATTCTCCTGGCAAATAGTGGCAACACGTGCGAATGAAGAGTACCAGCTCAGTGATGGAACGGTAGAAATTTCTGATTACAGCCAGCGTTTCCAGCCAGCCCCGCCACCACTGGAATTCCTTGAACAACCTTTAGAGACCAAACAGGAAATCCGCTTTGAAACAATGGAACTGAATACTGTAAGAATCGGTAAAGAAAGCTATTCAACGGATCATAACTCTAATTCTCAAACTCTGGAAGAAAAAAGGGAAGAAGTGATCGAATACAATGATAACCCGGATGAATAACACGTCCTGTCACCGGCATCATCTGTTTATTATATTGTCACTGATGGTCATTGCTTTAATGCCCATCCAGGTATCAACCGCACAGGTTTCCATCAGCCCTGGAACCTGGATCACGGTGAAGGAAGGTGGATCGCTGATGATCGGAACCGACCTGCATATCAAGTCGGTTGCCGATTCTTCCGGCTATTTTGTTGACCAGACCATCGACGGCGATGTGACGATAACCGGGGATATTACGGTCGACCGCTATCTCACACCCGACAGGTGGCATAATATCGCCTCCCCGGTCAGCAATGAAACCAGCGATGTTTTTACCGGCACTGATCTTGTATTCTGGTATGATGAGACCCAGATCTGGAACGACTGGAACTTCGGCTGGGTCTGGTACACGGGGGCCACCGGGGGACCGCTTGCGGTGTTCCGGGGCTATGATGTGATGTATTATGATAATCCGGTGACCGTCACTTTCAGCGCTACTGGATCGGAAACCCTGAATACCGGGAGCTATACCTTCAATGTCACCATCACCGATCCTGCACCGAATCCCATAGAGATCCCCACACACATGGGCTGGAACCTCGCGGGGAATCCCTACCCCTGCCCGGTCGACTGGCTGGCGGCCGGGGGGTGGGACAAATCCGACATCAATGACGCAAAATACATCTGGGACGGGTCTATCGACAATTACACGATCTTCATCGGAGGCAGTTCCCCGGTGGGAATTAACGGCGGGACACGCTTTATTCCTTCCGGCCAGGGTTTCTGGGTCCAGGCCGTTCAAAACGGCTCAATCGGCATCAATAACCAGGTCAGATTGGGAAACATGACCGGCACCCCTGATTTTTATAAGCTGTCACCACCAGGCTACCCTATGATAAGCCTTACCGCTTCAGGTAACAATAAAAGTGATGAAGTGCTGATCCGGTTCATCGAAGGGACAACCGATCATTTTGACGTGAACTTTGATGCTTCCAAACTCTACAGTATATCGGACGACTGTCCTCAATTGGCTATCATCGCTGGCAAACAAAAGCTTGCTGTAAATACTCTTCCGTCAATCAGGGATAATTTGGTCGTGTCACTGGACTTTTTTTGCGCTAAACCGGGTTTTTATAAGCTAAATCTGGCTGAACGAACCAATTTAGATAAATCGGTACAAACTTATCTTCAGGACCTGTTCAGCATGACCATGCACAACCTGTCAGAGATCGAATCGTATACATTCTATCACGATCCGTATAATGAACGAAACCGGTTCAGGCTCTATTTTAATCCTGCAGAAGATATACCTGGAAATAATGAATCATCTTTTACAGTTTATACCGTCAAAAACCAGGTCCATATCACCAGGATCACAACAGAAATTCTGACCGGTAAGCTGTTTATTTATACACTGACCGGACAAAAAATCCATGAAGAAATACTGAATGAAGACCAGATCAACAGCTTTACATTACCGGTACCAACAGGTTACTATATTCTGTATATTACTGCATATCAGCACGTTTACAATTATAAAATATTAATTATTAACTAATTTCCAAGAATGGGCCCATTGCTCAATATATTCCTGCCAACACTGTTGATATTTCATATCACCTTGGCATTTATAATTTAATATCTTTGAAAAAAAAAAGTTATGAAAAGAATGAAGTACATTGTTTTTCTGTTAGTTTCTGCAGCGATATGCTTTATTGGCATGGACACTTATGCTCAGGAACTGGAAGTCTCCCCTGGCACACTTTCATTTGCCACGAATCCCGGCTCCTCACAGACCCAACAAATTACGCTGAGGAACAAAGGAAATACCGAGCAATCATTCGTTTTCAACCTGAGTGACTGGCTGACCGACGAAAGCGGCGAAGTCAGGTATTTCAATCCCGGAAGTACACCCCGCTCCTGCGCGGACTGGATTACCGTTTCACCGGCCCTGGTGACACTTCAGCCGAACGAACAGGCCACCGTCAATGTTACGATGCTTGTTCCAAATGATAATTCCTCAACCAAATGGGCCGTATTGTTTATTCAGTCAGCAAAAGAACAAACCGGGCCCACAGCCGTGGATAAAGATATGGCACTGGGCGTCCAGGTCGCTTTGCGGATCGCCGTCACAATTTACCAGTCTCCGGCAAGCAATACCCTTTATAAAGGAACCATTGAAGGTTTGACGGAGCAAATCGGTGACGATAATTCCAGGACCTATAACTCGCAGGTTATTAACCTTGGAGATAAAGTGCTGAACTGCAAAGTCTACTTCACCATCACAAACCTTGAAACAGCCGAAGAGATCACCTCCACCCCTGTCGAATTCTCCCTGCTCCCGGAAACAAACAAGAAAGTTTCCTACAAGCAAGAAAAACCGCTTGAAAAAGGAAAATATTCCGTTGCGGCAATCCTTGACTACGGATTTAATAATGAATTAGAAGGGGTACAGCTTGAACTGGACGTCAAGTAATACCTTTTTATGAATAAATGGTGTATTCCTGCCTTATTCCTGATCTCATCAGTAATAAGTGATTCATTTGCACAAGTCGTGCATTATTATGACACTTCATATTTTGCAACTGATGGCAGAACCCCCGGATCTGTCATCAGTTGCAAAATTAGCGGCAGCGATACGGTCAAAGATGGCCCCGCTTTTTACTATTATCAAAATGGAAACTTATGGCAAAGCGGGTTTCATAAATCCGGGCTAAAAGACAGTCTGTGGTCCATATATGATGCCGGAGGAAAGATCAGTGTCAGGATGAACTATAAAACCGGAAAAAGAGAAGGTGGTTTCCTTTATTATTATAATAATGGCCTTGTAAAAACCAGGGGAACTTACCTGAATGACACACTGGAGGGTGAAATGCTGCTCTACTTCGATAACGGGCAGGTTAACGAGATCCGTGAATACCGGTCCGGCAAACTTAACGGCATACTGACCGGCTTTTATACTGATGGAAACCTTAACTACCGTATTGAATATACCGACAGCGTGCAGAACGGCAAGTATGAAACATACTGGCCTTCAGGGACATTGAAAGAACAAGGGCTGGCAAAGGATGAAAAATTCTACAATACCTACCGGTCTTTTCACGAAAACGGGCAGCTTGAAAAAGAAATATTATATAAAAACGGTGTGATCGAAGGCACTTACCTTGTATACTGGGATAATGGCCAGGTCAGGCACCAAATTAATTATGCCGGTGGCAAACCCGATGGCCCCGGTTTATCTTTTTATAATAATGGCGGTCTTTTTGAAACCGGGGATTATGATGACGGAAAACGGACGGGCTTGTGGAAAGCTTATTATCCCGATTCAACACTTTATATGGAAGGACACTATGATTCGAGTGTTGTTACGGGAATCTGGAATGTATATCATCCCAACGGACAGTTGAAACAGACCGGCCTTTATAAAAAAGGCCTTTCAGAAGGCCCCTGGCAGTTTTATTACCCAAATGGCCAAATGAAGATCAAGGGCTCTTATGTCGATAACCTGGAGAATGGTAAATGGATCCATTATTATGAAAACGGCAAAATAAAACTGGACCTCAATTATGACCATGGAAAACTGGATGGCATGCAGCTCGGCTTTGACACCGATGGAAACCTTCTCGAAAAGGCTGAATATTCAGACGGACAACTGATCAGGAGGATCAAATAGCCCATGAACCGTTTCATTCTTATAATATTATTGGCAACTGCCATGTCAGGATTTACCGCCCGATCCCAGGACATCCCCCCGCCCAATCCAGGCCTGGTCATTAACATCGTATCCGGGTACAGTATCGAGTTCGTATTTGACGAGATCGACGAATACATTGATGGAATAGCCAATGCCGGACATACTACCTTTATCAGGATTGGGGCGATTTACGACTGGAAACTGCAATTCAAGGCCGACCAGGTCATGTTTTACGGGACGAATGACCCATTACACCAGATGGAACTCAACAATGTCGGTGTTGTTGTTTCCTCAATAGGGACTAACCAGGACGATGGGAGCAACCTGGTCAATAATGCAAAATATGCGCCGATAGCCCTCGAAAGCAGCGATATAACCCTGCTCACCAAAGGCACCCTGACCAATAAGGGTTATGGCATAGAAAATTCGTTCACACTCAACTGGGAAATGGGTACCAGGAACGGGAACATGAACCAGATCAGGATGCTCGACCAGTTGTTAAAGCCTGATATTTATACATTAAACGTTATTCTTACCCTTTCGGTGTATTAATTCTCTCTCCACCGTAACCCTTTAATAAAACTTCCGTAAAAGCTGAAAAGTGTTATTTGCATTATTTAGATTCTTTATAAATTACATCAGCGAGTCCTGATAATGTGTAACCTTTTCTAATTGTTACGATTAATTTTACCCGAACCACCCTCCACTTAGTAAGAAACCTATTTCTTAAAACCAAAAATTTTTCCATTATGAAAAGAATTGCTTTTACTTTCGGATTGTTGATTGCTATGCAATCTGCGCTAATGGCGCAACTTACTGACGTAGAAACGGTCGTGTTCAATGCTCACCTGTTGAAGACATTCAACCTGAATATCGTTTCTGGTGGTACTCAGGAAATCACATTTGCCGATGCTGCGGATTACAACCTCGGTGTCATTGGAGGTGACGGTATCTTACCGGGATCTACGCAGATCAATGTTGAAGCAACCGGTAACTGGTTCCTCGACATTACCTGTCCTGATTTTACACCGTATGCTGGCCCTAACGGTGCCGGTACCGGTACGATCCCCATCGGCAACCTCGGTGTTTATTGTGTGGCAACCGGCGCCCACCAGTTTGGAGTCGAAGTCGATTGTGCTTACCAGACTGCTGCCTCAGCGCTTGGACTTACCAATGATCCACTGAACCCGGATCTGCTGATCGACCTCGGTTCAGGCACAAACGCGGGTGATATCACTGACAACGCCTTCACTTTGAACTGGTTAATGGGAACTATGCAAGGTTCGATGGAGCCTACTTCAATGTTTGACCAGTTGAGTGCCGGCCAATTCGGCCCCGGTGACTTTACCACCACCGCGACCCTTACGCTGACTGAAATCCCGTAAAAAGCACCTCATGAAAAGGATATCACTGCTGCTGGTATTGATAGTTGCCCTGTTCTGGCAAAACTCTGTGTTCGCTCAACTGGAAGACGACGAAAACGTGGTATTTAATGCCATCCTCGGCGGTGCATTCAACCTCATCGTCCAGGACGGCGATATTCAGACGGCAACATTCTCATCAGCCGATGATTATAACCTCGGTATTTCCGAAACCCAGGGAAACCCCGGCATCGATCCGGGGTTTACCACCGTTGCCATGGAAGCGACCGGCAACTGGCGCCTGAGAATCAGTGCTCCGGATTTCACCCCCATCACCGGCACGGGTAGCATCCCGGTCAATAATCTCGGGGTGTGGTGCGAAGCCACCGGAATCCACCAGTTCGGCATAGAAGTCACATGCAACCACCAGAGTGCAGATGCAGCGTTAGGCCTGCAAACTTCCGATGTGGTGCTGATCGACCTGGGCTCGGAAAATTCAGGTGACCAGACGGAAAACCAGTTCGTCCTTCACTGGCTGATGGGGACCATGCAGGGCACAATGAACCCGGCAACCATGTTCAGCCAACTATCTAACGGAATATTCAGCCAGGGCACGTATACTTCTACTGTAGTTTTGACAATGACCGAAATTCCATAAATATTATCCGCGATACAAAAAGGAAATGCAATGTTAGTGTTGTGAAAAATTAATGTTGTATTTCCTTTTTTTATGCAATACTTTCAAAAAACCACCTAAAATGATTATTCGTACTGCATTAATAAAACTGGCCGCAGGATGTCTGATGGTTATGGCAGGAGAAGGGATCTCTGCACAGGAAACACCAATATTGATCAATACGGAAGCGAGGCTTGAAAATGTATTGCTGCTTAAAGTCACACCGAATTTAAGAGTGGAGTTCGGAATAAAAAAGATAAATGAAAACCTGTACCAGATCACCAAACAGCCGGATGACGTCATGTTCAGCGTGGAATCAACCGGCAACTGGGACCTGTCCATTTCTTCCGACAACTTTCAATTCACTGGAATTGGCGATTCAACCAATAAACTACCAGTGGATTTTGTTGGCCTTACGATCGAAAATACCGGTTCAAACTGGGATAACGGCCTTTTTTCCAATATGGCCAATATTACCAAAGACACCGTAGTGTATCTGTCCCCGGAACGAATCAAGCTTCTGGAAAGCGGCGTCAGGGGAAACATCGGGAGCTCGGAAAACAATTCATTCATCCTTAGATGGAAATTTTTCTTTGAAGATGAAGTGCTGAAACTCAGAAGGTTCTCTGAATACACGATTGAAGACGACATCTACACGGTCGGTTTTTATATCACTTTATCAGAAAGCACGGTAAATACAAAAATCGATCAATAGCATAACTTATGAAGTAAACATCGGTGTTAAAATCTTGCAGATCAACCTGAATATTGCCTTTCGAATCATCCTCCTTATCGGGCTAATTTTCATCTTCCAGCCCCGACAAAACGTTGCAGCCCAATCTTCCGAGCCTGTCGAAAGTCACTTCTCGGCATCTTTCCTGAAACAGAACATCCATAAGAAAGCCGGTGAATTAACATTCAATATCGTTAAAATCACCAATCACGGCGACTCTGCCATCCGGTTCAAACCCTTCATGATCCTTCCGCAGGACTGGTCACTTTTCAGTCTTTCCTATAACGACACGGTAGTCGGGCCACATGATTCCATTTCGCTGATATACCGGTTTAAACTGCCTGAGAATGTCAGCTCTGAAGTGAAATACGACCTGTTTTTCAGGGCCTATTCAATGAAAAATGAATTACTTGCCGAAAATTTATGTCACATCTACCCCGAGCCCGTTCATAACTGGGAGATCTTTCTCCCGGAAAGAAGGGTATTTTTTCACCCGCGCAGTAATGAGACAATATTCGACCTGAAAGTAGAAAATAAAGGAAACGCAAGTGAAGTCATCGACTTCCAACTCGTTACGGATAAAAAGATTGAGGTTACCAGTCTTGGTGATTGGCAAACCGGGCAACCGATCAGTTTAAATCCGTTCCAGGACACTACGCTGAAACTCAAAGCCCGTTATATCAGTGAGGGGGATCGCGTATTTGACATCAGTAAAATGCAAATCAACGCAAAGACAGGAAACAAGCAAGCCATCAAGGCATTGATGATTGAAAAATACAGTGACACGTATGCTCCTTTTTTAATTGACCGGGCCTTACCACACCAGTTTGAAATAGGTTTCAGGACATTCAGCCGAAATGAAAAATTACTGCCGATCTTCAGCGAGAAGCCGCTGCCGTTTGTCAAGGCCCGTGGAATAGCTAGCTTTGAAGAAAAAGGTAATCTAATCTATAATTTTAATTATTATGCAGTAACAGGCAATGAGAATTTTATCCGGAATACCTATTACAATTTCCTTTACGACTGGAAAACGTTGAAAGTCGGGCTGGGGGCGTTCAGTTCGAAGCTGGGGCGGAACATGTATACCCGGAATGGCATCATGGTTTCGAATATCGTCAGGCTTAGCCCTGCATTAAATATGGAGGCTTTCCTGAGCCAGAGCATACTCAGCCCTAAAACCAGCGTAGCCGCTGGTTTAGTTTATGAAAAAAATAAATTGGGGTTCAAAGGCTCTGTGGGATATGACCTGGACCAGGAAAAAAAAGTGAACACCGGATCTGTAATGATTCAATCAAGCATGATCCCACTGTTCAGGAATCAAAACCTTGGGATCAGCCTTTACGGCAACCACGAATATCATTACCTCATGAAGAAATATACCATGGCGGGTTTTGCCTGGGATCTCAATTATTTTCTTAAATTAGGAAAAGTAGCCTCCATCCAGCTTACCAACAATTATGGATCACCAGACATGCCCGGGACACAGATGGGACTTTTTAGCTTTTCAGCCCAGGCTATATTTTTTATGAACGAAAAGAAACGAAATATATCCGTCAATTATATAAACAGCTCGAGAGAATATTATAACTACAGCTTTGAAGGGGACAGGCTTCCCGAAAGCAAGCTATACGATCAGTCCTCCAAACTGATGTACCACAATAATTCCAACTCAAACCACATCTGGGAAGCAGGGCCAAGCATTGAATCCTATGTGTCGTTCCGGCCACCGGCCGCACTTACCGGTGTGGTGACCGAATTCAGGACCCAGAAGATCCGGTTCGAGTACAAGGGTAATATCATGAAAAACCTGATGCTGGTCATGAAGACCGGGGTAAGCAATATTCACATCATCGAATCAAGGGAAACGAAAGACCAGCGATTTGATTTTCATTTACTCGGGGGCTACAACTTTCTGGGCGGATACGGGGTCGCTTTCAGCTATGATTACGGGCCCATGGTAAGCAGCGGATTGTACCAGTTCGCCGGCGATGCAAAGAATCACAGCATTAATGTGGGGCCAAGCATCATGAAGACCTATTTCAAAGAACGGTTGAGCTTTAACCTGTTTTCCAACTTCACCTACCGCTTCGATCTGAATTATGGCTCACTGAATATCAATCCCAAAGTTGAAACTTATGTTGCACGTGACTGGTACGTAATCCTGAGCGGCACCTATCATTATACCCGGCAGGAATATCCGGAAGTCACAACCAAAAATTCCTATGTCTATTTTGAATTCTCGGTGAAAAAGAGGTGGGGAAAATCAGAGTTCAACAAATGGCATAAAGGCACGAGGCGACTTAAGGTGGAATTATTTAAAGATGACAACGGGAATGGGATAAAGGACGATAATGAAGAAGGTGTGCCTTATGTCAAAACAAGAGTTGTACTTACGAATACTGACAACCCTGAAATAAACATACCGTTCCCGGTAGACATCACGCTGCTTTCGAATGAAAAAGGCATTGCCAGCTACAACCGGCTGCCTGCAGGATTTTATGAATTAAGCATCATACCCCTCAGTGATGTCAAAGAATATTTTTATGTGAACCGCAGCATAGAGAAGCTGCAGGTTACGAAAAACATGACCTATTATGTTCCCTTCCAGAAAGCAACTAAACTGACTGGAAAACTGACCGTTGAACGGCAGAAATTCATTAAAAAGGGGACGGAGTTACTGGATCTGAAAAATATCAGGATCACAGCCTACGATAACCAGGGAAACAGTTATTCTTCTTTCACCCTGGAAGACGGGACCTTTACCATTTTTGTGCCGGGTAACAACACTTATTACCTCAGGATGGGAAATGTTTTCGGGGAAGGATTCCGCATCCTGCAAAATGATATAAAAGTTGATGTGCTTGGAACCGCACCACAGGAGGTTTTATTTAACGTGGTTGAGATTAACAGGCAGGTAAAATTCAAGGGCGCAAAACCGGCTGCAACCGACACGACCAAGCAGGAGCCTTTAAAGATTAAGGTGTTGCAGGGAAAATTCTACGAAAACAGCAGTCGTGTCCCGGTCGATAAGGAAGCCATACCCGAATTCAATATAAAGGAAGCACCTGTTCCCGAAGAAGCAATTATTCCCGGAAAGCACTATGTTGTGATGGGCAGTGAACCAACACGGACCGAATCGGTAAAACTCATACGAATCCTCGAAGAAAACGGCTTAAACGCAAAACTCGGTTATCTGGATACAGAAAAGATGTACTACGTCTTCATCGGATCTTTTGATAATAAGGGAGAGGCCAGGGAAGAACTGGACCGGGTGAAAAATGCCGGGCTTTATGAGTCGAAGATCATTAAATTCTGATTGTTTTAATCGCTGACAGGTCCCGGTGGGACCTGTCAGCGTTGAAAAAATAATTGCTTTTATCTTCCTGTTGCCGTAACTTTACTGTTAAATCCATCCTAATATGCCAGGCCATGAAAAAATTACTTGTGATGTTCATCACGCTTTGTATGGTGGCCATCAGTCAGAACTTGATTGCCCAGGAAATTCCTGACACTACACTGTTCCGCCTGATCACGACAGACGGCAACAACTATTTTGGTAAGATTGTGGACCAGGATTCGGTCAAGGTCAGGTTTGATGCACAAAATCTGGGTGAGCTGACCTTTCCGAGATCAGCTATTAAATTATTGGAGCCGATTCCCACTGCCAGGGTGATCAGTGGCAAAGTCTGGCCACCCAATACACAGTCGACCCGGTATTTCTTTGCACCGAACGCTTACGGGTTAAATAAGGGTGAAGGCTATTACCAGAATGTCTGGGTATTGTTCAACCAGTTCAGCCTTGGTGTCACGAGGAACTTCTCCATTGGGGCGGGTATGGTACCGCTGTTCCTGTTTGCCGGGGCGCCGACTCCCATATGGATAATTCCGAAACTTACCTTTCCAGTTGTAAAGGATAAGTTTCAGGTCGGGGCAGGCGGACTGGTTGGGTTTGTTCTCGGAGCGGAAGAAGCGGGTTTTGGGATCCTCTATGGCACATTGACTGTGGGATCAAGGGATGCCAACGCAAGCCTGGGTTTAGGATATGGTTTTGTGGCAGGGGAGTGGGCGCAGAATCCAATGATCAATTTCAGCGCATTTGCCCGTTTGAGCCCAAAAACATACTTCGTCACAGAAAATTATTTCATCCCTGTTGAGGATGAAAATTTACTTTTACTCTCTGCTGGTTTCCGGTCAATCATTAACAGAGTGGGTATCGATTACGGCCTGTTCATGCCGTTCTTTCCAGACCAGGACTTTCACATAGCCTTTCCCTGGCTTGGATTTACCGTGCCGTTCAATGTAAAGAAATCCAGCCAGCCTAAATGATAACTATGTTCAATAAGTTATGATTCAAGTCCTTATCATCGATGACGAAGCCCATATCAGGGATTCCCTGAGAAAGCTGCTGGCCCGGCACTGCCCACAGGTTAGTGTGGCAGGCGAAGCTGATGGTGTAGCCTCGGGTTTGAAAGCGATACGGGAATTGCATCCCGACTTGGTCCTGCTTGACATCCAGATGGCCGACGGGACCGGTTTCGACCTTTTAACCGCTCTGCCGGCCATAGATTTTAAAATCATCTTTGTCACGGCGTTTGACCAATATTCCCTTCAGGCATTCCGGTTCAGCGCGGTGGATTACCTGCTCAAACCGGTGAACCCTGAAATGCTTGCAGAGGCCGTGAACCGGGCCGGGCAGCAGATCCAGGAACACCAACGGTTGCAGATGCAGGCCCTGAAAGAAAACTTGAAGAATATCGACAAGCAGCATAAAAAGATCATCCTGAAAACGACTGAAAATGTTTATCTCATCGGTCTGAATGAAATTGTTGCGTGTGAATCTGACGATAATTACACCAGGGTCTATCTTGTGAAAAATGAAAAGATCCTTGTATCTAAAACCCTGAAGGATTATGAAGAAATGCTTAGCGGGTGGGGTTTTTACCGGGTGCATAAATCGTTCCTGATCAACCTGGCGCACATCAGGCGTTTTGAGAAGCAGGAAGGCGGATATATCGTGCTTGCAAATGACCTGAAGATTCCGGTTGCATCGAGGAAGAGGGATGAGGTGATGGAGATGCTGGAGAGGATGGCGGAGTGAAGCGCCCCCACCCCGGCCATACCCCGTAGGGGTTAAATATTTGTAGAACAGGCGGATAACAATAACACCGGCACCCCCGGAGGGGTGCAACATGATTTGACGATTTGGAGATTTGGAGATGTAATGTATAAAATATTATTTTCCATATTATTAGTCACTATAAACCTGGCTGGTTCCAGTCAGCAGTATCAGTTAAATACTGAGAAGGAGCTCGATAGCCTGCGAAAATTGATGACGGGGGCTAAGATTGAGCGCCAGATCGATATCATGAACCTGCTGGCGGCGATCTATGCACCAATGAACTTTGATTCCAGCACCTATTATTCGTCAATGGCGATGCGAATGGCCACCATACAGAACTATTCCTATGGCGTCGCCTGTTCCAGGCTATATACCGGGAATGCGTATTATTATAAAATGGATTTTAAGAATGCCCTGGTATCGTACCTTTCAGCGCAGACTATCCTCGAAGAAGGCCCTTATTTTAATCAACTGAGTGAATTATTCTTGATGATGGGGCATATCAACTTTTTTATCATGAGAACTGAAATTGCCATTTCATATTATCAAAGGTCGCTTGGGTACAGGATTACATCAGGCAATGAAAAATCAGTTCCAGAGGTATTTTATGCATTAAGTCTGACTTTCTGGAGAGAAGGAACTACTGATAGTGCTTTGGTTTACTGCGACAAACTGTTGAAATATTCGCAAAATTACAACGATCTTACAATTGAAGCGCTGGCCATAACTCTGATTGGTCAGAACTATATTGATGAAAAAGCAATAACTTATTATAATGAAGCATTGAAGATTGCCATAAAGCTGAACAATTACAATCTAATTTCTTCACTTTACAATAACATTGCCAGTAATTATGACAGGAGCTCACCGCTGTTTGAAACCCAGGGTGACCTGAAACAAGCCCGGTCCTATTATGATAGGGCTTTAATTGCTGCCAATCAAACAGATTACAACAGTATATTACAACCCATGATTACGCTATCATTAGCAGAAATAGATATTGAAGAAGGTAAATTTCAACAGGCTGAAGCCAATCTGAGCCTGTGTAAAGCGAAGCTGGATGCGTTTAATATTTATCCTGAAAAGCAATCTTCACCTGCGGGCTTCTATTCCTTTGGCAAGATTTATGACTATTACTTAATGCTCCGGACAAGAAATTACCTTTACAATGCCCTCCATAAACTGGCTCAGGCAGAAGGAGAATTCACCAAAGCAATTGAATACCTCCACCTCTTTTATCAATCGAAAGATACATTATATGCAGCCCAGCAGGGACGTCAGCTTGAATTGCTCATGACTGAGGCGGAAGCCGAACGGACCGATCAAAAAATCAGATCCCTTGCGCAGGAAAGTCAACTAAACCAATTAAAATTAACGCAAAATCGCTTTATTTTTTCCGGGATCGCAGCATTTGTGGTCATGCTAAGCCTGTTCATACTTATTTATTTCCAGCGCAAACGATTGATAGCCGAACAGCGATCCATCCTGAACGAGCAGCGGCTGCTACGGGCCCAGATGAATCCGCATTTCCTTTTCAACTCGCTGGCAAGTATCCAGAACTACATGATAAATGAAGATGCCGACAAGGCCAGTATTTATCTTTCCCGATTTTCTCAATTAATAAGGAATATCCTCGATAATTCGGTGGAAGAATATGTCCCCCTTGAAAAAGAAATCGAAACAATAAGAAATTACCTGGAACTTCAAAAGGTAAGGTACGCCGCCAAATTCGACTTTCTCATTGATATTGACACTGGTATTGATATTGAAACTGTCCTGGTCCCGCCGATGCTGGCCCAGCCCTTCATCGAGAACGCCATCGAGCACGGCATCAAGCACAAGGAAGGCAAGGGCAACATAAGTATCCGCATCAAACTGGAGGAAGGTATAATCCGCTTTGAGGTGGAGGACGACGGCGTTGGCAGGGAAAAATCCCGCGAAATTGAAGCTGCAAGGGGAACCCGTCATCGTTCCATGGCCACTTCGATCACCACCGACCGCCTGGCTACGCTGAACAAAAAGCTGAAGAAGAAGATCAGGCTGGAGATCGAGGATCTGAAGGATGGGGATAGGGTCGGTATCGGGACGAAGGTGAGGTTTGGGATTCCCATCCGGAGTGTCGAGGGTTAAGTGTTTGGTGTTAAGTGCGGGAACTTAAATAATTAGTCATTGATGGTCATTAATAGTCATTTGTTGGCATTTGTTGTCATTGGTGGTGATAAACTTGTGGCTGGAACATACTTTTTTTGTAGCGTTTAACGATTTATTTCAATGAAACACTCCCCGGTACCATATATCCTACTGCTCCTTGCCTTCCTAACCGCCTGCGGACCGCAGACCGCAGACCGCCGACCGGAACGGGGAAGATTGTGAAGTACTGATTCATTTATTTGGCAGATAATCCTGGAAATAATACTTCTTTAACCAAAGTGCGTATAGCGGATCAAGGAGAATTACCTTTCCCTCTTGTTCATCAATAATCTCCTTGCTGATCAGTGCTTTCCTGATCCTGACCACATTGGCTGACGTGCCGAGCTGGTATCTGCCAATATTTTCCATAGAAGTATACTGAGTGTGCCCATCAAGTATCATTCGTAAAAAATTAACATAGGATGTAGTCAGATCTTCGGTGATATTCTGAAATAAAAGGCTCATCTGCAATATGAGATTCTCCATTGCTTCATTAACAGCGCCAGCGGTAACTTCATGTTCGGTCCGGAACCAGGTTTGCTGGGCCAACTGCTGAACATAATAAGGATGACATTCGGTCAATGTTGCAATCCTTTCTGCTTGTACCTGATCAATGAGCTTTCCTGTGGAGCTGAACCGCTCCTGTATAAAGGGAATCCAGTATTCAATGGAGATTTTCGACAGGAACATCAAGTCCCCGAATTTATAAAACGGCATGGATGGAGAGGTAAATACATCGAGCAGCATATGGCGTTTGCTCCCGTAAATGCAATACGAAACCATCTGGTGCTTTTGCCAGTGAGACCGAAGTTTTTTCTGGAAGGCCAGCGGATCTTCATAAAATGCTATATTCTGAAACTCATCCAGGCAAATGACCATCTTACGTTTTTTGGCCACGGCGATAGTCTCAGCCAGGTTAAGGATTTCGTCCGGTTGCCGCTTTATTTCGGCCCAATCAAGGCTTAAGGAAAAATCATGATAGGCATCCGGAGAAAAACTGATCCTTGGAATCCATTCTTTCATAAATTCCTTAACGTTGCTCATTACCTCCTCAATCCGGCTGGAAGTGGCCCTGATCACACTCTCCGCCAGGCATTTGTAAAACTCCTCCTCACTACGGATATTAAAAAGGTCAATGAATACAATGATCAGGTCCTGGTCTTCTTTCTCAGCCTCAACGGCAGATTTATGGACCAAAGAAGATTTGCCCCATCTTCGCGGAGAAATCAGGACCGTATTGGTGCCCGAGCGGAAATTCTGAACAAGTCTTTTCTGTTCAACTTCCCTGTCGGTAAAGTTCTCACCTATTGCAAGCTTTCCAAATATAAAAGGAGTTTCCATGTATATATTTTTCATCAAAGATAAGTAACAATCTTGTAACTAACAAATTAATTAGTTATCAAAATATAAGTTTATGTGCTAAATGTTAAGTGTTGAATGTTAAGTGCATGAATTTTTTTTATTATTTTTATTATGATTTCTATTGATCATCAAGTATCATGAAGTTTCCTTTGCCCCTATATCTCCTCTTGTTGCTTATTTTCCTCGCCGCCTGCCGACCGCAGACTGCCGACCGCCGACCTTTGAAATTTAAGGCTTATGAGCTCAACCCCATCCTTGGGCCGGGCAAGCCGGGGGAGATGGATGAAATTGGTGCGTTTTCGCCTTCAGTGTTGATTCATGAGAATGTTTTCTACCTGTTTTATTCAGGTTTAGAAAAGAACGGAAAGATCAGCATTGGCCTTGCAACCTCAGAGGACGGCTTTCATTTTGAAAAATATGAGAAAAATCCCTTGCTCGACCCCCGGGAGAACAGATTCGATTCCTACCATGTCAGCGCTGCAGTAGTTATCAGAGAAGATTCAATCTGGGTACTTTATTACAATGCTGCGGAGACAGCTCTGTTCAGTCCCGGGCCGTATATAGGCATGGCAACGTCCAGGGAACTGACCGGTCCCTGGAAAAGAACGGATGAGCCTGTCCTGGTAAGAGGACATCGAAGCGAATGGGATGGCGGATATATATTTCCAAATTCAATACTGAAAATGGATGACGGCTCGTACAGACTTTATTACACTGCCGGTCCGGGTTATCCGGGGATTGAAAGCCAAATAGGCTTTGCTACTTCCCGGGATGGCATTAACTGGACGAAATACAATGATCCGTCCACCACAGATCATCCCTACGCTGACAGTGATCCGGTTAAAATTAAAGAGCAATGGAAAAACCAGGTTGTACAAAGTGCATGGTCGGCATACGTGAGCAGTTCCTCCGCGGGTTACGAGATATATTATGCGAAAACTTTTCTTGACAACAATGTCGAATTTGGTGAAATTCATCATGCTTTCAGTCAAGACGGCATTAATTTTCAGAAATCACAAAGCAAGCCTGCGTATGGGCTAAAGGATGATCCCCTTGAAGGAATAAACACCCTGGAATTTCCATCCCTTGTATGCCAGGATTCTTTATGGTTCATGTATTTTGATTACGGGGTTGAGATCGGGAAAATCGGTCTGGCGGTTGCTATTGAATAATTCCTTCCGTCACCCTCCCCGGGGAAATTCCAAATTCCAAGCACCAAATTCCAAACAAATTCCAAATTCCAAGCACCAAATTCTAAACAAATTCCAAATTCCAAGCACCAAATTCCAAACTAGTTCAAAATTTAAAATTTAAAATTTAAAATCCCCATAACAATGTCTCGTCCTAAAAAATGTTTACACTTTTTAATTTAATCCTGAGATAAATTTAC
>CAYUQP010000029.1:0-57654 GCA_964447005.1 uncultured Bacteroidales bacterium
TGCCTGAAAATGCCAAAATGCTGGAACTGGTATTCAGCGGACTTGAGGAAGGGGTATCCCAGGTTGACTGGATAGCCGAACCGGGCGAAGGGCAGTTTTTCAATGCCTACGGCGAAGAAATTCCTGTGAATTACGAACTGGGAACGATCAAAATTTATGCACTGCCTGAGATCATCATGGGAACAGAATTACAGGTATGTGAAGGTGATAACATCTACATGCCGGCATTTGTTATTGGGGGAACAGGAGAATGCGAGTACTATTGGACAGGCCCATTAAATTTTGCAAGCACCGACAAAGAACTGAAAATAGTTGGAATCCAGACATACCAGGCTGGAGACTACCAGTTAACGGTTACAGACGCCATAGGCTGCACAGATCAAAAAAGCATCGAACTCATCGTCAGTGAAAACCCCGTTGCCGCTTTCCATGGCAGCGACACGCTGGTGGTAGACTCGGGCTACTTGCTGGATGCCGGCTACGGGCTGGAATCGTATCATTGGAACACCGGCGACAGCACGGCAAGTATTTTGATCGACGCCGAAGGAATGTACTCGGTTGAGATGATATCCTCGATCGGATGTGTCGGTTCCGACTCGGTGTATGTGAAACTGATTGATGACGATCTCCCTCCTCCTGATCCTTCGTTTAACATTTTCATCCCGAATGCGTTCAGCCCGGATGGCGATGGGGTGAATGATGTGTTTCGCGTTGTAGCTGAGGGATCTAGGATTTACAATTTACAAACTAGGATCTATGATCGGTGGGGAGGACAGGTGTTTGAATCTTCTGGCTTAGAGAATGGATGGGATGGAAAGAAAGCGGGTAAAGATTGTCCGGGAGGTGTTTATGTTTACAAGATTGTTTACTCGGTAGATGGTGTTCCCGGAAGCCAGGAAAGGGTCGGGACAGTGATGCTGGTGAGGTAAAATACACATTATTCGCCTTTATTGAATAGGAATTCCGGCGAAAAATCTGCTCCGTTTTCCCATTCGATGGTAAAGGGATTAAGCGTGAAATTTTTAAAGAATTCCACATCTTTCAATGGTTCAAAAACTTCACCATAAATTTCATTGGTCAAATCCACAACCTTGGTGATCCCATTATTAAACCGGAATTCAATTTTATATCCTTCAACATATTTGGCATCAATCACTTTCAGCAGTTCCATCGCTATTTACTTTAATGGTTCGATTTTGTTCATTGGTTTGCGTTCAGCCATTAATTTCCAGTTTTCCAGCAAATCATCTTTATGAAGATCAAGCCATTCGAATATTAATGCCAGGGCCCTGCGAGGCAAAGTACCATGTACTACACCATCAATAATTTCAATTGTCGCTTCATACTCCTGATACTTCACATGAAAATGAGGGGGATTATGTTCGCTGTAGAACATGTAAATAATAATCCCGTAGAACCCCTATATCTCAGGCATATAGTCTTATTTTCTACAAAGATACTATATAAATATTCATTTTGCCCGGTTCGGATTTCACTTGATGATCGCTGTCATTCCCTATGGCACACAGATGAAGCGGATGCGACGGATTTACGCGGATTTTTTGCCAACTGAAATTCCTTTTATTTCCTTCCAATAATTCCACCTTTTATACCAATCATCTCATGAGAATAGGGCTATTAAATCCCATGCACCACGCACCAAATTCCAAATTCCAAATTCCAGGCACCAAATTCCAAACAAATCCAAAATAAAAAAATCCAAAATCAAAAATCCCATCGACAATCGACAATCGACCATCGACAATCGAAAATCATCTCCACTTTCGCCCGATCGCTTTCGGATCATCGCTCCATCGTTTCCCTGTTTCTATGCGCCTCTTTTTCAACACAATAGAATCAATAGGATACATAGAAAACACAATAGATCTATGTGTTTTTCTATTGTGTTCTACTATGCCTATGTGGTTAACTTTCTGGCTACCAGCGACGAAATGTATAAGAGTGTTGGATATCTACCTGAAGTCAAATTTCTCAATAGCACGCGGATGACGCGGATGTAACGGATTTACACGGATTTTTTAGTTCCAAGGTTCCAAGGTTCCAAGGTTCCAAGGTTCCAGGATTCCAAGGTTCCATAGTTCCAGGTTTCAGGTTTTGCAGACCTGTCGGCGTCCGACGCAGGAGGACCCGACAGCGTCAAAAAGAATTGCCCACCGGCCTCTATAACGCGCGATTGAATTCCTTTCTTTAAAGTGCCTATGTTGTTTATCTTAATTCATTTCCAAAAATTTATCCTTATCTTTATGCCAGTCATTTCAACATGATCAAGCCATGAGATCACAAGCACCAAATTCCAAGCACCAAATTCCAAACAAAACCCAAAATCCAAATCCAAAATCTCAAATAAAATCCTCCAATCCTCCAATCCTCCAATCCTCCAATCTCCCAATCCTTCTCCTCCTCTCCCTGTCTCTCTTCCTCCTGACCTCCTCCCTCTTCGCCCAGAACGAAGCCAACGTCTGGTACTTCCCGTGGGAATGCGGACTAGATTTTAATTCCGGAGAACCGGTGGTGCTTTATGATGAATTTACTAATGGAGGCTGGGGAAATGCTACCATCAGTGATTCTCTGGGGAATTTTTTATTCTATTACCCGGGTTACTATGCTTACAATAAGTATGGTATTCTGACCAATAGTGATGGTATGGCAATTGGGGGGCGCTCAGGTGCAGCTATTGTCAAATGGCCGGGAAAGGACCGGATTTATTATGTTTTCAGCGCTACTAGTGATGAAAATCCCGACCGGGGTTTTTATTATTCGATAATTGATATGAAACTAATGGATGGGCGTGGATACGTTACAGAGAAGAATATTATGGTTTCATCCGGTTATGATGTTGATGGCAGAGTTGCAACTGTTAAGAAAACAGGAGCCGCAAATATATGGGTAATCACCAGGAAATTTACAGAGGATGCCATGGCTGCATACCTGGTGGATGAAGATGGTTTCCATCCTGATCCGGTCCTTTCTGTCATGCCTGATAGGGAATGCGAGGATTCTTTCAATAATGGAAACACTAAAATATCACCAGACAAAAAATTTTTAATCTCCAGTTATGGACTTTACCATGACGGTTTTGGCGAACTTGAAGTTTGTAATTTTAATGCTGATAATGGAACAGTTGAATATTTTTTAACATATAGAAGACTATTAGACAGGGGCTACAGTATTACAGGTATTGAGTTTTCACCTGATTCCAAATATTTGTACGTAAGTATCCCAATGCCAAATTCTGTTAACTGCGAGATATATCAATATGAAATGCAGTATATTACAGATTCTGCTATGTTTAAAAATTCAGGACAAATTATTGGAATAGGGCCTATCGTTGAATTGCAGCTTGCCAGGGATGGGAAAATATATTGTGCCGATTATGGTGCTGAAAATCTCGAACGATACTTTTTAGATGTTATTCATAAACCATGGATCAGGGGAATAGGATGCATGTATGAGAATAATGCTATAAATCAGTATCCACATCATCTTTATGGATACTTACCAAATATTTTGGTCGATTACCTCCTCCGCTTCGAATGGACCGGCGAGCAATGCCAGCGCTACCCGATCAATTTCAAGCCCAATTTCATTCCCACTCCCGACAGCATTGTATGGAACTTTGGCGAATTTGCTCCTGGCTCGATCTCTCATGAACTCTCACCAACCTATTCATTTAAAACTGCCGGTATCCATGAAGTGAAGGTGGATGTCTGGTATCCGGGTGGCCGGTTCGAGCATACCTCCAGGGAAATTGAAATACAACCTTCACCGCAGCCTGACCTCGGAAATGACACCTCAATTTGCCAGGGTGAATCATTAACAATAACAGCCAATGGTTCCGGGGATTATTTTGCATGGAGTACTGGCCAGTTTGGAACCGATGAGATCACGGTGACCGACACTGGCTATTACTGGGTCAGGGCAGGATTCTTCTCAAATGGTTGTTATGGTTATGATACGATTCACATTGCTTATCATCCTCTAACAACCATTGACGAAACCAATCTCCAAATCACTCCCACCACCTGCAACGGATCAAGCGGTTCGATTACGGGCCTCACTGCTCTAGGCTCTACGCCCTTCGCGTTCCAATGGCTCGACCTATCAGGAATCGATTACGGGACGAACATCGATGCAACGAACCTGCCGGCCGGGCAGTACCAACTTACGATCACCGACGGAAATGGATGTGAAACGGTTTCTGAGGTTTATACGATTGAAGATGCCGGGGATCTGCAGGTGACACAGGTTCAGACCACTCGACCGCATTGTTTCAGGGACGACGGTCAGATCGTAGTTCATGCCTTCTCACCGTCCGGATCGATACTGGAATATTCGATCGATGCCGGCGTTAATTACCAGTATGACAGCGTGTTCAGCGGGCTCTTTGCCATGAGTTACGCGGTACAGGTCAGAGATACAAACGGGTGTTCCGGTTTTTATCTGGATAATCCGGTTCTTTTGGAAGATATTCCCGGCCCGCAGGTTACGCAGGTGAATGTGACCGATGAAACGGACTTTCTGGGCAACGGAGCGATTGAGATACTTGCCAGCGGCTCAACGCCTGTGATATATTATTCGATTGACAGCGGAGCGACGTGGCAACTAAATAACGGGAACTTTTGGAATTTGGAATCTGGAATTTGGAATCTGGTAATTAAGGACGAAAACGGCTGCGATACCGCTTTTACGGTTGAAATACAGAACATTATCCTGACTTTCTTACACGCTGTAACAGGCGAAGGAGGGCATTGCTTGGGAAATACTGCACTGGTTCCGGTGAATGTGGATAATTTCAACTCGGTGGCGGACTTTCATCTGAAGTTGGGATACAACGCAGGAAACCTGGAATGTGAAGGCTTTGCTAATGTTAATGTTCAATTGTTGGACAGCCTCACCGGATGGGTTGATCCGATGGCGGGAGATATTCATTTAGCCTGGAAATCACCCACATCAGTTACCTTTGCCGGAACGGAAAAAGTCGCCGACCTGGTGTTCACCACCAAAAATCCCGGGCAGGGCGAGTTGGCCTGGTACACCGGCGAAACGGAAAGCTATTTCACTAATTCAGGCGGCAACCCGATCCCGGCACAGTTCAGTACGGGCGAGGTGACCGTTTATGAACCGCCGGAGATCATCCTGGATCAGAGCAAAACCGTCTGCACCGGGCAGTTCGTCGGCATGATGAGCGTTGCCATTGGCAATCAGCCGCCCATCTATTACCAATGGATATACCCAAACGGCGACACTACCGGCAACGACCCGTTCTTCTTCTCTGTCACACAGGCCGACGCAGGTCTCTACACCCTGCTCGCCACCGACCATGTCGGCTGCACCGACCAGAAGAGCATCGAACTGATCGTCAGCGATAATCCCATTGCCGCTTTTCATGACAGCGATACGCTGGAAATGCAGGCAGGGGATGTCTTAGATGCAGGAGCAGGCTTATCTTCCTATCACTGGAACACCGGCGACAGCACCGAAAGCATCGAAATCTATTCAGAAGGGATGTACTCGGTTGAGATGAAATCTTCAATCGGATGTGTCGGTTCCGACTCGGTGTATGTGAAATTAATTGAAGACGAGATTCCTCCTCCTGATCCTTCTTTTAATGTTTACATCCCGAATGCCTTCAGCCCGGATGGTGATGGGGTGAATGATGTGTTTCGCGTTGTAGCTGAGGGATCTAGGATTTACAATTTACAAACTAGGATCTATGATCGGTGGGGAGGACAGGTGTTTGAATCTTCTGGCTTAGAGAATGGATGGGATGGAAAGAAAGCGGGTAAAGATTGTCCGGGAGGTGTTTATGTTTACAAGATTGTTTACTCGGTTGATGGTGTTCCCGGAAGCCAGGAGAAGGCAGGAACCGTGATGCTGGTACGGTAAAACCCCAATGACTGCCGGCTACTCATCGAACCGGTCAATCCGCGTAACCTTAATGATCTCCTTTATTTTCATCAGGTTTTCTAGCAATTTATGAAGCGTTTGGGTATCATGAAGATAAAGCATAATGGTCCCTTCGGTCATACCTTCCGAGGTATCCAGGTGAAAGGAGCGGATGTTTATATTATGTTTTTCAGTGATCACTTCAGTAACTTTCCTGATAAACCCTTTTTTATCTTCCCCCTGGATCTTTATTCCCGTAAGAAAACCGATCGATTCCTTGGTTTTCCATTTCGCCTTTACGATCCGTTTGCCGTATTTCGACATCAGGTCGATCGCGCCGGGGCAATTGGTACGGTGGATCTGGATCAGGCCATAGTCGTTGATAAAACCGACCACGTCATCTCCCGGGATCGGGCTGCAACAACGTGAAAGGACGTACTTGATCTGGGTAATTTCATCCCCGATGACCAGCGATTCGGGTTTTACTTTCAGTTTCTCCACGATGGTTTCCGAAATGCTGCGGTTGTTGACGGGTTTGGACTTCACAAACGGCCTGCTCAGGTAACTGAAAAGATTCTTCCGTTCGCCTTCCTGGCGGAACCGCCTGACTTCAATCTCCCCGATATCCCCGTTGGCCGTCATGATGAACAGGTCTTCGACGCTCTTTATATTATGGTATTCGGTAAACTTCTGTACCGTTGTTTTATCGTCCGGTATATTAGCCTGCTGGAATAACGCGCCCAGTTTTTCTTTCCCAAGGATGGACATTTTTTTTCGTTGCTCTTTGACTACCTGCTTGATACTGGTTCGGGCCTTGGCCGTCATGGCATAAATAAGCCATTCGGTCCCGGGTATGGCGCTTTTTGAAGTCAGGACCTCGACCTGGTCGCCGTTCTTCAGCGGGTATTTCCTGGAAACCAGCACCTGGTTTACCTTGGCGCCGATGCAATGATTGCCGAGCTCGGAATGGATCACATACGCGAAATCGAGCACGGTAGATCCGGCCGGCAGGGTCTTTACCTCGCCTTTGGGGGTATATGCATAAATCTCATCGGCGAACAGGTTCAGCTTGAAGTCGTTCACAAAATCGACCGCGTCCTCGTCTTCCACGATCAGCATATCCTTGATCTTTTGAAGCCATTCCTCAACCCCGGTTTCCGAGTCGACCAGATCTTTATACTTCCAGTGGGCAGCGTATCCTTTTTCAGCGATCTCGTCCATGCGGCGGGTCCTGATCTGAACTTCAACCCAGCGGCCCGACTGGCTCATCACGGTGGTGTGAAGGGCCTCGTATCCGTTGGCTTTCGGGATCGATATCCAGTCGCGTAAACGGTTGTGGTTCGGACGGTAATGGTCCGTAATGATCGAATAGACTTTCCAGCATTCCGACTTCTCGAGCTCCAGCGGCACTTCAAGCACAATCCTTACAGCGAATAGATCATAGACCTCTTCGAACGGGATCTCTTTCTTCTTCATCTTCTGCCAGATGGAATAAACGCTCTTTTCACGGGTGAAGATCTGGAAATGCATGCCTTTTTCCCGCATGTCCCTTTTGATCGGGTAGATGAACCGGTGAGTGAACCGCAGTCGGTCCGTCTTGGTTTCCCTTAGTTTCTGCTCCAGGTCGCGATAAATTTCGGGCTCGGTGGCTTTCAGGGACAGGTCTTCCATCTCGCTTTTAATGGCAAAAAGTCCCAGCCGGTGGGCAAGCGGGGCAAAAAGATAGGAAGTCTCCGAAGCGATCTTAAGTTGTTTGTCCTTCGGCAGCGCTTCCAGGGTGCGCATATTGTGCAGCCGGTCGGCCAGCTTGACCAGGATGATCCGTACATCCTGTGTCAGGGTAAGCAGGATCTTCCGGAAATTTTCTGCCTGGGGCGATACGTTGCCTTTGTTGATGATATCGCTGATCTTGGTGAGCCCGTCGATGATCTGGGTTACCTTGTCCCCGAAATGAAAGCGGATATCCTCCAGCGTGTAATCGGAATCCTCGACTACATCGTGGAGCAGCGCGCACACGATCGAGGTGGTGCCCAGGCCGATTTCCCCGGCGACGATGATGGCTACCTCAAGGGGATGATAAATATACGGCTCGCCCGAGTACCGCCGGGTTCCTTTGTGCGCATCCACCGCCAGGTCGAAGGCTTTGCGGACCATTTTCTTATCCGCCGCGCTCTTCGAGTTCCACACCCTCAGCAGGTTACGGTACCGCTTGATGATCTCTTTCTTTTCTATTTCAGGGTCGGTTGCGATCATGGGAGATTGCGATCATTCGCAATCACAAAGTTACTAATAAGAAATGATTGAGAGAACATGAACAGAGGGAGCATCAGAAGTTCTTTTTTTCATTCGGCCGCTGAGGCGCTGAGGCGCGGGGCTGGAGTCCCTTTCACGCTTTCTTTTTGACCCTGCCAGTTCCTTCGGAAGTAGTCAGGTCATCGCTCCCGGATCTGTCAGCATCCGGCGAAGGAGGCTTGTCAGCATTGAATTTTAATAAAACAGTTCGCCCTCTTCTGTTAAATCTTTCCAGGATCTGCATTATTAATTTTTCAACTTCCATCGTGGTCTGAATTTTGGAGAGTATTATACCTTACGACGAGAATTTACCTAAATTTGGCTGTTCGAATGAAAAGGGTAATAAAAATATCTGTACTGGCAATCGTCTTCCTGTTATTATCCTTGCCAGATGCCTTTGCCACGCACCAGCGTGCAGCCGAGATCACTTACCGGCACATCAGCGGGCTTACTTACGAGGTGAAGATCATTACCTATGTTTATTCCAGGAGCCAGGCTTATCGCCCAAGGCTTGATGTTTACTGGGGCGACGGCTCTTACAGCACCCTGGAACGGACTGATTCAATCCCTTTTCCCGGCGATATCCAGTTGAATATATACGAGTACAATCCGCAACTGGGCGCAATAACCAACAGGCATACCTACAGCTCCCCGGGCAGTTACATGATCTACATGGAAGACCCGAACCGGAACCTGGGGGTGGTCAACATACCGAATTCGGTGAATGTGCCCATGTACGTGCAGACCTTACTGGTCATCAATCCGTTCCTGGGCAACAACAACTCGCCTGTCCTGCTGAATCCCCCGGTGGATATGGGCTGTGTGAACCGGATCTTCATCCATAACCCGGGCGCCTATGATCCGGATGGTGACAGTCTTTCATACAAGCTGGTCAGTTGTAAAACAGCCGGAGGGATTGATATTCCGGGATTTACACAGCCAATGGCAAGCAATTCATTTACGATCAATCCCAGGACAGGAGACCTGGTATGGGACACCCCGGTATTGCAGGGCGAATACAACATGGCGTTCATCATCGAGGAATGGAGGCAGGGCGTGAGGATCGGCTATGTGACGCGGGATATGCAGGTCGAGGTGCTGGCCTGCAGTAACATACCCCCAGTTATCCTCGCCCCTGAAGACACCTGTGTCACGGCCGGCGACACCCTGCGGTTCGATGTGCAGGCCTACGACCCCGACGATAATCCACTGACTCTGAGCGCATCCGGGGGACCTTTCGAACTGGAGAATTCCCCCGCATACATCGATCCCGACCCGGCATCCGGAACAGGTGACACCATTTCGACCACATTTTTCTGGGCCACCGACTGCGCACACGTGCAAAACCAGCCTTACCAAGTCTTTTTCAAAGCCGAAGACAATAATTTCCCCGTGGGGCTAGTGACCTACAAAACCGTCGGGATCAGTGTCCTGTGCCCGGCGCCGGAGAACCTTACCGCCGAATCGCTGGGCAGCACCATCCGGCTGAAATGGGACCGCGTTGTGTGTAACCAGGCTGTGGGATACCGCGTATACAGGAAAATAGGCTACCTGGGTTTTCTGCCTGACAACTGCGAAACCGGCGTGCCGCCTTACACCGGCTACACGCTCATCCACCAGAACGAAAGTGTGTCGGATACCAGCTTCACGGATGACGACAACGGGAACGGCCTCATTCACGGAATACAATACTGCTATATGGTCATCGCCTACTTCGACGACGGGGCGGAGAGCTATGCTTCACTTGAAGCCTGCGCCAGCCTTAAGCGCGACATCCCCGTGATCACCAATGCCAGTAACGACAGCTCCGACCTACAGGCCGGAAGGGGATTCGTTGCCTGGTCAAAACCCACCGAACTCGATACGGTGCAGATCCCCGGGCCATACCAGTATGTGGTGTACCGCTCGGAAGGGCCTGCCGGTGCGAATTTCCTGCCTGTGGCCACACGCCCCGGGCTGAACGACACCACCTGGTTTGACAATGAAATTGATCTGAATTCCAGCGGCATCCCTTATTCTTACAGGATAGCGCTTGAAAGCCTCTCGTTTGGCTTTATCGGCAACAGCCAGCTTGCATCGACCATCTTCCTTGAAATCACAGAAACGGACGAAGAGCTGCAACTCAGTTTCCAGCCAAACGTCCCCTGGTTCAATGATTATTATGTGATTTACCGCCGCGACGAAGGATCTTCAGTTTTTGACTCGGTCGGTTTTTCCATTGTTCCGTATTTCAGCGATACCGGCCTGGTAAACGGCGACCAGTATTGCTATTACGTTAAAAGCGTAGGCGGTTATTCCGCCTCGGGATATGTCGATCCGATCATCAATTTCTCCCAGGTCCGGTGCGCAGTCCCGTATGACAACAAGCCTCCCTGCCCACCTGAGCTTAGCATCAGTGTGAATTGCGATCTCGCTATAAATACACTTAATTGGACCAATCCGAATGATTATTGCGCCGATGATGTCCTTAAGTACCTGGTTTTCTTTACACCGCTGGAAGGACTGGACCTTGTCCTGATCGATTCCACTTCACCGGCCACATCCACCACCTACGAGCACTTCAACAACGGGAACATCGCGGGATGCTACGCGGTCATCGCGGTGGATTCGACGGGCAACCTGAGCGATTTCAGTAACCTGGCCTGCATGGATATCGACAGTTGCTCGGTTTATTCGCTTCCGAATGTCTTTACCCCGAATTTCGACGGCTATAATGATATCTACCAGCCTTTTCCCTACACTTCGGTAGAAAGTGTGGATATGACGATTTTCAACCGTTGGGGTGGGATCGTTTATGAAACGGAAGATCCGGACATCAACTGGGACGGGAAGGATATCAACACGAAGCAGGATTGCAGCGACGGGGTTTATTTTTATGTCTGCAAGGTTTACGAGATCACGCTTTACGGGATCGTGCCGAGGGAGCTCCGGGGCTCGATCACATTGATCAGGGAATAAAAAATCCGTGCAGATCCGTTGAAATCTATGCTGTCCGTGTGCCATCATTCAAATAGCACACGGATTTACACGGATGCGACGGATTTACACGGATTATCCTTTGGGCGCCTTGGTGGCGTTCGACACTATTTGCCGTCCATCGTCTTGAAAAGGCGGATCAGGTCGACGACGCGGTTGGAATATCCCCATTCGTTATCATACCAGCTCAGCACCTTCACGATACGGTTCCCGATCACGCGGGTGTATTCCGGGTCGAAGATGGATGAGTATGGATTACCAACGATATCAGAAGAAACCCATTTGAAGTCTGAGTAGAGCAGCACGTTCTTCATCCTTTCGGTGGCGGCGGCAGCTTTCATGGCTTCATTCACCTGTTCCACCGTCACGTCCTTGCCAACTTCTACGATCAGGTCAACCACGGAACCGTCCGGTACAGGCACGCGGGAGGCCAGTCCGTCGAGTTTCCCTTTCAGGTCAGGGATCACCTTGCCGACAGCTTTTGCAGCGCCGGTGGTGGTCAGCACGATATTTTCGGCGGCAGCACGGCCACGGCGCCAGTCCTTGTGCGGAACGTCGGCGAGGCGCTGGTCGTTGGTGTAAGCATGCGTGGTGGTCATGAGGCCTTCGACAATGCCGAAAGCATCGTTGAGCACCTTGACCACCGGCGCAAGGCAGTTGGTGGTGCAGCTTGCATTGGAAACGATCCGGTGCTCCGGTTTCAGCCCGTCTTCGTTCACGCCGAGCACAACCGTGTAATCGATCTCGTCTTTCGAGGGAACCGTCAGGATCACTCGCTGTGCACCCGCCTGGAGGTGGGTTTCAAGCTGGGCTTTTTTCCTGAACACCCCGGTTGCTTCCACGACCACGTCGATATCCAGTTCTTTCCATGGCAACAGCGCCATATCACTCTGAGAGAGCATCAGTACGCGCTCTTCCGGGGTGACCAGGTAATCGCCTTCTATATGCGCCTGGCTGTAAAATTTGGACATGACCGTGTCGTATTTCAACAGATATGCCAGTACGTCATTGTCATACAAATCGTTGATTGCAACGACATCGATATTTGGATCTTCGTCAAGAATTCTGTATACAGAACGTCCGATCCTTCCGAATCCGTTAATTGCTACTCTCATTTGGAACCTCCTTTCGCTGATTTTTCCTGTAATAAATGATATTCCCTGATCACGTCGAGTATGCGGCAGGCTTGCGCCAGCGCGGTGTGATACCACACCAGGGTCTTGACCATCCTGCCCTGCGATTTCATGGTGGCCAGCTTATCGAAGATGACTGCATGGCGGTTATTGATCACATCGCTTGAAACGATAGGATCTTCAGCAACCTGGACCAGCTTAGGATACTTTTTCGCTGCTTCGTACATCGTTTCGGTGACCTGGTCTACCGTCACTTCATTATTTTTGAAGATCATGGTCAGATCGAGCAGAGATCCGTTTGGGATAGGCACATTCAGCGCTGTTCCCTCGATCTTTCCTTTAAATTTCGGAAGGATGGTAGGTATCCATCTTGGCGTCGGGGTTTCATTCGGGATGATGTTCTCAGCGGCGGAGCGGGAACGGCGGTAATCGATACCGGCTTTGTCACGCAGCGGCTGGTCGGAGGTGTAGGAGTGCACGGTGGTCAGCATGGCATATTCCACACCGAATTTTTCCTCGAAGAATTTCAGCATCAGCGCTGTAGCATTGGTCGTGGCGGATCCTGCCGACACAATTTTGTCGCTGAGATCGATCATGCTGTCATTGACTCCCATTACCACGATCCGGTCGATCTCATCTTCCGGCAGGGTTGAAAGCACTACGTGGGGCGCACCGGCCTTGAGGTGCTTCTCGAGGTCTTTCTCGCTTTTAAAAATACCCGTGGCGTCGATCACCACATCGACATCGAAAATGTCCCATGGCACATCGCCGGGTTTACCGCCGGTTATCACGCGGGCGCGGCCGGCCGGGGAGTTGATGAAATTTCCGTCTTCAAGCGTAACCTTGACCCGGCTTTTAACCTCAGCCTCCAGCAAATAGGCGAGAATGTCGGGTTTTCCATAGTCGCTGATCGCAACTACTTCAAACATATCGTCTTCCATACAAAGACGGTAGATATGTCTCCCGATCTCCCCAAAACCCATAATTCCTAATCTTACCTTGTTCATAATCAAAATATTAAATTAATGTTTTCACGTATTTATGCCCTTTTAAAAAAGTTGCGCAAAGGTACAAACAAACTTTATTGTAAATGTTTAATGAATGTTAAAGTTTTTTGAGGCTGCAAGCTGCAAGCTGCAAGCTGCAAATTATCCGGAATTATCCTTATCTTTGCCCGCCATGAAAAACATCCGCAACTTCTGTATCATTGCCCATATTGACCACGGCAAAAGCACGCTGGCCGACCGCTTGCTTGAATTTACCGGAACGGTGACCGGAAAAGATCTGCAGGAACAGGTGCTTGACGATATGGATCTTGAAAGGGAGCGCGGGATCACCATCAAGAGCCACGCGATCCAGATGAATTACCGCCATGAAGGCCAGGATTATGTGCTCAACCTGATCGACACCCCGGGGCACGTCGACTTTTCTTATGAGGTCTCACGCTCCATCGCATCCTGTGAAGGGGCCCTGCTGATCGTTGATGCAACCCAGGGCGTGCAGGCGCAAACCATATCCAACCTTTACATGGCTATCGAACATGACCTGGAGGTGATCCCGGTCATGAACAAGATGGACAGCGAGAGCGCCATGCCCGATGAGGTCCGGGAACAGATCATTGACCTGCTTGGCTGCAAACCGGAAGAGATCATTGAAGCCAGCGGCAAAACCGGTTACGGCGTGGAAAAGATACTGGACGCGATCATCAGCAGGATCCCTGCGCCAAGTGGCGATGAAGACGAACCGTTGCAGGCACTTATTTTCGATTCTGTCTTTAACCCGTTTCGCGGTATCATCGCTTATTTCAGGATTTTTCACGGAGTGCTCCGCAAAGGCGACCATGTGAAATTCATTTCCACGGGCCATGATTATGATGCCGACGAGATCGGGGTCCTGCGGCTCAACATGGAACCGCGCCAGGAAATGAGGACCGGCGATGTGGGCTATATCATCAGCGGGATCAAGTCATCGCGCGAGGTCAGGGTCGGGGATACGATCACTCACGTAGACAGACCTGCCTGGACAGCTGTTGCAGGCTTCCAGGAAGTTAAACCAATGGTATTTGCCGGTATCTATCCCGTTGACGCTGACGATTATGAAGAACTGCGGACATCCCTTGAGAAACTTCAGCTGAACGATGCCTCCCTCACTTTCGAACCGGAATCTTCACTCGCGCTGGGATTCGGTTTCCGCGGGGGATTCCTGGGACTGCTGCACATGGAGATCGTCCAGGAGCGGCTTGACAGGGAGTTCGACATGGACGTCATCACCACCGTGCCCAATGTGTCGTACCATGTGGTCGGCCATAAGGGAGAGATCACCGAAGTGCACAATCCATCGGGGCTGCCCGACTTAAAATATATCGACCATATCAAAGAGCCATACATCCAGGCCCAGATCATTTCCAAGGTCGAATACATCGGCGCCATCATGAAGCTGTGCATCGATAAGCGAGGTATATTGAAATCCCAGATTTATCTCACCTCAAACCGGGTCGAAGTAACATTTGAAATGCCGCTCGGTGAGATCGTTTTCGATTTTTATGACAAACTGAAAAGCATTTCCAAGGGATATGCTTCTTTCGACTACCACCCGCTGGATTACCGCCCTGCAAAGCTTGTCAAGCTTGACATCCTCATCAACAAGGAGCCGGTTGACGCCCTTTCGTCCCTGATCCATTCGGATCACAGCTATGAACTGGGCCGCAAGATGTGCGAAAAGCTAAAAGAACTCATCCCCCGCCAGCAATTCGAAGTGGCGATCCAGGCTGCTATCGGCGCCAAGATCATCGCCAGGGAAACCATCAAAGCCGTGCGCAAGGACGTGACCGCCAAATGCTACGGCGGTGACATCACGCGTAAGCGCAAACTCCTCGAGAAGCAGAAGAAAGGCAAAAAACGAATGAGACAGGTTGGGAATGTCGAAATTCCCCAGAAAGCGTTTTTAGCCGTGCTGAAACTGGACTAGCTGCTTGCATGGGGGCATGGAGGCAGGGATTTTAGATCAGGTAATCCGATTTAACCCATTTTTCTTCAAAACTGATCCTGCTCCAGCCATTGCGTTCTTCGTAAACGAAAAGCTCCTGGCCTTTCAGGAAAGACCCCAGTTTCAAGCCATCTTTCGACGGTTGGTTCCTTACATTCAACGCATCCGCTTTCACGGTCACCCTCTCTAAATCAACCGTATATTTTCCATATATCCAATGGTCTTTACTATCGGAGATTTTATACCACCCGTCTTTTATCCCGTAAACCCTTAACACAGCGCCCAGGGCAGCAGGCTCCCGGTCGGCAGCCATGGAAAAACCTGTTCCCGGCCCCTTCCTTATGTTGAGCTTCGTAGCTGTGACACTGACATATTTTAAAATGACCGGGGGAGGCGAAACCACCCCGGAATTCATCTTTTGCTCGATAAGAGGAAGAAAGCGGCTGCGGCAATGCTCCACTTTATTTCCTCCGAAAAAGTTCGACCCGGGACAACTTTTATTTCCGCCGGTGCCATTGTTTCTTTCCCCGGTGACAAGATTGAACCAGTGGTGGTAAACGATCCTGTCCGCATTCCTCGGGATATTGAACTTCCGGCAAAGTGCTGCAGTGATCCTGATGATGGCATCCTCCTGCTCGCCTGTCATAATATCCCTGCCTGTGTCAAAATTCCCGAAATTCTCGATGCAGACCGCATTCGAATTATTTCCAAAAATGCCTGCCGGCGATGATTCAAGGCTCCTGCCCGTCATCACCGACCCATCCGGGAAAATAGTGAAATGATGCCCTATATCCTGCCAGCCGTTATTATTAACATGATGGTTCTTCATTCCCCGCTGCAGCTCAAAATGATTTGAACCGTTAAAAAGTTTATAATCAGGGCTGTAGGTGTGATGCTGCTGAATGTACAAGATCGTCCGGGCTATCCTTGAATTTGAAATCCAGGTTTCAAATTCATCCGCATACATCTTGGTAAAGGAATATTTTGTTTCCATGATCAAAACTCAACTATTGTGCACCACCCGTGCACATCCGGCTCTTCCCCGTACTGGATCGCCCGGAGTTTGTTGTACAGTTTCGTGGAGACCGGCCCTGCATTCCCGTCGGGACAATACTTGAAGATATGCCCGGTTTCCCTGTCATGGATCTGTTTGATCGGGGAAATGATCGCAGCGGTGCCGCAGGCGCCCACTTCATCGAACTCGGCGAGTTCTTCCACAGGCACCTTGCGGACTTCCACGTTCAGTCCCATTTCTTTTGCAAGCACCTGCAGGCTTTTGTTGGTGATGGAGGGGAGAATGGTATGCGACGCCGGTGTAACGTATGTATTTCCCTTAATCCCAAAGAAGTTTGCCGGTCCGGCTTCGTCGATATACTTTTTCTCTTTTGCATCCAGGAAAAGTACCGTGGAACAGCCTTCTTCCTTGGCCCGGTTGGCAGGCAGCAGACTGGCGGCATAGTTACCGCCCACTTTGATATGGCCTGTGCCCAGCGGGGCGGCCCGGTCAAAGTCGCGCAGCAATTGCACGCATACCGGTTTGAACCCTTCCTTAAAATACGGCCCCACAGGTCCGACAAAAACCATAAACAGGTATTCCGTAGCCGGTTTAACACCAACCTGCGGGCCGGTACCGAGCGTCAGCGGCCTGAAATACAGCGCCGCGCCGGTGCCGTATGGTGGGACGTATTTCTCATTCATCTTCAGCGCGGTCATGATTGCTTTCCCGAAGATCTCCTCCGGCACGGGAGCCATCATGACCCCGTTGGCGGAATCACGCATTCGCGCCGCATTATCTTTCCAGCGGAAGATCCTGATCTTGCCGTCCTTGCCCCTGAACGCCTTCATGCCTTCAAAGGCCTCCTGCCCGTAATGAAGGCAGGTCGCTGCTATATGAATGTTGATGTACTCGGAAGAAGAAATCTCAATCTCTCCCCATTTCCCGTCGCGATAATAACAACGTACGTTGTAATCGGTCTTGAAATAGCCAAATGGCAGATTGCCCCAATCGATAGTTTCCATATTATTCAAATTAAATTCAGTTTGGTTTCAACACGGCTAAATTAGAAATTTTCCTTCATGCATAGTTCATTTTAGTCTAATTTATTCACCGACTCAAAACCTATCAGTAGCCTGTATCAGATAAAACATCGAATTACGTCAAAATGTCAGGTTAAATACTTTCGGTATGTACTTTGCTGATAAATTTTTTCAAAAAAAAAATACACCTATGCAAACCGGAAAGATAAACGTACAGACGGAAAACATTTTCCCGATCATCAAGAAATTTCTTTATTCCGACCACGAGATCTTTTTGCGTGAACTAATCTCCAATGCCGTTGACGCTACACAGAAGCTCAAGACCCTGGCTTCGGTCGGAACTTATAAAGATGAGCTCGGCGACCTGACCATCAGGGTTGAAGTGGATAAAAAGGCGGGGACCATTACGGTCAGGGACCGGGGTATCGGGATGACCGCCGAAGAAGTCGACAAATACATCAACCAGATCGCTTTCTCCAGCGCGGAAGAATTCGTGAAGAAATTCAAAACTAAAAGTGAAGCTGAACGCAACGCGATCATCGGTCATTTCGGCCTGGGCTTCTATTCCTCCTTCATGGTGGCCGACAAGGTGGAGATCTACACCAAAACTTACAAGAAAGGCGGGCAGATCAAAGCCGTGAAATGGATATGCGACGGCAGCCCCGATTATTCCATGGAAGAGACCGACCGCAAGGAAAGAGGCACCGACGTGGTGGTTTATATCGATAAAGAGAACAAAGACTTCCTGGAAGAAAGCCGGATACTGGAGATCCTCAGGAAATATTCCCGTTTCCTGCCCGTGCCTATCGAATTCGGTAAAGAAAAAACATGGGAAAAGGTTGAAGGTGAAAAAGACGAGCATGGCAATGACAAGGAAGTGATGGTTGAAAAACCGCGGATCATCAACAATACCGATCCTCTCTGGAAGAAAAAGCCCGCGGAATGCACCGAAGAAGACTATAAAAAATTCTACCGGGAGCTTTACCCGATGAACTTCGATGAACCTTTGTTCCAGATCCATCTGAATGTCGATTACCCGTTCAACCTGACCGGGATCCTCTACTTCCCGAAAGTAAAACGGAACGTGGAGATCCAGAAGGATAAGATCCAGCTATACTGCAACCAGGTTTTCGTGACCGACTCGGTGGAAGGGATCGTTCCGGAATTTTTAACCCTTTTGCACGGGGTGATCGACTCACCCGACATCCCGCTGAACGTTTCCAGGTCATACCTTCAGAGTGATTCGAACGTAAAGAAGATTTCCGGTTATATCATGAAGAAGGTATCAGAAAAACTGGAAGATCTTTTCAAAAAGGACCGTCCTGCCTTCGAATCAAAATGGGATGATATCAGGGTGTTCATTGAGTATGGAATGATCAGCGAGGAGAAATTCTACGAGAAGGCGACTTCTTTTGCCCTGCTGAAAAATATCGAAGGAAAATACTTCACCCCGGATGAATACAAGCAGCACACAGAGCCGTCGCAGAAAGACAAGGACAACAAGGTGATCTACCTTTACACGAGCAATAAGGAAGAACAGCACAGCTTTGTCCAGGCCGCCCGTGACCGCGGATACGATGTACTGGTAATGGATGGCATTCTTGACAATCACTTCATTAATACGCTGGAACACAAGCTGACCGATATCATGTTCCGGAGGGTGGATTCAGACACCATCGATAAACTCATCAAAAAAGAAGAAGATAACCTTTCGAAGCTGGATGATGAGCAGAAAGACAAGCTGAAGGGGATCATTGAAAAGCATATCGATAAGGAGAAATTCACCATTGTTTTTGAGAACCTGAGCGAAACGGAAGTTCCATTCCTGGTGCTGCAACCGGAATTCATGCGCCGGATGAAAGACATGTCGGCACTGGGTGGCGGTTACATGGGCTTAGGTAGCATGCCGGAGTTCTACAACCTGGTGGTGAATTCTAACCATCCCATCATGCAGACTATCCTTGACCATGAAGATGAATCAGAACGGGAAAAACTGGTAAGGCAACTGTATGACCTGGCACTGATCGCCCAAAACCTGCTTAAAGGAGAGAATCTTACTGCATTTGTGAAGCGCAGTATTCAAATGATCCACTGAATTTTATAATTTCGCATAACTTAAATAATTTATATCATGAAAAAATCATTGCTTGTTCTTATCGGTGTTTTTGTAGTTCTCGGACTGTTCGTCCTGATCATTTTCCTGACATCCATCCGCACTTATAATAATATGGTGCAGTATGATGAAAATGTTACCAACGCCTGGTCACAAGTTGAAAACCAGTATCAGCGGCGTGCCGATCTGATCCCCAACCTGGTGAATACGGTGAAAGGCTATGCAGAGTTTGAACAGGAAACCCTGACCCAGGTCATCGAAGCGCGGGCGAAGGCCACTTCCGTGAATATCAATGCCGAGAATCTCAATGAGCAGACCATGGCGCAGTTCCAGCAGGCGCAGGACGGGCTGAGCTCAGCACTGGCCCGGCTTATGGTCGTTGTTGAAAAATACCCGGACCTGAAGGCCAACCAAAACTTTCTCGAACTGCAGGCCCAGCTTGAAGGCACAGAGAACAGGATTTCAAACGAACGGATGAAATTCAACGAAACAACCAAAACTTATAATGTTTACATCCGGAAATTCCCGGCCAATTTCTTTGCCAATATTTATGGCTTTGACCAGAAGCCTTATTTCGAAGCAGCCGAAGGAGCTGAAAAAGCACCTGAAGTTAAGTTCTGAGCCAGTATAAATTGAATTACGGGAATTGCTGACATGCTAAAACAAGCAAAAGATTTCTTCACGAAAGAACAGCGGGAAGATATACGCCAGGCCATACTCAACGCCGAACTGGACACTTCAGGGGAGATCAGGGTTCATATTGAGACTACCTGCAAAGGTGATGTGCTCGACAGGGCTGCCTATATTTTCGATAAAATGGGAATGCAAAGAACCGTGAAGAGGAACGGAGTTCTTTTCTACCTGGCTGTAAAAAACAGGCGGTTTGCAGTGATCGGCGACACCGGCATCAATGCAGTCGTGGAAGAAGATTTCTGGGATAATCTTAAAACCCTGTTGTTGAATCATTTTCGCGAGAACCATTTTACGGATGGATTAATTCAAGGCATCGATATGGTCGGAGGAAAGCTGAAAAAGCATTTTCCTTACCAGACCGGCGATGTCAATGAGCTGACCGATGAAATCAGTTTCGGGGAATAAATCGCAAATCCATGAAAAAACTTATCCTGTTCCTCGCCTCTCCCTTTCTCCTGGTCTCCTGGTCTCTAATGGGTCAGGACATCCCGGATCCGATGTCACCCCCGCGGCTGGTCAATGATTTCGCCGGTATCCTTACAGCAGGCCAGGTGAGGCACCTGGAGCAGAAGCTGGTGAATTTCGATGACAGTTCTTCCTCCCAGATTGTGGTCTTGACGGTAAAATCACTGAATGGCCTGACCAAGGAAGAGTTTGCCGACCGGGTAGGTGAAAAATGGGGAGTCGGACAAAAAGATAAGGATAACGGCGTCGTGGTCCTTGTCAAACCAAAGTATGGAAATGAGCGCGGCCAGGTCAGGATCTCCGTTGGCTACGGGCTTGAAGGCGCAATCCCCGATGCGCTCACCAAGCGCATAACGGAAAATGAGATGATCCCATATTTTAAAGCAGACGATTATTTCACGGGGATCGACAAAGCAACCACAATCCTGATCGCCCTGGCAAAAGGAGAATATACCGCTGACGAATACAAAAAGAACAGCGGCGGGGACATATCGGCCAATATCCTTGTTCCCATCATCATCATCATACTGATCATTATCTTTCTCAGCCGCAATTCCGGAAAGCATTACACATCGGGCAGCAAGACCACTTCCATCTGGACAGCGCTATGGCTGGCCTCCATGATGAGCAACCGCGGAGGACAGGGTTCCTGGGGCGATTTCCGCTCCGGGGGCGGAAGTTTCGGTGGCTGGGGAGGAGGAAGCTCCGGGGGCGGCTTCGGCGGCTTCGGCGGAGGATCATTCGGCGGTGGCGGCGCCGGTGGCAGCTGGTAACTCGAGCCGCAAGCTGCAAGCTGCAAGCTGCAAGCTGCAAGCCGCAAACTCCATTCTCCCCTCGTCTCCCTGTCTCCCTGTCTCCTTGTCTCCCTGTCTCCCTGTCTCCCAAAATTTTTCCCCCTGTTTGTTTTAAGTCATTTTATTTTTATTTTTATCCACTGAATTTTCAGCGGATATGTTTGTTTTGTCATTTTTCTCATTTTTCCTGAAATTCAATCTGTTATTGTTAAGAATATAACAAGGTTTTACTAAATAGTATTTATATGCATAGATATTTACTCAGGACCATTCGACATCTGCTTCCTTCCCTTTTGCTTATGGCCCTTATGCTCTTTGACGGAATCAATGCAGGAAAAACAATGGCCCAGGCTGACGATCCTGCCCAGTTATTCCAGATTTGCGCCGCCTGCCACACCATCGGTAAAGGAAAACTGATCGGGCCTGACCTGTATAATGTCACCCAGCGTCATGACAGGGAATGGCTTGTCCGGTTCATAAAAAATTCAACGGAGGTGATCCAGTCGGGAGACCCCTACGCGGTAAAATTATTCGAAGAGTATAACAAGGTACCGATGCCACCTTCGACGTATACCGACGCGCAAATCCTGGCCATCCTGGATTATATCGAAAACTACGACCCGAACCAGGCGGCCGCGGCTCCTTCTGCTAAGACAGAAGATGTAAAACCCGGTGAAGGAAAAGCGGAACGCGACAGCTTCTTCGCCGAGGATAAAGATGCATCGAGACAATACGGGACCACTTTCATTATTTCGCTGATCCTGATGCTGGCCGCCGTGTTCGATCTTTTTGTCACCAAACTGATCAAGGCACGCTTTGTCCATGTGATCGTGATCCTCATTTCATTGTTCGTTATCACCGAAATAACCATCGTGGAAGCGCAGAACCTGGGCAGGCAACCCGGCTATGCCCCCGATCAGCCGATCATGTTCTCCCATAAGGTCCATGCCGGGGATAATAAGACCGATTGCAAATACTGCCACACCGGGGTGATGACCAGCAAGCACGCGGGGATCCCCTCCGTCCAGCTCTGTATGAATTGCCACATGGCTGTAAGGCAGGGGCGTAACACCGGGACCGCCGAGATCGAAAAGATCTATAAAGCCATAGAATCCGGCAGGCCCATCGAATGGATCAGGGTACACAACCTACCCGATCATACCTATTTTAATCATGCACAACACGTCAATGCAGGAAAAGTGGAGTGTGAAACATGCCACGGCGACGTGAAATCGATGGACCGAATCCGCCAGGTGCAGCAACTCAGCATGGGATGGTGCATCGATTGCCACCGTACAACAGAAGTGCAGTTCACCGAAAACAGGTATTACGACAAGTTTGAAGCGTTGCACGAAGAACTGGCAAGCGGAAAACGAAACCGCGTGACCGTTGAAAATGTCGGTGGGACAGAATGCTCAAAATGCCATTATTAACAGTTGAATTGATAAGAATACAACACTCATGGATGAAATGAAAAAATACTGGAGGAGCATGGAAGAATATAATGGCATGACTCCTCAGGAACCGGCCGGTGCTAAATTTCAACCGGATAAGGTCACGCCGGACGGGATGACGATCGATGAAAATTCGATCCGGCCCACCCGTCGCGACTTCCTTAAAATGCTGGGATTTACGGTGGGTTACGCCGCGCTGGCCAACAGTTGCGAAATGCCGGTCAGGAAAGCCATCCCCTACCTCAACCAGCCCGAAGAGATCACCCCGGGGATCGCGAATTACTATGCCTCCACTTTCTTCGACGGACATGATTACTGCAGCATACTGGTTAAATCGCGCGAAGGCAGACCGATAAAGATTGAAGGCAACAACCTCTCCAGGCTGACCCAGGGAGGGACCAACGCCAGGGTACAGGCCTCGGTACTTAGCCTGTATGACCAGGCAAGGTTGAAGAATCCCATGAAAGACGGCAACGAATCAGACTGGGCAGGAATCGACCGCGAGATCATCGAAAAGCTCCGCTCAATAAGCAATAGCGGCGGTAAAATCGTCATCCTGTGCAATACCATCATCAGCCCGTCCACCAAGGCTGCAATCGGGGAGTTTGTGAAAGCATTTCCGGGCGCGGAATGGAGGGTCTACGACAGCGTTTCCTCATCGGCTCTTCTTGATGCCAATGTCGGTAATTTCAACAAAAGGGCCATTTCAGATTATCATTTCGACAAGGCGGAACTGATCGTCGGCTTCAACGCAGATTTCCTGGGTAATTACCTTATGCCGGTAAAATATGCCAGGGATTACGCGAAAGGAAGGAAGCTGATCGGCACCGACCGCATGTCGCGTCATGTCCAGTTCGAATCGTATATGTCGCTCACCGGATCCAACGCGGATACGAGGATCCTCATGAAACCGACGGATGAAGCATTGATCTTGCTGAACCTTTACAATAAGCTCGCTGCCGGGACTTCTTTCAGCCAGGTCAGTATCGGGCCCTCCCCGGTCGATATCGATGAACTTGCCACGGAATTGCTGGCCGCCAGTGGCAAATCCCTGGTGCTCTCCGGCACGAACGATATTACAATCCAGGATGCCGTGAACGCGATCAATATGATACTCGGGAATTACGGAACAACGCTCGACTTTCCCGATGTAAACATCAGGCAGGGCAACGACACCACGATGGTGGCACTGGTCAATGCTTTGAACGCCGGAGAATACAAGGCATTTATCGCTTTTGGCGTCAACCCGGCTTATGATATCATCGGACAGGAAACATTTATCAATGGCCTATCCAAATGCGAACTGACGGTATCCTTCTCCGAAACACTGGATGAAACGGCTAAATTGTGCCGGTACGTCTGCCCCGACAACCATTATCTCGAATCATGGAACGACGCGGAACCCGTGACCAATCATTTCAGCCTCACCCAACCCCTGATCAATCCCATTTTTAACACAAGGCAGGCACAGGTCAGCTTGCTGAAATGGGCAGGAAATGAAACCCCGTTCTATGATTATATCAGGGCCTACTGGCAAAATGAGATCTTCCCTAAACAAAGCGCAACGCTTTCTTTTGAGGATTTCTGGAATAAATGCCTACAGGACGGTGTTCTTGATCTTCCCGCCACTGAATCCCAAATCCCTGAATTTAAACAGGTTGAATTTAATTTGAGTACAGTTCGCCCCTCACCAGGACTGGAGCTGGTTTTATATGAGAAAATCGGGATCGGTACCGGTAAGCATGCCAATAACCCCTGGCTGCAGGAACTTCCGGATCCAATTTCCAAGGCGGTGTGGGATAATTATGTTTGTGTCGCCCCATCCTATGCAAAAGAACATGACCTGAAAAACGAAGATGTCGTGCTGATCAACGGAAAGATTGAATTACCCGTGCTGGTTCAGCCGGGGCAGCACCCGGAAACCATCGGCATCGCGATCGGGTACGGAAGGACCAGCGCGGGAAAAGTCGCCGATGGTATCGGAAAGAACGTTTATCAGCTTTGTGATTTTCATAACATCAACAGGGTTTATGCAGGAATGGCCGTCACCCTGGAAAAAGTGCCAGGAAAAACCTACCCCCTGGCCACTACCCAGACGCATCATACAATGGAAGGACGCGCGATCATCAGGGAAACCACGCTGGAACAGTGGAAAGCCGATCCGAGCTCAGGAAACGAGATGCACATGGATATCATGAAGCAGAACCTCTCGCTTTACAATATCCCCGTCTTTGATAATTACCACTGGAGCATGGCCATCAACCTCAACGCCTGCATCGGTTGCGGCAATTGTGCGATCGCCTGCCAGGCCGAAAACAATGTCGCCGTGATCGGCAAGCAGGAGGTGAAGAACCGAAGGATCATGCACTGGATCAGGATCGACCGGTACTATTCCGAAGAGGTCGACAATCCCGAAGTGACCCATATGCCGGTCATGTGCCAGCATTGCGACAACGCGCCCTGCGAAAATGTCTGCCCGGTGGCGGCCACGCCACACAGTACCGACGGGCTGAACCAGATGGCTTACAACCGCTGCATCGGGACGCGCTATTGCATGAACAACTGCCCGTACCGGGTCAGGAGGTTCAACTGGTTTGAGTATACCAATGAAAAAAGGTTCAACTACAACCTGGGCAACGAGCAGGAAAAGATGGTGCTCAACCCGGATGTGACCGTTCGCTCGCGTGGCGTTGTGGAAAAATGCTCGATGTGCATCCAGCGCATCCAGGAAGCAAAGCTGAAAGCCAAAACCGAGAACAGGATGGTCGGGGAAGGCGATATCAAAACGGCCTGCCAGCAGTCCTGCCCGGGAGACGCCATTGTTTTCGGCGACATCAACGATCCGAACAGCGAGATCGCGAAGATCACCGCCAACCCGAGAAGCTACCAGTTGCTGGAACAGCTTCATACGTTGCCGTCGGTCAGTTATGTTACCAAAGTGCGCAACATGGACCCGGCGGAAAAGAAGCAGAACTATTCCTCGCATTACCCGGTCTATTCTTCGGGTGAATCGCTTCCTGCAGAAAATTCGGAAGAACATCATTAGAATATTATATTTCAGATAAATAAACTCTCAGAATATGTACAAAGCAGAAGTCCGAGGCGAACTAATACACGGCAATAAGTCTTACAAACAGATCACCCGTGAGATCCTGACCCCCTTTGAGGCAGAACGGCCGCCCAAATGGTGGTACGTGGGGATTTTCCTTGGCGTGGCCATGCTCATAACAGGTTTATGGAGCATGTATGCCCTGGTAACAACCGGTATCGGGATTTGGGGGCTCAACAACAATGTTGCCTGGGGTTGGGATATTATCAATTTTGTATGGTGGATCGGGATCGGCCATGCTGGAACTGCCTTCTCCATCTTCCTGCTGATCCTGCGCCAGCGCTGGAGAACGTCGATCAACAGGGCCGCGGAAGCCATGACCGTTTTCGCCGTGCTCTGCGCCGGTCTTTTCCCCATGCTGCACATGGGAAGGGTGTGGGACGCGTTTTTCATCCTGCCTTATCCCAACACCCGCGGGCCAATCTGGGTGAACTTCAATTCGCCGCTGTTCTGGGACGTCGTGGCCATCAGCACCTATCTAATGGCTTCCGGGACCTTCTGGTACATGGGCATGATCCCCGATTTTGCCTCGATCCGCGAACGGACCACCTCGAAGCTCAAAAGGAAGATCTACAGCATTCTCAGCTTCGGATGGGTCGGTACAGCACGCGGCTGGTTGCGCTTTGAAACGGCCGCCCTGCTGCTCGGCGGATTAACGGCCCCCCTGGTCGTTTCGGTCCACTCGATCGTTTCCATGGACTTTGCCACCTCCGTGATGCCCGGCTGGCACACGACAATTTTTCCACCCTATTTCGTCATAGGTGCCATCTTCTCCGGTTTCGGCATGGTGCTCACACTCATGATCATCGTAAGAAAGGTATTTAAATACGAGGACTTTGTAACGCAGGGGCACCTGGATGCCATCGCCCGGATCCTCACATTTATCAGCCTTATCATGGGAACGGCTTATCTTACCGAATTATTCATCGCCTGGTACGGCGGAACCGAATACGAGATGTTCACCTTCATGAAAAACAGGATCACGGGAGATTACACCTTTGCATTCTGGGCCATGATCACATGCAACGCGATCATCCCGCAGCTTTTCTGGTTTAAAAAGATCAGGAAGAACCTGGCCATCGTTTTTATCATGTCCATCATCATCAACATCGGGATGTGGTTTGAACGTTATGTGATCGTGGTCACTTCCTTATCGAAAGACTTCCTGCCGTCAACCTGGGCAGCCTATCATCCAACCATTTACGACAAGGCCTTTTTCATAGGCACGCTGGGCATCTTCCTGCTGGGCCTGCTGTTCTTCTTCAGGTTCATCCCGATGATGGCCATCAGCGAGCTGAAGGGTATTTCAAAAGAAACAAGTATAAAGAAAGATGAAGACCATGGAAAGCATTAATATTATCGGCATATATGACGATCCGGACGTGGTGGTGGCCGCCGCTAAGAAACTCAGGGAAAACAACGTGCGCATCAAAAATGTCTTCACCCCCTTCCCTATCCATGAACTGTGGGAGGTGCTCGGATTAAAGACCCGCCTTCCGGTGATGACCTTTCTTTATGGCTTTACCGGGCTGGTAGTGATCTACGCGTTCCTGTACTGGACCTCCGTGGTGAATTACCCGCTGAAGTTCGGCGGCAAACCGCTTAACACCCTGTCGTTTGTCATCATCATGTTCGTCGGCACCATTTTCGTCGCGGTGCTGTTCACCTTGATTACTTTTTTCGTCAGGCAGAAAATAGGCCCGGGAAAAGAGGTGACCATGATCGATCCGCGCACCACGGACGACAAATTCGCCATCGTCATTGAAAAATCACCGGACCTGACCGATGAAGATATCAGGAAGATCACGATGATCCTTAAAGAAACCGGGGCGGTTGAAATTTCGGAAAAAGCCCGTCCTGATAATTATATCGAAGAAGAAAACGACTAACGGTTGTTCATTATGACAAAACATTTTTTCAAATTCCCGTTACTGAGCCTGGCAGCCGTGATGTTGCTGCTGATGTCGTGTAACCATAAGCGAAATCACCCCGGGTATGCCTATATGCCTGACATGTATTATTCCGAGCCTTACGACGCTTATACGGAAAATCCGTTGTTCAAAGACAGCCTGACCATGCAGACGCCACCAAAAGGCACGATTGCCAGGGGTCATTACCCGCCGTATCCTTACAAGGCCAAATCGGCTGATGATCAGAAAAGGGCAGGCCTGGAACTGGTGAATCCGATCGGGATCAGTGCCGAGGTGCTTGCGCAGGGCAAGGAACAATACGGGATTTTCTGTGCCACCTGCCATGGCGACAGAGGGGATGGCAAGGGTTACCTGTTCACCAGCAAACGCTTTACAGCCCAGCCGACCTCACTGATCGGCGACCTGGTCAAGAATAAACCTGACGGCGAGATCTATCATGTGATCACCCTGGGGACCCTGTCGGGACTGATGGGCGCGCACGGATCCCAGATCCCGCCCGAAAACAGGTGGAAAATAGTTCACTATGTCAGGGAACTGGGTAAATAATCATTTTGACGGAAGGAGGAACAACTATGGAAAACTTTAATCTGGATAAGCAACTGGTTATTTCACAGAAATTCAATTACCTGACTTACGCGCTGATGGGGATCGGGATCGTTACGATTGTTGCCGGCCTGTTCATCAACCCGGTGAAAACCTGGGCCAATTACCTGATGAACAATTACTATTTTCTCTCGCTGGCCATCGGTGCAACGTTTTTCGTGGCCCTGCAGTATATCACCCAGACGGGATGGTCAAGCGCTTTCATCAGGATACCACAGGCCATGGCCAGCGTGATCCCGGTCATTGCCGTGCTGATGCTGCCCATTCTCATCTTCGGGATGCCCGACCTTTACCATTGGGCACACCATGATGCCGCTGCGCACGACCCGATCATCGCACACAAGAGTTCATACCTTAACCTGCCATTCTTCATCTTCCGCTATGTGGTCTTTTTTGCCGCCTGGATTTTTCTTACACAATATCTAAAAAGATTATCACTGAAAGAAGATATGGCCGGCGGCCTGGATTATTTCCAAAAAAGCGAATTTTTCTCTAAAGTCTACATCTTTACCCTGGCGGTGACGTTTTCGCTGGCTACTTTCGACTGGATCATGTCGGTCGATGTTCACTGGTTCTCAACGATTTTCGCGTTCAGGAATTTCGCCATGTCATTTTATCATGGTACGGTGGTGATCACCCTCATTGTCATTTTATTGAATAAGATGGGATACCTCCCCTTCCTGAATAAATCCCATCTGAAGGACCTGTCAAAGTATATATTCATCCTGAGCATCATCTGGACTTATCTCTGGTTCTCTCAGTATATCCTGATCTGGTACGCGAATATCCCGGAAGAAACGGTTTACTACCTGCCCAGGACCAAAGGTGAATTCAGGCCTTTGTTCTATGCCGAGCTGATCATCAACTTCTTCATCCCATTTGCGCTTTTGTTGTCGAACTACCTGGTAAGCCATAAAAACACGCTGCTGGCAATTTGTGGGATAATCATCATCGGGCACTGGGTTGATCTTTACCAGCAGATCATCGTCGGTACTTATGGAAAACTGGAGATCGGACTGATCGAGATCGGCTCCTTTATCGGGTTTGCCGGAATGTTCGCCTATGTCGTGGCCCGTGCCCTGAAGGCCGCGCCCCTGGTGCCCAGGAATCATCCCTACCTGGAAGAGAGCCTGAAACATCATTGAGAGTAAAAATCAACTGGCATTTCTAACCTCACCCCCTGTCGAGGTGTAACAGAAGTCTCTTTGCGTAACTTTGTGTCTGCTTTGTGTAGCTTTGCGTAATGGCTAAAGGGCTGTTACACAAAGATTCGCAAAGATACCTCAAAGTTTCGCAAAGAAATTCTACCATTAATTTAAGAGTTCTGTTACACCCTCAATTTATTTAAAATCATTCTTTATAATAAAGGGCTTTTCATTACTTTTGCCTGCTAAAAAGTGGCCAAAGCACAACAGGCTAATGAAGAAATACCAGAACCCGGAACTCTGGAACCCTGGAACTTTGGAACCCTGGAACAATAAAACCTGAAAAACATGCGTAAATTTTTTGACTTTATATTCTCCATGCAGTTTGCCGGCACGCTGATGCTGATATTTGCCGCTGCAATCGGAACAGCGACTTTTATTGAAAATGACTTCGGGACCCTTGCCGCCAAATCCGTTGTGTATGATGCGCTCTGGTTTGAAGCCCTGCTTGCGCTCGGAGCGATCAGCCTGATCGGAAGCGTTTTCAAATATAAACTTTACGAAAGAAAGCGTTACAGCGTACTGTTCTTTCATCTTTCGTTTGTGATCATGCTGATCGGTGCGGCCATCACTCGTTATATCGGTTATGAAGGCACGATGATGATCCGTGAAGGGGAAACTTCCAGTGAGATCATCTCCGAAAGCCCGTACATCCAGATAACCGCGAACCACAACGGCCATTCGCACTATTTTGATGATAAATACCTGTTCACCGAGTTCAAGAAAAACAAATACAAGGAAACGTTCAGCCTGGAAGGCGAAGAATTCAGCCTGAAATTCGCCAATTACATCCCGAACGCGGCCGAAGCGGTTGTCGAAGCCCCGGGCGGGATCCCGATGATGACCTTCGTAACGGTGGATAAAGGCAGCAGGAGGACCAGCCTGTTGAAGTCCGGTGAAACCAAAACGGTGTCAGGACTGAACCTGAGCTTCAATGCGGAAACGGAAGATCCGGATGTCATCAGGATCAATTACACGAATGAGTCCGGGCTGACTTTCCGCCCTCCGGTTGATGTTACGGTGATGAACATGATGGCGGGCACCACGGATTCCCTGAAAAAGGATTCGGTGTACACGCTCCATACGATGCAGTTATATGATTTCGACGGGATCCAGTTCGTGGTGCGGCAGTTTTATGCTTCCGGAAAGACCCAGATGGTCTCTTCACCGCATGAAACCAGCGGCATCGCGGCCATCATACTGAACCTGAGCTACAAGGGCCAGACAGAAGAGGTCGGTGTGCTGGGAGGAAAGGGTATGATGGGTCAGCCTACCACCACCAATATCGCAGGGACCGAATTTACGATCACATACGGCTCCAAGATCATAGAAATTCCTTTCTCTATTATGCTCAGGGATTTCATCCTCGAGAGATACCCGGGATCAAACAGTCCTTCCTCTTTCGCCAGTGAGGTCACCGTGATCGATCGATCGAAGAACCTGGAAATGCCTTACCGGATCTTCATGAACAATATCCTTAATTATGGCGGGTACCGGTTCTTCCAGTCATCTTACGACAAAGACGAGAAAGGCACTATCCTATCCGTGAACCGCGATTACTGGGGCACCCTTATCACCTATATCGGCTATGCGGTCCTGGCGGCCGGGCTGCTTTACAACTTCTTCAGCAGGAACAGCCGGTTCAGAAAACTGGCGAAAATGTCATCGGAACTGAAAAAGAAAAGCGCAATGGCTGTTATCCTTCTTCTGGCAAGCCTTGGATTATCGGCCCAGCACATGCACCAGCCGAATATCAACCCGTTAAATATCAACAAACAGCATGCGAAAAAATTCGGGGAGCTGATCGTGCAGGATCAGGACGGGCGAATGAAGCCGGTGAACACCCTTTCTTCCGAGATCATGCGCAAGATTTACCGCAAGGATAAGATGAGCGGGCTGAACAGCGACCAGATCTTCCTCGGAATGCTGACCAATCCCGTTTACTGGCAGGGAGTTCCGATGATCAAGGTAAGTGACGGAGAATTAAAGAGGCTGATCGGGGTCTCGGGAAAGTATGCATCATTTAATGATTTCCTGGACCAGGAAATGGGCTTCTACAAGCTTTCGGAGGCGGTCAACAAGGCCTATGAGAAAAAACCGGTCGAAAGAACCAGTTTTGATAAGGACGTCATCAAGGTGGATGAACGGGTCAATATCTTCTTCCTGGCCATCTCCGGAGATTTCCTCACCGCATTCCCCGAACCCGGCCACCCGAACAGCAAATGGCACACAGCCGAGAATCCCTACGATTTTTTCGACACGGTCGATGCCGAATTTGTCGGTAACATCCTGCCGGTTTATTATGTTTCCGTAGTCGATGCCATGTCGTCAGGCAATTGGTCTCAGGCCGATTCCAACCTGGTTTACCTGAAAACCTTCCAGAACAGGTACGGCACTGAAGTCATGCCTTCCAAACTAAAATCCGGGCTCGAGATTTTTTACAATAATGCCAATATCTTCAAACGCCTTTTCCCAATCTACGGAACGGTGGGCCTGATCTTTATCATTGTGCTCTTCACGCAGGTTCTAAGCCGGAAAGGGAATTTCAGGTGGATCATTCGTTCCTTGTTCTGGGTGATCGTGTTACTGTTCGTAGTCCATACCATCGGCCTGGCCATACGGTGGTACGTTTCAGGCCACGCGCCCTGGAGCAACGGTTACGAAACCATGATCTACATCGCATGGGGCACCATCCTGTCGGGTATTCTCTTTTCCAGGACCTCTAAAATAACCCTGGCCACGACAGCTATCCTGGCCTCCGTGACCCTGATGGTGGCCAACCTGAGCTGGCTGGACCCGCAGATGACCAACCTGGTCCCGGTGTTGAAATCTTACTGGCTCGTCATTCATGTCGCGGTCATTACGGCCAGTTACAGCTTCCTGGGAGTAGGTGCATTGCTTGGGTTTCTAAACCTGATCCTCATTGGGTTACAGAATAAAGACAACTATGGAAAACTGAAAAACACGATCGAAGAACTGACCAATATCAACGAAATGAACCTGATCATCGGGGTGTTCCTGATCACCATCGGGACCTTCCTCGGGGCCGTGTGGGCCAATGAATCCTGGGGGCGTTACTGGGGCTGGGACCCCAAAGAGACCTGGGCGTTGGTGACTGTCCTGGTCTATTCCTTCATCATCCACATGAGGCTTATCCCCGGAATGAACGGTGTTTACGGGTTCAATTTCGCGGCGCTCATCGGCTTCAGCTCGGTGCTGATGACCTACTTCGGGGTGAACTACTACCTGTCAGGCATGCACTCTTACGCCGCCGGTGATCCGGTGCCGGTGCCAACGTTTGTGTATTATACGGTAGCGATTGTGTTATTAGTCTCCCTGCTTTCTTATCTTAATCATCTTAAGATGAAGAAAATGAAAGAGTCATGAATTTCTAAAGGATGAAAATAAAACCGGGATTTTTATGTTAGAAATAATGACTTGCACGAAAAGGATGTCTCAAAAGTCAGGATTTCATTTGGTAATCATTCTGAAGATTCTTACTCCAACGGGTAAATCCGTTGGTTCAAAGATCGTTACAAATTAAAAACCGACGGATTTACCCGTCGGAGTTTCGAAATAAATGGAATTTATAGACTTTTGAGACAGCTTCTTCCGAATTAGTTGCAAAATATCAACCGACGGCTTTAGTCGTCGGCGATGCGAAATAAGAAGATTGCGATCAATTGGAAAAAAGCAACAAAATAATCTGTTATCACTGCGGGGAAGATTGCGGGAGAAACCCGGTGATTTTTGATGATAAGCCTTTTTGTTGCCATGGTTGTAAAACCGTTTATGAAATACTCAGGGAGAGCGATGCCTGCGAGTATTACAATATTGCTACACATCCGGGAATAAAAATAAAAGAGGCTGAAATAGGTCAGAAATATGCCTATCTCGATCATGAAGAGATCAGGCAGGGCCTGCTTGAATTTTCCGATGGCGGCATCAGTAAAATTAAGCTGTTCATCCCTTCCATCCATTGCAGCTCCTGCATCTGGCTCCTGGAGAACCTGAACCGGATCCAGGATGGTATCCTGCATTCCATGGTGAATTTTGTGAAGAAGGAAGTCAGCATCACGTTCAGGGACGACACGCTGAGCCTGCGAAAGCTGGTTGAGTTACTGGTATCACTGAATTATGTCCCGCAGATCACCCTGGATGACCTGGACCGTAAAAGAGCCAGGAAAAGTCAGCGCAAGATTTATTATCAGCTCGGCGTTGCAGGGTTTTGTTTCGGAAATATCATGCTCTTCAGCTTTCCTGATTACCTGGCAGGCGAGCAGCCAGTGGACCAGGACTTTATCCATAATTTTGCCTACTTCAACCTGGTATTGGCAATCCCCGTCGTCCTATACGCCGCACAGGATTATTTCGTTTCGGCATTCAAAGGATTAAGAAAGAGAATTATCAATATAGATGTTCCGATTGCCCTCGGAATCAGCATTTTATTTCTTAGATCAGCCTATGATATCCTGACCGGGACTGACCAGGGGTACATGGATTCACTTGCCGGGCTGGTTTTCTTTCTCCTGATCGGCAAATGGTACCAGGGCAAGACTTACCAGGCACTGTCGTTCGAGCGGGATTACAAATCGTATTTTCCCGTTGCCGTGACGATCATTGATGACCAGGGTCATGAATCGACAATTCCCCTGAAAAACCTGAAACCCGGCAACAGGATCGTGGTACGCAACCAGGAACTGGTCCCCGCCGATGCCATCCTGGTCAAAGGGGAAGGACATATCGACTACAGTTTCGTCAGTGGCGAGTCCACACCGGTGATGAAACAGGTGAAAGACAGGATCTTCGCTGGCGGGCGGCAGGTCGGCAGTGCCATTGAACTCATCGTCGAAAAAGAGGTGGTACAGAGTTACCTGACCGAGCTGTGGAACCAGGACCTTCATCAAAAAACGGATTCATTGGGGATCAGCACGATCGCCGACCGTGTGAGCCGGTATTTCACCCTGGCGATCATCTCCATCAGCCTTGCAGCAGGGATTTTCTGGCTTTTCAGGGATCCGTCGCTTGCAATGAACGCTTTCACCTCGGTGCTGATCGTGGCCTGCCCCTGCGCACTGGCCCTTACCATTCCCTTCACATTCGGGAACACCATGCGCCTGTTCGGAAGGGCTGGTTTTTATATAAAGAAAACGGAAATACTGGAAGAACTCTCAAAAATTGATACCATCGTTTTTGATAAAACAGGAACGATCACCCAAAATGATGCCTTCGGGATATTTTACGATGAAACAGATATTTCAGAGAATGAACAGACACTGGTCAGATCACTGGTACGGCATTCCTCCCACCCGGTAAGCCAGGCCCTGTACCGGAGTTTGGCAGGAGAGACCATGACGGAAATCCGGGAATTCACCGAAGTACCCGGTCTGGGAATCTCAGGACGGGCCGGTTCACATTATCTCAGGGTCGGATCAGAAAGTTTCGTCACCGGCAGGGAAAGTGAATTTAAAACATATACGACACGGGTTTTCATTGCTATCGACGGGAAACAACGGGGATTCATCAGCATCAGGAACCAATACCGGCCGGGCATGGAAGAGTCGATGCGGTCACTTATCAATAACTACGAACTTCATCTTTTATCCGGGGATAATGATGCGGAAAAGTTGAGGCTCCTTCCACTTTTTGGCAAGGAAGAAGCGCTGCACTTCAGGCAGTCACCGAAAGACAAGCTGGACTATATCAAAAGGCTGAATAATTCAGGCAAAAAGATCCTCATGGTCGGCGACGGACTCAATGACGCCGGTGCGCTCAAAGAGAGCCATGTCGGGATCACCATCGCCGACAATGTGTACCATTTTTCCCCTGCCTGCGACGGCATCCTCGATTCCGACCGCTTTCAGCAACTTCCTGCTTTCATCCAGTTCAGCAGGACCGCCATGCGCATCGTGATTGCCGGTTTTGTGCTTTCATTCATTTATAATGTTGTCGGGATATCTTTTGCCGCCGCAGGTCTTCTGACCCCCCTGCTTTCGGCTATTCTCATGCCTCTCAGTTCAGTAACTGTGGTTGCCTTTGCCTCTATTACCACCCTTATTCTGGCAGGAAAGAAAGGTATTTAGAATCCTTCTAAATATCAATAAATATGCATGTTTCAGGGTAATTACTTCTTCAACTTTGCATATTATCATATAAATTTGTTCAGCTTAAGAACTCAATTCGCATCCCTCAGTGAACGTCATCTTCATCCTTATTGCCATAAGCCTTCTGGTAGCCATCGGCTTCCTGATAGCTTTCTTCTGGTCAATACGTTCCGGGCAATACGAGGACGAGTATACGCCTTCGGTCAGGATTTTGTTTGAGGATGAGAAAAACATCATTGAAGAAATTCCAAATTCCAAATTCCAAATACCAAACAAAATTCAAATTCGAATTCAAAAAAAAAAAAAAAAAACACACAAAACAAAAACAAAAAAAACAAAGCAACAATACAATCACCTGACCAAAAACCAATAATTAATAACCCGTAACCCATAACCCGTAACCCGTAACCCGCAACCCGTAACCCGCAACCCGTAACCCGTAACCCGTAACCCGCAACCCGTAACCCGTAACCCGTAACCCGTAACCCGCAACCCGTAACCCGCAACCCGTAACCCGCAACTAATAACCAAAAACCAATAACCAACTTTATGGAACAGGAAAAATTCTATTACGACAACAGGATCGTCAAATATTTCGCCTATGCGACCATCTTTTGGTCCATCATAGGCATGTTGGTCGGATTACTCGCTGCATTGCAGCTGGTTTTCCCATCACTTACGTTCGATCTGGCTTACACGACGTTCGGAAGGATCAGGCCGATCCATACCAATGCGGTCATCTTTGCCTTCGTCGGGAACGGTATCTTCACGGGCGTGTATTACTCTCTTCAAAGGCTTTGTAAAGCCAGGATGTTCAGCGATTTGCTAAGTTACGTCCATTTCTGGGGATGGCAGCTCATCATAGTGCTTGCCGCCGTGACTTTCGCCATTGGTTCAACCACAAGCAAAGAATACGCTGAACTGGAGTGGCCGATCGATATCCTGGTCGCCATCATCTGGGTGGTCTTCGGATGGAACATGTTCGGGACAATTATTAAGAGAAGGACACGCCACATCTACGTTGCGATCTGGTTCTACATCGCGACATTTGTGACGGTGGCCGTGCTGCACATTGTGAATTCGATCGCCATCCCGGTAAACCTTCTGAAAAGTTATCCCATTTATGCCGGGGTACAGGATGCGCTGGTCCAGTGGTGGTACGGCCACAATGCGGTGGCTTTCTTCCTGACCACTCCATACCTGGGGCTCATGTATTATTTTCTGCCCAAAGCAGCTAACCGGCCGGTTTACTCTTACAGGCTGTCCATCATTCACTTCTGGGCACTGATATTCCTCTATATCTGGGCCGGGCCGCACCATTTGCTGTTTAATTCGCTGCCCGACTGGGCCCAGACCCTCGGTATGGTCTTCTCGATCATGCTGATCGCACCGTCATGGGGAGGCATGGTGAACGGTTTGCTTACCCTGCGCGGCGCCTGGGATAAAGTCCGGGAGGACCCTGTCCTGAAATTTTTCGTTGTGGCAGTCACAGCCTATGGTATGTCCACACTGGAAGGCCCGCTGATGTCGATCAAAGCCATCAACGCGTTCACACATTTTACCGACTGGACGGTAGCCCATGCCCACGTAGGCGCCCTCGGCTGGAACGGCTTCCTTACTTTCGGAATGCTTTACTGGCTCATCCCAAGATTGTTCAACACCAATATTTTCTCCCGCAAGCTGGCCAACATCCATTTCTGGCTGGGAACGCTGGGGATCATTTTCTATGCTATCCCGCTCTACTGGGGAGCAGTGGTCCAGACACTCATGTGGAAAGAATTCGACGACATGGGCTTCCTAAGGTATCCCAATTTCCTTGAAACAGTCACCCAGATCATACCGATGTACGCCGCTCGAGTTGTCGGAGGTGCGCTTTATATCACCGGTGCCGTGATCGGCGTCTGGAACCTTTACAAAACAGTAAAAGCAGGCCAGTTCTCCAGGGAAACAGAAGCCATGGCACCTGCGCTCAGCCCGGTCGCATCAAACCGCGCTGCCGGCGAATCCCGTCACCGCTGGCTCGAAAGAAAACCAGTACCCTTCCTTATCCTTTCGCTGATCGTTATTCTGATTGGCGGAGCAGTGGAAATCATTCCGATGTACCTGGTCAGGTCAAATGTACCAACGATTGCCAGCGTCAAACCTTATACTCCGCTGGAACTTGAAGGCCGCGATATTTACGTAAGGGAAGGGTGCTACACCTGTCATTCCCAGATGGTCAGGCCATTCCGGTCTGAGACTGAGCGATACGGCGAATATTCCAAAGCGGGAGAATTTGTTTATGACCACCCGTTCCAGTGGGGATCGAAACGGAATGGCCCGGACCTGGCAAGGGAAGGCGTTAAGACCGGAAAGATCTATAAACCGGATTCATGGCATTACAACCACATGCTCGATCCGAGAAAGCTAAATCAGCAGTCAGTGATGCCAACGTATCCCTGGTTGATCCATAATGACCTGAACACCAGCCACACGGCCCGAAAGGTCAGGATCATGCAATCGCTGGGGGTCCCCTATGCCGATGGATATGATAAGCAGGCCATTGCCGACCTGATGAACCAGGCTCAGCAGATTGCTACAGGTCTGAAAACATCCGGGATCGAGGTCGAACCTGACAAAGAGATCATCGCGCTGATCGCTTACCTGCAACGCCTGGGCACTGATATTTCCAAATAAGCGGACCATGAGCCTTATCAAGGAATATCTCGTATCCGTCGCTGGTGCTCATATCTATGCGATCATATCCATGATGCTTTTCCTCTTCGTATTCTTTGTGATGATTTATTATTCATACAGCATCAGAAAGGAAGATATCAGGGATTTCAGCCAAATGCCCCTGGAAGACGGCGAGCAGGATCAAAATTGAAATGACTGGATTATTAACGAATTAAATATATGGTTTATGGAACCAAACGAACATAACCTCATTGAAAAAGATGAACTGACCGGTGATAATTTAATATCCGGCCACGAATATGATGGCATAAAAGAACTGGACAACAAGCTCCCGAAATGGTGGCTCTGGCTTTTTTATATTACCATCATCATCGCAGTGGTCTATTTCAGCCGTATGCACATTCTTCATACGGCCGACAAACAGGCTGACGCTTACAACAAGGAGGTCGAAGCAGCCATTATCAAATACAAAGCTGCCAGACCGGCCAGTACCATTGATGCATCCACTGTCTCTTTGCTCACCGACGAGCTCTCTCTTGCAAAAGGGAAAGAAATATTCGACAAGAGCTGCGTGGTGTGTCACCTGGCGCAAGGACAAGGGCTTGTGGGTCCCAACCTGACCGATGAGTTCTGGATCCACGGATGCAGTATCGGTGATATCTTCAATCTGATCGTGATCGGTGTGCCAGAGAAAGGAATGATATCGTGGAAGGACCAGCTTACGCCGGAACAGATCCAGCAGGTTTCGAGCTATATTGTCAGCCTCGTTGGCACCAACCCGCCCAACCCCAAAGAACCACAGGGAGAAATCTGCAACTGAATTTTAAATTTTAAATTCTAAATTTTAAATTTAATCACCAAATCGTCATGGTCCAGTTTAAGAAGGAAGAAACGGCGAAAACGGATTTTCGCGACCGGCTGGCAACGATCGATGAAAAGGGCAAAAGGGTCTGGGTTTATGCAAAAAAACCCAGGGGAAAGCTCACAAACTGGAGGAATATTGTCGGATTCGCGCTCCTGGCATTCTTCCTGGCAGCCCCATTTATCCGTATCGGCGGGGAACCCCTGCTGCTCCTGAACTTTATCGACAGGAAAATAGTGGTGCTCGGCATGCGCTTCTGGCCCCAGGATTTTCACCTTTTCTTCCTGGTCATGATCTCACTGATGGTTTTCATCATCCTGTTCACAGTAACTTTCGGAAGGCTTTTCTGTGGCTGGGCCTGTCCACAAACAGTTTTCATGGAGTTGATTTTCAGAAGGATAGAATACTGGATAGAAGGAGATGCCTGGCATCAGAAACAGCTTGCCAAACAACCCTGGAATGCCGCTAAAGTTTTCCGGAAAACCCTTAAACACGTTTTCTTTTTTGCAATTTCCTTCATTATCGGAAATTATTTCCTGATGTATATCATTGGTTCCGAAGACTGGAGATTGCTTGTCACTGACAGCCCGGCAAATCATATTGCCGGTCTGAGCGGCATGCTGGTTTTCTCCGGTGTCTTTTACTTTATATTCGCATGGTTCCGTGAACAGGTGTGCTCGATCGTATGCCCTTACGGAAGGTTGCAGGGAGTTTTGCTCGACCGGAATTCCATTGTGATTTCTTATGATTACAAAAGAGGCGAGCCAAGAGGCACTTTCTTTAAAGGCGAAGACAGGCAAAAAGAAGGCAAGGGCAATTGTATCAACTGCACTCAGTGTGTGCAGGTTTGCCCGACCGGGATCGATATCCGCAACGGAACACAGCTCGAGTGCATCAATTGCGCCTGTTGCATCGACGCCTGCAACCACATGATGGATGCTACGAGCCAGCCACGCGGACTGATCCGCTACGCTTCCGAAAAAACAATCTCCGAAGGGACCAGACTTAAGCTCAATGCGAGGACGATGGCTTATTCTGCCGTCCTGGTCATTCTGCTTGGCGTGATCACCTATTCATTTACCTCAAGGGAGCCGATTGAAGCCACGATTTTGCGCGCTCCCGGCATGCTTTACCAGGAACCTGAGCCAGGCCGCATCAGTAATCTTTACAATATCAAGCTGGTTAACAAGACATCTGAAGACCTGCCGGTGGAACTTAAGATCCTGTCCCACTCCGGCGTGATCCAGATCATTGGAAATGAAATCACGGTTAAAAAGGAGTCAATCGGGGAATCGGTTTTTTTCCTGGTGCTGGACAAAAATGAGGTAACCTCGGATAAGCTTCCGGTCCGGTTCGGCGTCTACAGTAACGGCAGGCTCATTGAGGAAATAAGTTCGACTTTTGTCGGCCCTGATATTTAATGACTATGAAATTCAACTGGGGAACGGGAATATTTATTGTACTGTCAGTCATCGTGCTGGCAGTTATATCTTTCTATATCTACCTGACCAGCGTGGGTACGCATCTTGTCGAAGAGAATTATTATGAAAAAGAACTGGCATACCAGGAGAAGATCGATAAGCTGAACAATACCTCTCAACTGCCGGGTAATATTGATATTCGTCAGGAACCCGGCGTAATGGTCATCCAGTTCCCTGCCCCCGAAAACGGCAGCGTTCCATCCGGCACGGTATGGTTCTACAGGCCCTCGGACCAGCATAAAGACTTCACCCATCCACTGCAGCTCAATGATTCGCTGCAGCAAGCCTTTGACGTAAGCCGGATCGACAAAGGCAAATGGGTTATCAAGATCGATTGGGAAATGGGCGGCAAGGAATACTATTTCGAGGAGGCGGTTATCATTGAGCATTGAACGTTGAACATTGAGCATTGAGCAATTTATTTAAAATTTAGAATTTTTTTTGAATTTGGTTTTTTGAATTTGATTTTTGTTTGGAATTTGGTGCTTGGAATTTGGAATTTGCTTCAGCCTTAGCGTTGGGCTTCATCGGCTCCCTCCACTGTGCGGGGATGTGCGGGCCGATTGCCATTGCGTTGCCGCTGAATGACCGGTCCTGGTTTTCCCGGATCACCGGCGGATTGCTTTACAATACCGGCCGGACGATCACTTACGGGCTGCTGGGCACGATCGCGGGGCTTGCCGGGCTCGGCCTTGCGCTGGGAGGCATGCAGCAATGGGCGTCAATACTGATCGGGGCTGTTATGATCCTGGCGGTGGCCGTTCCACGGCTCGGGTCCGCGGGGAAAAAGATCACCGTATTCTCTGACCACCTGACAAGCCACCTGAAGAAACCTTTTATCAGGCTTTTCCGGGTGAGAACTTACAGCTCCCTGTTTATCATCGGTTTACTTAACGGTTTTCTACCCTGTGGATTGGTTTATATCGCCCTGGCCGGAGCGCTGGTGATGAGCCATATCCATGAAGGGGCGCTTTACATGGTCTTCTTTGGCCTTGGAACCATTCCCATGCTGCTCGCAATCTCCATTGCCGGCAACATCCTTTCGCAAAAGATAAGGCAGAAGCTGGGCAGTATCATACCCTGGTTTATTATTGCGTTAGGCGTTTTGTTCATTCTGCGCGGGCTCAATCTCGGTATTCCTTATATCAGCCCGAAACTTAACCAGGCAGACGATAAGGCAACAATGGAGTGCTGCCATCCAAAAAAATAACCCCCACAAGCAGGTTTGATCGGATTTATTGGTTAAATTTGCACTCCTGAACTCATTTTTAATTAATTTAAATAAAAACAACATGAAAAAATTAACTTCTTTAATGTTATTAGGCTTTGCAGGTGCATCACTTTTGATCACTTCTTGCGGAGGCGGTGGCGAAAAACCTGCGCCAAAACAGGAAACTGCAGTGCAAAAAGAAGAAGCCCGGCCTGCTGCCGGAACGGACAATGAAACGGCAGCCCAGTTGGCCAGGGGTGAGCAAATTTACAAAACCAAATGCATCGCTTGTCACCAGGCAAACGGCCAGGGATTGCCGAACGCATTCCCAACATTGGTCGGTTCCAAATTCCTCCTGGAAGAAAAAGTGCTTGCCGTTTCCCAGGTCCTGAACGGCTCTGCGAATGTACCATCTCACGGTGACATCAAATGGCCGGCACCGATGCCTCCCCAGGCGGATACCAAAGAAGATGCCGTGGCAGTCATCAATTATGTCCTCAACAATTTCGGCAACAATGGCGGATATGTTTCACTCGACGATGTGAAAGACGTACAGATATTGCCCAGATAGTGACTGAAACCATGAAATACATCAGCCTGATATTTTTCTTCCTGGTTGCTGCAGCCTGCCAGAACACGCCACAACAGGGAGGCCATCAGAAAACCGGGCAGCCTATGCCGTCAACAGGAAATTTTGGCAAGGAAGTGAATTATGAACAAGCCGTTCCGGCTGACCAGGTAGCAGCGAATTTCCTTGAATCCGACACCATCACACTGACCGTTTTCGGGCATATATCCGCCGCATGCAAACATTCAGGCTGCTGGATGGACCTGGATCTTGGAAATGATAACTCACTCCATGTGACGTTCGAAGAGGAAGCCTTTACTGTACCGCTGGATGCAGCCGGGAAAAATGCGATTGTCCAGGGCATTGCAATCCGCGAGCTCATCCCGGTGGAAACGCTCCGGAATTATGCCAGGGACGAAGGCAAAAGCGAGGAAGAAGTTGCTGCAATCACTGTACCGGTTTATTATTACGAATTCATTGCTGATGGGGTTCTGATCGAGGAATAAAACCTATTCTTATTTTCGAAACACCGATGACTAAAGCCGTTGGTTCCAACAACCTCACCCCCTTTACCCCCTACCCCCTATTCCCCCTCTCCAAATTGGAGAGGGGGACAGGGGGTGAGGTTGAGAAACCGACGGCTTTAGTCGTCGGCGATGCGAAAAAAGAGGCCACTCAAAAGTCTGAGCGGCCTCTTATTATTATAAAAAATCGAATAACCTATTTAGTTACCAGCACTTTTCGGATCACGGTCTGTTTGTTACCTGTAAATACGACGGTATAAACACCTTTTCCGGGATTGTTCAGGTCGATGGAATGCTGGATCTTACCATCCACGCTGAGATTTGATTTCTCATAAACTTCCACTCCCAGATCGCTGTATACCCTGATCGTAAAGGTGTCTTTGCCAGGGATAATGATGGTTGCAGTGAACCTTCCATCATTCGGGACCGGGAAGATGCTGAAGCTGGACCCGTCAGGTTCCCCGACACCGGTGAAGATCACGTCAACCTCGTTGGAAGGCTCTGACTCACATCCGTTCAGGGTCACGATGGTATAGTACATCCCTTCTTCTTCAGCCTGGTAATCCTGGCCGGTGGCACCCTCGACCGGAGTGCCGTCAAGATACCATTGGTTACCTTCCGGTGCGCTGCTGTGAAGCACAAAGAACTCGTCGACCGATGCAACCGGTGTCGGCGGGATCGCGTAAACGGAGACTTCATAAGCCGGTGAAGGCTGACCGTATCCGCAAAGGTTCTCACCGTAAACGCGGATGATCCCGGATTCAGCACCTTCAGCAAAATCAACCTTGATGCTGTTGGTATTCATCCCTTCGACAATCGTGGCACCGGCGGGGACCTCCCAGATATAGTTCAATGCATTGGCGATAGGGGCAACGGAATAGCTTACACCTTGGGTTCCCTCGCAAAGTTCGGGTGTTCCCGTTACAGAACCGGCCGATCCCGGCAAAGGCGTTACCACTAAACTAAAACTTGCCGGTGCAGGGGCAGAGCAGCCATATATGTTCGAATAATTGACCGTAACGGTTTGATTGCCTGCACCGGTCCAGTTGACTTCAACCTGGTATGTTCCCTGGCCGCTTGCGATACTGCCGCCCGAAGATACAGTCCAGTTGTAATCGCTGAATCCTTGCTGGGTAGTATAAACATGCAGTCCTGTGTTCACGCAAACAAGGTTGCTTCCTGAAATCGACGGAGAGGGCAAATCACCGACCGTCACATCCAGGACTGCAGGAGCCACGGCAGGGCATCCGGCCGCACTGGTATAAGTCGCGCTCACCGACTGGTCGCCGGTACTGTTCCACTTCACCGTAATGCTGTGGGTCCCACTGCCTGACATGATCTGTCCGCCGGCAGATACGGCCCATTGGTAATTTGTCATTCCGGCCTCCGTAGTATATGTGTAGGTGGAATTCAGGCAGGTGACGTCAGGACCGGTAATGGTCGGTTCAGCCAATGGATTGACAGTGACTGCCAGGCTGGAAGACACTCCTATGCCACAGTTGCTCGATCCGTATACCGAAACATCCCCGGAAACAGCGGTCTCACCGAAGCTGACCGTAATGCTGGGCGTGTTGGCTCCGGCGGTGATAACTGCACCGGCCGGTACCGTCCAGATATAATCCGTTGCATCAGCGATGGGAGCAACAGAATAAACATGTCCGACACTAAGCACACAAACACTGGCCGGTCCTGAAATCGGGCCTGCAGGAGCAGGAGGCGGGCAGTAAGTATTGAACCACTGGTCTGCTCCATAGGTGGTCCCTTCCGCATTGACCCCCACACAGCGGTAATGGTATACCATGTTGTTGCCAAGTCCGTTAAGCATGGCCATCACGGCAGTCGGGGCCATGCCGTTCACAGTTGCCGGGGTGGCTGTGATCACATTGCCATAGGCTGTGGTCTCGCCCCATTCAAATGTTACGGTGGTAGCCTGGTTATTAGCGGTCACGGTGCCGTTGAGTTGTGCAGAACCTTGCAGCACATTGCTCGCGGGATTGGTCACAACAACCGGAGGCGCACCTAAAGTAGTAAACGTCAAATCATTGCCATAGGTGGACCCGTTGGAAGTGGTGGCTACGACCCTGAAATGGTAGAGGCTGTAGACATTCAGGCCGGTTATCGATAAACTGACGGGAGTATCGGTATTACCTGTGACCGGGCTTTGATCGGCAGTAACTGTAAACCCGTAGCTGTCAGTCGGTCCATACTCAAAAGTAACGGTTGCCGTTGCATTGTTGGCATTGACAATGCCATTCAGCGTTGCACCGTTCTGCGTGATCGCGGTTGCGGCTGTTGTCGTCACAACAGGAGGCGGCACGGTCTCAAAAGTCATGTCATCACCATAGACTGTCAGCCCGAGTGATGTAACACCTCTGGCCCTGTAGTGATAGACAACCCATGTTGGCAGTCCGGTCAGATCGGCGCTGTATGCTGTGGTGGTGGTGCCTGAAATCGATGCCGGCGTGCCGGTGACGGTATTGCCGTAATCGGTGGTCAGCCCGTAATCAAAATAAGTGGCAACCACCTCGCCTGCAGCATTGACCGAACCGTTAAGCGTGGCAGCAGTGGCTGTCACATCGGTGGCAGGTAAAGTCTGCACTTGCGGGTTAACCCCAAATTCATACGCTCCCATATCAGGAGGATTAGTCCTGTTTACACCGTCAAAATCCTTAGGTACCACAGCCAGGTAAGTACCCAGGTTGTTCAGCGCCATATTGGTAGGATGGAGATCGGTTGTCGATATAAATGCCGGGTTGATATTCACAGAATTCGCATCCTGACCTGTAGCCAGCTGCCAGGCGGCAAAATTCGCCACTTCAGCCCCGTAATAGCCAATGGCACTTCCTGTTGAGAAATAATCATTGTAATTGATCGGTGAGAAACTGGAAGTATTCGGCGTGTAAACGGTATAAGCCCTGGGATCGTTACCCGTAAGGGTATTATGGAATATATTGTTCCTCAGGTCCATATTGTTCGTGGCCGTTGAGACGAACAAACAATGAGAATATACTCCTGCCGTGGTGCTTCCGAATGCACCGGTCAGGCTGATCGAATTATGGTACAACTGGTAATTGGAACCGCCCACAATACGGATCCCTATCGGGCCGTAGAAGTTGGAGGTGCTACCGTAATTATAGAGATCATAAATTGTATTGTTGATGACCTTGTTATTTGAGGCACCCGTCGAAGAGCTGAAATACATTGCAATGCAGTAATAAGTGGCAGTGGAGTTGGTCTGGCCCATTGCATGTATGGTATTGTTGGCAAAAACTGTATTGGATATGTAAGTGCCCATATAAATACCATACTTGCTTCCGTCATAAATCATGTTATATACTTCATTGCCGTATATCATACCGCCATTGACGCTTTGCAGCCTCATGCCATAACCGGTAATATAATCCGTATCGATATCACCACCGATAAGGTTATCCTTTATGACCAGGTTATCGAGTTCCCCCACTGAAGGCAATCCCTGGGCGAAAATGCCGTAGTAAGCCCTGGAAATTTTATTGTTCTCGAGGGTGATACCATCATTGTCAGCTCCGGTTCCGGATGTGCTGATGGTTGCACCGGCAAGGTAAATACCAAATTGCGATGTGACCGTATTAGAGCCTCCGATAATCTGGCAATTCTTAATAGTATTATCGGTCGAGCCCTGGTTGCTTCCCTGGCTTGAAAACCAGACTACTGCACTGTTTGTCGAGGTGGTTGTGTTCTCGATTGTCAGGTTCCGGCTATTACCTCCGGGTACATTAGATCCGTCAATAATAAAATAACGGCCACCTGTAAACTTGAAGATCGAAGTGGCGGATTCTCCGGAGATGGTTGCATTGACACCGGCAGCGGGCCTGAAGGTAATGGTATTGCCTGCGCTTGCACCGACCACATAAGGCACTGTGATCGGAAGTGTTTCAGCGCCGTAAGCTGCATCCGTCAGTTCGAACACAACAGGGCAGGTCACTTCCTTCTGGGCCAGATCGGCAATGGCCTGGGTTATCGTTGCGTAGGTTTGACCGGTACCGACCTGGTAGGTTCCGCAGATTGATCCTAAAATGGTATAGGACAATGGCGGATCAGGCGGAGTGGAGCAAGCCGGAGGGTTTGGCGTAAAGCCTGCCGCACCGCCGGATGGCATTGCACCAATATTAACGGTTGGTGATGCCATATCCTGGGCAACCAGGTAATACGATACAACATCTCCTATGACAACCCCGGACCCAAAAGTAAAAGAATACTGGTCACCTCCGAGCCATGTTGCCGTTACGCCGGTATAGGAACCACTATTCACTTTCCAATAGAGTACCGGCAGGCCCACACCTAATGTCGGGACACCTGAAGCATCCGTAATGGTTGTCAACAGGGTCCTGGCAACCGTGGAGGAAGTGTTTTCCAGGGGTGCGAAGATAATGGCCGGAGGGGTCAGGTCGGTTCCCAGGCCGCCGAATTCATCCGCACCGATATCGGGGGCACTGGCAGGTGAGGATGGATTGTCCGGGTATCCTGCATTGGGGTAACGGGCATCTCCATCAAAGTCATCAATGATGTTCGCCGGTGTTGATACGGTGGCGCCTCCGCTCTCAATCTGGGTTGGGACATTGGTGAGCAAATGCAGATTATATGGGCTTGATGACACATTGACAAAGGGAGGATTTTCCGTGATGGATGAAGCATCTGCCGGGGAAACCCTGGCCTGGAATTCGCCCAGGGTCTGATCTGCATTGGTCCCGTCATAAAAAATCAGCCTGTTGGGGCCGGGAGTCCCGGCATAAAAGTCATTGTTGTTGGAAGTGCTGGCATAGGTTGCAATTGTGGTGCTGCTGCGCCTGTATGCTACGGTATAGCCATTGGTGCCCGGGGTCGAGAGGTTGATTACAATATTGTTCCTCAATTCTACGGTGGGCGTGGTGCTGGCATAAATTCCGCACGTTCCGAAATCCGAACCGCTGGAAGAGGCATTCAAATAAACGGTATTGTTGTATATGCCATGCGAAGTCCCTCCACTTACATAAATACCATGGATTGAAGTGGCACCGTTAAGCTGTGGCGCGTAAAGCTCGGAAATGTAATTGTTATACATGTTACAAGTTGTAACCGTGCCGATATAAAATCCGTAAAGAGTCCCTGAAGTGTTATTCTGGTTCAGGTTCTGAATCTTATTATTGTAAAAATTGGAAACCGTTCCACTGGAATTGTAAAATCCATAAGTTGTTCCATTCGCATTTTGAATGTTGGTAATCGAATTATTATAAAAGTTTTTAACTCCACTGGTCATTAAATTGTAAAAACCGTAAGAAGTTCCCGATGATCCGACGGTGATCTCATCGACTGTATTGCCATAAACATTGGCTACACCATCCGCCCCACCGCTTGAACCGCTGTTGTAAAACATGTAGTTTGCCCCGCCACCAAGCGTTGACTGGGTTCTCCGGTTATTGTAGACAATATTGTTGTAAACACTGGTTACGCCAGTTGATGAAGGAGAGCTCGCAAAATAGGTGTAATATATAGACCCCGTGGATGTTGCCGAAGCAGAACCAATAAGGTTATTCGATACATTATTGTTATAAAAATTTGCTGTTACGCCTCCCGTAGAAATATAAATAAGGTAAATTGTACCGCTGGTATGATTCGGAACCGAATTATTGATGATCTGGTTATTGTAATAATTAACCGTGTTGGTCGTCCCGGATGAACCCATGCCGGAATTATACAGTGCATAAAACGATCCCGTACCATTGTAGGTCATGCTGACCGTATTATTATACACATCGACATTGGCATTGGTACTTGTCATAAGGTACATGGCATACATAGAACCGGAAACGTTGTCACAGGTGCCCGTGAAAGTATTGTTTGCGATTTTAATCCCGGTCTGGTAATAACAATAAAGCCCATAGGTCGCAGCCGTTGCGCCGGTATTACCTAGTCCGTTGACCGTATTGGCCCCATCGACGCCCAGTTCATTATTCTGATCATAGTAATCGACATCCGCGCGTCCATAAATGTAAAAGGCATGATAACAGTTGGAAACATTAAGCCCGAAAAACTTATTGTTGGAATTGGTCCCGGCAATATCTGTGACTACAAGCTGTGTGGTCGCTGAAGTGGTATGATTGTTCGAGTATACTGCTCTACTGCTGGTATTGGAAGGATCCAATGAAATGTTGCAATTCTTGATGGTGTTATTTTGCGATCCATTGATCTCGGACGCTTTTAACACTGCATAAGCCCATTCCATCTGGGTTGTGGAAGTTGTGTTCGCAGCATTTTCCAGAATATCGATGCCGTCAATTGTTACGTAATCCGCACCTGACAGGCAAATCACAAAATCCATTGTTCCGATGCCCGGAGTAGCTGCGGTAATGACCGGGTTGCTGCCGGCTCCGCTCTTTTGAAATACGATTTGATTGGAAGCGGTTCCGATAGCCGTGATCAGGCCTGCTGAAGGTGTGGTGAATGTTTCGGTATGACCCGCTGCGACATTAAATGTAACACCGCCTGATCCTACTCCCTGGGCATTCAGCGCAACAATGGCGGCTTCGATGGTCGCGTAATCACCGGGAATGGTTTTAATCCCGGTAAGTTGCCCAAAAGCCAGTTGAATGGCTAGCATCATTGAGATTAACAGTAAACTTTTTTTCATCTTTCTAAGAGTTTTAATTAAAAATTTGAGCGCAAAAAAATACCCCCCCCTGTGAATATGAGAGAGTTATATGTTTTACAGATTTGCTAAAATAGATTTTATTATTAAAAAAAACAAACTTTAGTTAAAAAAACAGGCGATTTTTTAGATTTTCCATTCCCGGGTAAACCTAAACCCCGCGTTATTCATTAAATTTGTATTTTAACCAAACCTTAACATCATGTTGTCCGAAAACCCTCAAAAAGTCTATCGCACCGAATTGTCGCCGGTGAGTTTTCTCCGCCGTTCGGCTAATGTTTATCCTGAAAAGATCGCTGTAGTCCATTATAACCGTCGCTATACTTATCGGGAATTTGAAAGACGGGTAAACCGGCTGTCATCACAGCTCAGAAACAAAGGGCTGAAAAAACATGACCGGGTCGCATTCCTGTGCCCTAACATTCCTGCATTGCTGGAAGCTCATTTTGCCGTGCCGGCAGCAGGAGGTATTCTTGTTCCCATCAACACCCGGTTGAATGGTGAAGAAATAAGCTATATCCTTCAGCATTCGGGTGCCAGGTTCCTGTTTGTTGATAGTGAACTGAAATCCGCCGTTGAAGAAATTGACGTTTCCATGTTGGCTGTTATCGAGATACGGGATACGGGTTATGGGGATGATCCGTATGAGATTTTTATTGCAGGCGGAGATAAAGATCCTGTTGAAAGCCTCCTTGAGGATGAAGAAGAGCCGATTTCCCTGAATTACACCTCAGGTACCACCGGCAGGCCCAAAGGCGTGATCTTCACCCACCGTGGGGCTTACCTGAACGCACTGGGCGAAGTGATCGAAGTGAAACTTTGCCCTGAAAGCGTGTACTTGTGGACCCTGCCGATGTTCCACTGCAACGGCTGGTGCTTCACCTGGGCCGTGACGGCCATCGGCGGGACGCATGTATGCCTGCGCAAAACCGACCCGGCCCTGATCTGGGACCTGATCGAAGCAGAACGTGTGACCCATTTCAACGGAGCCCCCACCCTGCAGATCAACCTGCTGAACCATCCAGCGGCCATAGCTATGCCCTACCCCATCACCGTAACCGTGGCCGGGGCGCCTCCTTCCCCTACCCTGCTGGAAATGCTCAAATCATTCAACTTCAAACCCGTACATGTCTATGGACTGACGGAGACCTACGGGCCGATCACGGTCTGTGAATGGCACCCCGAATGGGACGAACTGCCGGCAGAAGAACAATCGCTTTACCGCGCCCGCCAGGGCCAGGCTTACCTGACCGCCGATATGGTGAGGGTGGTGGATGAAAACATGGAGGATGTCGCGAAAGACGGAAATACAATGGGTGAAGTGGTCATGCGAGGCAATAACGTGATGCGGGAATATTACCTGCAACCGGAAGCCACCGCCAAAGCTTTTCTAGGCGGCTGGTTCCATTCCGGCGACCTTGCAGTCTGGCATCCCGATGGCTATATCGAACTGCGTGACCGCCTGAAGGATATCATCATCTCCGGCGGAGAAAACATCTCCACCATCGAGATCGAGCAGCTCGTCGCCCGCCACCCGGCCGTCCTGGAATGCGCCGTGGTGGCCATCCCCGACGAAAAATGGGGTGAACGGCCCAAAGCATTCGTAACGCTGAAAAGAAATTCTTATGCCACCGAAGAGGAGATCATCGGGTTCTGCAGGCAACATGCCGCACACTTCAAATGCCCGGCTGCCGTTGAATTTGGAGAATTGCCCAAAACTTCGACCGGAAAGATACAGAAGTATATCCTGCGAGAGAAGGAATGGGGCGGGAAGAAGAAAAGGATTAACTGATAATCTGGATAAAGGTTCTAGACCACTACATCCATCCCGTAAAATCTGAAATAAATCCCGGAAATAAAACTTATTTTTACATGTCTGTCAAGGTGTATAACACCGGATGGTTACGTTGCAATTTTAATTATTATGGCCAATGATGAATGGTAAGTGGTTAAGATGAAAAAGTTAATTAAATAATATGGAATTACAAAAACCCGGTAATGCAGGCGAAATTCAACTCTACAGTGATGTTTGCCAAATCGTTGAAGGAAACCGCCAACGGTTGGCAACCACAATAAATGCCGATATTTGTTTGATGCACTGGCAGATTGGCAAGCGTATTAAAGATGATGTTCTGTACAACCAAAGGGCTGAATATGGCAAACAGATAGTGAAGAATCTCGCTGAACAATTGACCCGGCGGTTCGGCAAAGGATGGAGCGACCGCAAACTTTTACATTGTATACGCGCAGCGTATACTTTTTCCGAAGATGAGATTGTATACGCAGTGCGTACCCAATTGACCTGGACACACCTTCGTTCCCTGATGTTTATCGACGACCAATTGAAACGCACTTTTTACATGGAAATGGCCCGGATTGAGCATTGGGATACCCGAACATTAGATGAGAAAATCAATGCCATGCTTTACGAGCGCACAGCTTTGAGCCGTAAACCCGAAGAAGTGATAAAACAAGAACTGGCACAAATTCAAACCACTAGCTCATTAACCCCCGATGTGATTTTTCGCAGCTCCTATTTTCTCGATGCAATAGGTTTGACCGATACATATTCCGAAAGAGATTTAGAGGATGCGATTCTTATAAATTTACAATCCTTTATTAGGGAAATCGGTAATGATTTTGCCTTTCTTGACCGCCAAAAACGAATTACAATCGATGCAACCGATTATTATATCGACTTGCTTTTCTACCACCGTAGCCTGTGCCGCCTGGTGGCTATCGACCTGAAACTCGGAAAATTCAAACCCGAACACGAAGGGCAAATGCTGCTTTATTTGCGGTATCTGAACAAAAATGAACGCAAAGAAAGTGAAGGATCGCCTATTGGTTTAATACTCTGCAGCGAAGGCAACACCGAACATATTGAATACCTGATGCTCGAAGACTCGAACATTAAAGTAGCCCAATATTACACCCAACTTCCCGACAAAAAACTGCTCAGCGAGAAACTGCACCGTGCTATTGCCATTGCCAGGGAGCATCATCAAAGCAATCAGAAATCAGGTGAAAACCATTTTGAATAAAATACCAGAACTGATCCAGCAGCTTTTAGCCCACCACCCGGCCGTCCTGGAATGCGCCGTGGTGGCCATCCCCGACGAAAAATGGGGCGAACGGCCCAAAGCCTTTGTCACGCTGAAACGAGACGCTTATGCCACCGAGGAGGAGATCATCGGGTTCTGCAGGCAGCACGCGGCCCATTTCAAATGCCCGGCAGCGGTGGAGTTTGGTGAACTGCCCAAAACTTCGACCGGTAAGATTCAGAAGTATATCCTGCGAGATAAGGAATGGGGCGGGAAGAAGAAAAGGATCAATTGATCATCCATTGAATCTTTCGAAAATTGCTGGAAAAGAATAGTGCAGAATTAGAGACTTTTAAAATTTATAAGGAAAGCCTACTGTCGATTTATGAGAGCCTTTTTATTCATTTTTAACATTCAATTGTTATTCAAAATAATAAAATATTATTCTTAGATTTTTTAAAAAGACTCTAATACATTGCGAATCCATGTTAGTGTTCGAAGTTGGAATTCAGCATCTAAGGATGAAGGTTAGACCACATTAATTAAACAATGGGCCTAATTCATAGGATGAAATCTCGATCAGTCGATAAGTTTAAAATATAATTGGTTCAAAGGATTTTATACTTTCTAGCAGAAAACTACTAAAAAATTATCTAGTGGTTTTCAGGGATGGTTTCTGCTTTGAAGTATCTTATTTTCATGGTCTGTTAAACTAAACCAGTTAATACCCCACCTCTTTAGGACCAAATCATGAAAAAAGTGCAATATTCAACTTTCATTACTGCTATTGTTGTATTTTCACAACTCATCTTTACAATTAATTTTTTAGCCCAGGCACAAGAAGCAGATCAGGTCTGGTACAATGCCATTTCCATCCCTCCCTCTCCAAATGCCGCTGCTCTTGGAAAATTTGAAGAAATTCCAGTTGATAAATCCACAGGCATTCCAAATATTACTATTCCAATTCTTGATTTGAATGAAGGGGGAATAGATTTTTCCATATCTCTTAGCTATCATGCTGGTGGGATAAGAGTTCAGGACGAAGCATCCTGGGTTGGCCTGGGCTGGTCTTTGAATGCTGGAGGTGTAATAACCAGAACCATGCGGGGATTGCCGGATGATCACAATAATGGTTATTTGAAAACTTCCGAAAAGGTTCCATGGTCCTACATCATTGATACAGAGCTTGAGACTCCGGGATTAGCGGAGCGAACCTATGAAGTAGTTGATGAAATTGCCAAGGGATATATTGATTATGAACCTGATATATTCTACTATAATATTGGCGGCAAAAGCGGATCATTTTTGTTTGATAATCATAGAAACTGCGTTTGTGTTCCATACAATGGAATGAGAATTGAACCATCTTATGAAGCCGGTCATGTTGCAGGTTTTACAATATTGGATCCGGATGGTTTAATATATATTTTCGGACGCGGTGGTGATTACGTGGAAGAAACACATGTTAATTTTCCCGGCGTTGATCCCGAGGATTATATCTCAAGTTGGCACATACAACAAATCATTAATCCATTGAAAAACTATGGAATTTATTTTGAATATGATACTTTTACGGTTCACCGTTCCATAAGTTACTCCTATACAAAACTTTATGAAAGAAATAACTTCGGAATTTACGAAATGTTAGCGGGAGGAGCAGACGAAACAGTCTGTCAGACCGAAATTGATGCAAAGTACATTAAAAGAATTTATTTGAGTAATGGTCTGATCAGCTTTAGTTCAAGTTTATCTGAAGATGGAGGTAAAAAATTAGACTCCATCACATTTATTCCTCTCTTTGGTTCCAACAGAAAGTTAAGATTCGAATACGATTATTTTAAAGCGACTCCAAATAATAATACTCCAAACGAATTGAGGTTATGTTTGCTCTCCTTGTCAGAGTACTTTCCAAATCTTGCCACTGGAGTGACAACAAATCCTGAAAAAAGATATACATTTAATTATTCCTCTATCGGCTTACCACCAAAAAACTCAAAAGGAATCGATCATTGGGGATTTTACAATGGTGAAAACTATAATCAAACCACCATTCCTAAAATCGAATATGCAGGCCAAATATTGGGCGCTGCTGAAAGAGCTCCTGATATTAACAAATCTAAGGCAGGTATCTTATCAAGAGTAACATATCCCACCGGAGGATTCTCAGAATATACATTTGAAAATAATGCTTATGGAAGGTATCCTACCATTGAAGAAATTTCTGAGGATTCTTATATGGGGTATTTTAATGTAACAGGCATTGAGCATCACACAGAGGTATGTGACAATATTCCCCTCATATTTGACACTAATTACTCATATGCGAATTTTACATTATTCGCGGAGGTAATTATTGATGGCACTTATGATAATACTCATCATAAGGGTAAAGTTGAAATTATTAATGATGCGAATGAGATATTATTAAGCAAAACTGTGACCTTAGAAGACCCTGTTGAAATTCTGATCGATTCGACACTCGATCTTACTGATATGTGTTCATTGAAGATCTGCGCAAATGGAAGTGTTACTACAACTGTAGCCTGGTTAACCTTTTGGCAATATGATCCTGATGAATTAGAAATCAAAAGGGAGTATCCTGCCGGCGGACTTCGAATTAAGCAAATCAAGAATTATGATCATAATTCCGATCAGGCTACTTATAAGACTTTCGATTACAATAATTCAGGTTATTTGAATACAAATCTGCCAGATTATTATACCACTATCTTACATAGATGGTGTGAGTTTACTCAAGAGGGAAGCTGTTTGACAAATGAAAACCAGAGATTATTGCTATATTCAAGCCCTGTAGGAGGATTAGGCAATTCGGCCAACAGTGTATCTTATGAGATCGTCGATGAATTTTACGGAACTGAATTAAAAAATTCAGGTAAACTTACAACTGCTTTCTTGAAATATTCGGATGGACCAACAGGCGGGGTACCATATTTGCCACAACTAAGTTATCAATTCATGCGTACTAAACCCATTTGGGAAGAATATTATAGAAATACAGCGGCAAGCACTTTGCAATTAGTCAGAAAAATCGATTATCAATATGAAGATGACACGAATCACATTTATTTTATAAGGGGGTTTAAAGCCTCAAGGATCATGACATTAGGCACTCCTATTTATCATGCAATAGATTGGTTCACAGAAGAATTTAGTTATAAAGATTTTTTGACTTGTACGTATAATAAAAGGTTATCAAAAATATCAACATTGGATATATATAATGATCATCAAATATTAAGCACAAAGCAATTCGTGTACGAAAATCCTGAACACATTAATCCAACATTAATTATCGAGAATTCTTCGGATGGGAAAAGAATCAAAACCCACCTGAAATACCCTCCTGACTACCTCTCCTTTTCTAATAATTGCAGGGTTGAATATGAAAATATTCTTGACTCTTGTAAGTCCATTTATAATGAATGGACAACAGAACTTGCCGAATGTATGTTAATTTATGGACAATGCTATGAGGGTTCACTGAATTGCATTAGCCTTTCAGAAGAATGTTATCATAAAGAATGGAATGGCATTCCGATTGGACATTTTCAGCAAGCATTCGGATACCTCTTTTCGAAATGTAAGCATTATGAGAATTGTATAGGGGATTTCTCTGCAGAATTAATTTCATCCGGATATTATGATTGCCTGGATACGAATAATTATATGGCATGCCAGGTTGATGCAAATTTCCATTACAATAACTGTCTTATTGACTACTATTATTCAGTTAATGAGTTATATGAATCAGCAACCGATCCTTTCCTCAAGGGTGTATATCTGCTCGCTGCTAACGGTTTTCATAATAAACTAATAGAAAAGACCATTTATCTGGATGATCAGGAAATCGAACATTATAAATTTAATTATTTTGAGTTTGACACGACTCATTTGCCTGTGTTAGAAAGAACTGAACAGGAAATTAATGGTGGCGGATTAACACCGGAAATCACCTTTAGGTATAATAAGTTTCTTAATGTAATACAGGCAACGCCACATGGCAAAGGAAGCAGTACTGCTTATATTTATGGCTATAACAACAGGTATCCCGTAATTGTTGCAGAAAATTTAATTATTGAAGATCTGGAGAGTGCTTTGTATGAAACTAATGATTCACTTGAATATTTGTTAAATAGGGCAGGTAACCTTAAAACCGAACAACAGAAATCCGAATGGGCTCATTTTAATTCAACCTTAAGAAGCAACAATCGCCTTAAGAATTCATTGTTAACTACATATACTTATATTCCATTGATAGGAATTTCTTCAAAAACAGAACCTAATGGCCTTACAACTTATTACGAGTACGATAATTTTGGCAGATTATCAGATATTCGGGATAATGATTCAAAGATAGTCCAACATTTTTCATACAATTATCAGCAGGATCAAATCGAACTCGATCCGGCATCTCTTAGCTTCCCTTATTCCGGAGGCTCGGGTTCAATAGATATCACCTCCAATAAAGAATGGAGCATAGAGGAAGAAATCCCCTGGTTATCGGTTAGTAATAATTCAGGTATATATAATGATGAAATAACGATAAGTTGCCTGGTTAATAACGATACCACAAGCAGAGCAGCAAAAATTACTGTTATTTGCGGAAATACTAATGAATATTTTTCAGTGACACAGAATGGTTCTCCATACCTGATCGTATCTCCTGATACAGTGTTCTTTTCATCAGCCGGAGATAAAATTGATATCACTGTCAGTTCGAATATAAATTGGACGGCTGGTGTTGTTGAGCGGGAAAGCTGGCTTAGTGTTACGAATATTACACAAACTTCATTTACAATTAAT
>CAYUQP010000030.1:0-56183 GCA_964447005.1 uncultured Bacteroidales bacterium
AAATTTATCTCAGGATTAAATTAAAAAGTGTAAACATTTTTTAGGACGAGACAGAGGCTAATCCCGAATCCAGAGGATTCGCATGTTTATGGCACTGGATACGGGATTTGATATTCGACCCCATTCGGGGTCGTATGTTTTGCCCGGTGTCACATATTATAAACATGTGATGCCTCCGGCATCAGAAGCCTTCCGAAAGGCGCATTCCGCATGGCAATGATATTTGAAACTGACAGCATCATCCCAAATCCCCAAATCCCCAAATCTCTAAATCCTCAAATCCCCAAACCCCCAAACCCCCAAACCCTCAAACCCTCAAATCCTTGTACAGTTTCATCACCACCATCGTCAGCGGCACGCCGATCACCGCGCCGGTCATTCCCAGGATCCAGCCCCAGACGAGCAGGGAAAGGAATGTGGTGACCAGGGAGATGTTCAGGCTTTCTTTCATGAAGATCGGCCGGATGACGTTTTCTACCAATGCGTTGATGAGCCAGAAGCCAAGGAAAACGACCAGCGCCTGCCAGCCGCCCAGCATCAGCAGGGCGATCAGTGCCGGCGGGATGACGGAAATGATGAACCCGATGTTCGGGATGAAATTCATCAGGAAGGAAAGAAAAGCCCACAGGAAGGCGAAATCCACGCCCATGATGAGCAGGAAGATAAAATTCAGCACCGCGGTGATCACCCCGGTCAGGGCCTGGATATTGACATATTTCCTTAAATCCCCGCCCATGCCGAACAGCCACTCCAGGTGCGAAACGGAATCTCTTTTCCCTTTTTTAATGTCCACTTTATAACTGATCAGTTCGATGATCATAAAAGCGATCAGCATGGCGATGATGAACGAAGAACTGATCACACCGGTCATTCCTGAGAGTAACTTGCCTGAAAACGCGATAATCTTTTCAGGACTGATATTTGCTTTGTGGATCAGGGCTGAAACATCCAGGTTCCTTTCATCGGCGAATTCCTGGAAATCCTGGTAAATGGATGCAAGGCGCTCTTCGTAGACGGGAATGCTTTCCATGATGCTTGAAATGGAATTGGCCAGCATGGCGGTGATTGCAAATCCCCCGACCAGGATCACCACCAGGGAGATCACTATCGAGATACTTTTGGGAACGCCTTTTTTGATCAGCCATTCCGGCAATGGGGTGATGCACATGGTCAGCAGGAACGCCAGAAGGATCTGGTTGATCAGCCCGGCACTGAGTTTCATACCGGCCACGATGACCACGATGGCGGCGGCGGCGACGAGATACTGTACGACTGGTTTCATTTTTCGTTTATCATTTGGCGTTTATCATTTTATTTTTCAATTTTCGTTTTTCACTTTTCATTTTTCATTTCATTTTTCATTTCATTTTTCATTTGGTGAGAGTAGTCCAGAGCTTGTCTTCGGGAACAGGGGCGACGATTGAAATCTGCTCTTTCGAAACAGGGTGGACGAACTCCACCGATCGGGCATGCAGGCTGATCGATCCGTCGGGGTTGGAGCGGGGGGCGCCGTATTTGAGATCGCCTTTTATCGGCATGCCGATGGCGGCCAGCTGCGCCCTGATCTGGTGGTGACGGCCCGTGAGCAGTTCGATCTCCAGCAAATCGTACCGGTCGCCGGAAGCAATCTTGCGGTATTTCAGCTCCGCTTTCTGCCGCCCTTCGCCAGGTTCTTCGTATGCGTATGTTTTGTTTTGTTTTTCATTACGTCTTAAGTAATGAGTAATCAGGACTGACTGACGACTGAGGACTGAGGACTGACGACTGCTGATCGCCCAATACACCTTCCTGATCTCCCTATTCTTCAACAACTCGTTCATCCTGGCCAGCGCCTTGCTGGTGCGTGCAAAGATGACCGCGCCGCTGACAGGGCGGTCCAGGCGGTGCACCACGCCGAGGAAGACCGCTCCGGGCTTGTTGTACTTTTCTTTCAGGTATTGCTTTAAAGTCTCGACAAGCGGTTCATCCCCCGTCTTGTCACCCTGTACGATCTCACCGGGAAGCTTGTTCACGATAAGGAGGTGGTTATCTTCGAAAAGTATTCTGCTCACCTCACCCCCTTTACCCCCCGACCCCCTATTCCCCCTCTCCAAATGGAGAGGGGGACAGGGGGTGAGGTTAGGTTTTTTAATACTGTTCCCTTTCATTCGGGAAATCTTTCGATTTCACATCCTGGATGTACGCATTCACCGAACCTTTTATCTCGTCGCTGAGGTTATGGTAGCGGCGCAGGAACCGGGGGGAAAATTTTGTGTTGATGCCGAGCATATCGTGCAGTACAAGCACCTGTCCATCGACATAAGGCCCCGCTCCTATCCCGATGATCGGTATCTTTACCTGCTCGGTTACTTCGGAGGCCAGCTTCGATGGGATCTTTTCCAGGACGATTGCAAAACACCCGGCTCCCTCGAGCAGTTCGGCGTCCTTCTTGAGCTTGGCCGCTTCCGCGTCTTCCGTGGCCCGGACCACGTAGGTGCCGAACTTGTTGATCGACTGCGGTGTGAGCCCGAGATGGCCCATCACCGGGATGCCTGCTGAAAGGATCCGGTCGATCGATTCGAGCACTTCCTTCCCTCCTTCCATTTTTACTGCATTGGCGCCGGATTCTTTCATGATGCGGATCGCGGAATTCAGCGCCTCGATCGAGTTCCCCTGGTAGGTCCCGAACGGGAGGTCAACCACGACCAGGGCTCTTGAAACTGCTCTCATTACCGACGAAGCATGATAGATCATCTGGTCAAGTGTAATGGGTAAAGTTGTTTTATGACCAGCCATTACGTTGGAAGCCGAATCACCCACCAGGATCACATCGATCCCGGCCTCATCCAGCAGGGTCGCAAAAGAGAAGTCATAGGCTGTCAGCATCGCGATCTTCTCGCCTTTCAGTTTCATCTCCTGCAATACATGGGTCGTGATCTTGTTATATTTTCTTGAATCAGGAATCATATTCAGTGGTTTTTATCGTTTAGTAAATGCAAAATTAACAACAATTCAATCGAATGAATTCTCAATATCGGTTAATATACTATTTTTGCGCGTTGTATCAATATGATCAACCGGTGAAATGATATCATGATGAGCAAATCAAGCTTCAAATCTCAGATCAGCCCTTTCAGATGCTCAATGCTCAATGCTCAAGGTTCAATGCGAAATGTAATCCGGACACTTTTCATTTCAATACTGTCCATCCTGGCAGCCTGTGAAGAGGACTTCGACATCAACGCGCCTTACCAGGACATTTCCGTGATCTTCGGATTGATCGATCCCGGTGAAGATTCAGTTTTCATCAAGATCAACAAGGCTTTCCTGGGCGAGGGCAATGTTATGGAAATGGCAAAGATTGAGGATTCCAGCAGCTATGTCACCGGCCTGAAAGCTACGATCGAAGAGCGTCAGAACGGAAATCTCATCAAAACCTATCAACTGGATACCATCACCATTAAAAACAAAGAGGAAGGCATTTTTTACAATCCTTACCAGGTCATTTATTACACTCCTATTGAACCCATCGCTTCACATGATTATAATTTAAAAGTTGAAGTGGACGGCAAAGTTGTAACAGCCCATACGGGCCTGGTCAATGATTTCTCGATCACCAAGCCGAGTGCCGGTTCCAAATTCATCATGTTCAGACCCGGTCTTAATGGCGATGTCGAATGGACCTCAGCCAAAAACGGTAAAAGATACGAGATCCTGATCCGATTCAAATACAAAGAAGTGCTGTTCGACAGTCCTGATACCGTTTACACCTACGTCGACTGGAGCCAGGGCACCAGGAAATCCGAAACCGACGACGGTGGCCAGGATATGTATGTCTCTTACAGCAACGATGGATTCTACACCCTGATCGCGAATAAGGTACCCTACCAGGATGCGGCAAAGGAAGCCAATGTGAAGGAAAGGTATACCAACGACGTCGATTTCATCATTGCTGTCGCGGCCACTGACCTCAATACTTACATGGAAGTCAACGAGCCTTCCAACAGTATTGTCCAGGAGCGCCCGGAATACACCAATATTGACAACGGCACCGGCATCTTTTCCAGCCGGAGCCGTAATATCCGCACCAAAAAAGTCCATCCCGAAACGATCGAAGAGGTCCAGTCGCAGTTACCCGGGCTGAAATTCGTTTACTAACAACACAACCTCAGCTACTCTCATCGCCGACGACTAAAGCCGTCGGTTGATATTTTGCAACTAATTTGGAACCAACGGCTTTAGTCGTTGGTTCTCTAAAAAAAGGGGCGTGAGGTTGTGACTTTTTGTCACCTGCTGTCAGAAAATGCACAATGGCATAATCATTGACAGGGGAAAGGAAAAATTGATATTTCTTAAAACCAGATAATAAACATTTTTTATGGGAAAGATTATTGGAATAGACCTTGGGACCACGAATTCATGCGTCTCGGTCATGGAAGGACATGAACCGGTTGTGATCCCTAACAGTGAAGGGAGACGGACCACTCCTTCCATTGTTGCATTTACAGACAACAATGAGCGAAAAGTCGGAGATCCGGCCAAACGTCAGGCGATCACCAATCCGAAAAGGACGGTTTACTCGATCAAGCGGTTCATGGGGGAAACCTATGAACAGGTTTCCACTGAGATCAAAAGAGTTACTTACGAAGTAATCCGTGGTGATAACAATACACCGCGTGTCAAGATAGATGACCGTTTTTACTCGCCACAGGAAATTTCAGCCATGGTGCTTCAGAAAATGAAGAAGACCGCTGAGGATTACCTGGGCCAGACCGTTACGGAAGCCGTCATCACCGTGCCTGCTTATTTCAGCGATTCACAGCGCCAGGCAACCAAGGAAGCCGGAGAAATCGCGGGATTAAAAGTCCGCCGTATCATCAACGAGCCGACTGCCGCAGCGCTTGCATACGGGCTTGACAAGAAAAACAAAGACATCAAGGTGGCCGTGTTCGACCTCGGCGGCGGCACCTTTGACATATCCATCCTCGAGCTTGGCGATGGCGTTTTCGAAGTGAAATCGACCAACGGCAACACCCACCTGGGCGGTGACGACTTCGACCAGACCGTTATCGACTGGCTGGCAGAGGAATTTAAAAATGACGAAGGCGTTGACCTGCGCAAGGACGCCATGGCCCTGCAGCGTCTGAAAGAAGCTGCCGAAAAGGCTAAGATCGAGCTCTCCAGCTCCACCGAGACGGAGATCAACCTGCCCTATATCATGCCGGTCGACGGAGTGCCCAAGCACCTGGTACGGAAACTCTCCCGTGCCAAATTCGAGCAACTGATCGACAAATACGTCCAGATGACACTGGAGCCGTGCCGCAGGGCATTGTCCGACGCCGGGCTGAATGCCTCGCAGGTCGATGAGGTTATCCTCGTGGGTGGCTCGACCCGTGTGCCGGTGATCCAGAAAATCGTCCGGGAATTCTTCGGCAAAGAGCCTTCAAAGGGAGTCAATCCTGACGAAGTGGTCGCGGTAGGCGCTGCGATCCAGGGTGGGGTGCTGACCGGGGAAGTGAAGGATGTGCTGCTGCTTGACGTGACCCCGCTGTCACTCGGCATCGAAACGCTGGGCGGCGTGTTCACTAAACTCATCGAGTCAAACACCACCATCCCGACGAAAAAATCAGAGGTGTTCTCCACGGCTTCCGATAGCCAGACCTCGGTAGAGATACACGTTTTGCAGGGCGAACGCCCGATGGCAGCCCAGAACAAGAGCATCGGCCGGTTCCACCTCGACGGCATCCCGCCGGCGCCAAGAGGTATTCCTCAGATTGAGGTGATCTTCGATATCGACGCCAACGGGATCCTCCATGTCACGGCAAAAGACAAAGCAACCGGCCGTTCACAGCAGATCCGCATCGAAGCGTCTTCGGGCCTCAAACAGGATGAGATCGACAGGATGAAGCGCGAAGCTCAGGAGAATGCAGAATCCGACAAGAAAGCAAGGGAATCCGTGGATAAGCTTAATGCAGCCGATGCACTGATATTCCAGACGGAAAAGCAACTGAAAGAATATGGCGATAAGATCCCTCCTGCAATGAAGGGAGATCTCGAATCGGCACTTGGCAGGCTGAAAGAAGCCCACAAGAGCCAGGACCTGGCTGCCATTGATGCGGCCATGGCCAACCTGAACGAACAATGGCAGAAAGCCAGCACGGAAATGTACCAGAACACCCAGTCGGGCCCGCAGCCGGGAGAACAGCAAACAGACCAGGGACCTGGACAGGACGGAAAGAAACAGGACGGGAACAAGCAGGACGGTGAAGTCACCGATGTCGATTTCGAAGAAGTTAAATAGAATCGGCACGGGCAGTAAGATCAGTATAATATTACCTTTGTCCTGATCGTTTTACTGCCTGATGAAACACCTACTGATCATCATATCACTCCTTGCAGGCCTCACCGGCTCCGGGCAATCCGGGGTGGTGAGGCTTGAATTTGAAGCGGCGATCAACAGCGACATCTACGAGATCATTCCCCTGAGATCCACAGGCTTCCTGCTGTTTTACGAAACCAAGGATTTTGCCGGGGAAGACAGTAAAGCATGGTTCTTCTCACTTTTCAAACCAGATTTTACCGAAGCCTGGAGGGCCAATCTCCCGGTAGTGGACCAGGCTGAGTACCAGGATTATTTTCTCCAGGATACGATGCTCTACCTGTTTTTCCTCAACGAAGGAAAAGTGAAAGCCGGGACCAACAATTTCCAGTTGATCACCATCAACCTGGCACAGGGATTGTCACTGGAAACCAAAGGCAGCCTTCCGGTGGAAAGCAGCCTGGTGAGGTTTCTGATACAGGACGGAAGGCTGATTGCTGCGCTCAATCTTAAAAATGACCAAGCGGCCGTATATTCCATCGATATCCGCACAGGGACGTCCAACAGTTTTTCTGTAGCCTATGCCGACCAGAATTATATCCAGGACCTGGAATACGATACACTCCGGGACCGCATCGTTTTTACCGTCAGCAATTACCTGGCGCGCCGGCAGAATAACATATACCTGGCCGTCCTGGACCAGGAGGCAAACTTTTCTTACGACCATCTGATCTCGCCGGCAATTGCTGGCAAATACCTGAATACGGCCAGGATACATATTGCCGACAGCAATCATTATTACCTGACCGGTACTTACGGAGGCTTTGCATCGAAGCTGCCTTCGCAAAACGAATATTTCGGTACCGAATCGGCCGGCATTTTCATTACAAGCCTGAAAAATGATGCCCAGGAATTCATGAATTATTACAATTTCATGGAATTTCAGAATCTTCGGGCCGGGGCCAGTGCAAGGGATTTTTACCGGCTGCAGAAAAGAAAGGACCGGGAATCTCAGGAATATTCTCTGAATTATGAGATCCTGATGCACGATCCGGAGGTGCACGACAGCACCCTGGTCGTCATGATGGAAGCATTTTATCCCGAATTCAGGACTGTCAGCGATATATCTTACGATTATTGGGGACGTCCGGTCACGCACACCTACAACGTGTTTGACGGGTACCGTTTTTTCAATTCCATGCTTGCAAGTTTCAGTATGGACGGCAAATTGATATGGGATAACAGCCTGGAGATCAATACCGGGACGACCTGGAGGCTGGACAAGAAAACCGCCTATTTCTTCGACGGGGAACCGGTCCTGATCTTTTACAACGACGGGACGAAGATCGCTTACCGCATCTGCCTAGATAACGCCGAACTTGAGCCTTATACAAGGATGGACCTTGAAACGTCAAGGACAGGAGATAAAATCACAGCCGTGGGCCAAAACCGCCTTGTGCACTGGTATGATTATAATTTCCTGGCCTATGGCTATCATACCATTCAAAACAACCTGGTCACCGAGAGAAATCAGAGAACGGTCTTCTACATCAATAAAATAGCTCTTGAATAGTCGCTTCATTCACAAGCTCTGGCTGGCGGAACGATTTGCCGGTTTTATGATTTCGGCCGGAAACCGTTACCGGGTCCATTCACCATACCTGTATCGGATGGTCAATGAGGTGATCCGGAATAACAGGCCCGTGGAAGGAGAAAATGAAGCAGAAATGCTGCGCAGAGAATGCCTGCAAAACCGCAGTGTCATTTTCAAAACAGACTACGGCACCGGGGCAGGTGAATCCGGCAGCAAGAAATACCCGGTCACGGTCCGATCGGTTGCCGCGAGGTCGCTGGCTTCAAGGAAGGAGGCAAGGAGGCTGTCGAGGCTGGTCAGCTTCATGAATGCCGGGCAGATCCTCGAACTGGGCACCTCCCTGGGGATAACCTCCATATATCTTGCAAAGGCCAATCCGGAAGCCAGGATCATCACCCTGGAAGGGTGCCCCGAATTAAGCAAAATGGCCCGGGATACTTTCTCAAGGCTGAATCTTAAAAATATAACGGTTAGAGTTGGAAGGTTCGAGGACACCATTGATCCGGCACTGGAAGAACTGGGAAAAGTGGACCTGGTGTTCATCGACGGCAATCACCGCGGTGATGCACTGATGGATTATTTCAACCGGTGCCTCAGGTATTCCCATAACGGGACGGTTATAGTCATCGATGATATCCATGCATCCCCATCGATGGAGCAGGCCTGGGGAGAGATCTGCCGGGATGAGCGGGTCACGGTCAGCCTGGACTTGTTTTACTCCGGGTGGGTTTTACTTAGGAAGGAATCGTCGAAGCAGCATTTCAGGCTCAGGTATGTCTAAATGTTTTTTACATTTGTTCAATTGAATCACAAATTATGAACAATGAGGTGATCAGGCTGGTGGACATCACCCGCCATTTCAAAGTCGGACTGGAGGTCGTACAGGCACTCCGGGGCGTATCAACGGTAATTGAAAAGAATGAGTTCGTCGCCCTGATGGGTGCTTCAGGATCAGGCAAATCGACCCTAATGAACCTGGTGGGCTGCCTGGATACGCCGACTGCGGGTCAGTATTTCCTGAACGGCCATGACGTCAGCAAACTGAACGATAACGAGCTGGCTGAAATACGAAACAAGGAGATCGGGTTTATTTTCCAGACCTTCAACCTTCTGCCGCGTTCGACTGCCCTCGAGAATGTAATGCTGCCGCTGGTTTATGCCGGCATTGGCAAGGCCGGGCGGCTCGAACGGGCGACAAAGGCACTGGAATCGGTAGGGCTGGCAGACCGGATGAACCACAAGCCGAACGAGCTTTCCGGCGGGCAGCGCCAGCGGGTTGCCACCGCCCGCGCGCTGGTCAACAATCCCTCGCTGATCCTGGCCGATGAGCCTACGGGTAACCTCGATTCGAAAACCTCCGATGAGATCATGTCGCTGCTCGTGGATATCCACAGGGCAGGCAACACGATCATTCTGGTCACCCACGAAGAGTCCATCGCACGGTACGCTCACCGAATCATCCGGCTGATCGACGGCAGGATCTCCTCCGACGAGAAAAACTCAACCATTTATGTCCACGATTAAGATCTACACCAGGACCGGCGACCAGGGGCAAACCTCACTGATCGGGGGCACCAGGGTACCCAAGTTCCACCCGCGGATTGAGGCCTACGGTACCATCGATGAGCTGAACTCTTACATCGGCCTGATCCGCGACCAGGAAACCGGCGAACATTACCGGGATATCCTGCTGGAGATCCAGGACCGGCTGTTCACCGCCGAATCGCTGATCGCCCTCGATCCCGACGCAGGCAAGGATATTAAGCTTCCGCAGATCAAAGACACCGACATCACGCTCCTCGAGCAGGAAATAGACCGGATGAACGAGCAACTTCCCGAACTCAGGTCATTCATCCTGCCCGGAGGCCACCCGGTGGTTTCCTATTGTCATATCGCACGATGTGTTTGCCGCCGGGCAGAGCGCCAGACGATCCGTCTCGGCCAGGTACAACCGGTCGAAGAATTGGTGGTCCGGTACCTGAACCGCCTGTCGGATTACCTGTTTGTCCTGGCGAGAAAGCTCGGGCAGGATCTTGGCGCTAACGAAATACTCTGGAAAGCAAGGACTTAGAGAATAATTTCAAAGTTTTTTCCCCCTCTTGACTTTTGTTTAAAATAATATATTTTTGCAGGAAATTAACACCCAAAAATTACAGCTATGTACTGGACGCTTGAATTAGCTTCGAAACTGGAGGATGCTCCCTGGCCCTGCACCAAAGAGGAGCTGATTGATTGGTGTATTCGTTCAGGCGCTCCCGCCGAGGTGGTTGAAAACCTTAAGGAGCTTGAAGATGAGGGAGATATCTATGAAAGCATCGAAGATATCTGGCCGGATTATCCAACCAAAGAAGATTTCTTCTTCCATGAAGATGAATACTAGGAACGCATTATTAACCCATAAGAGGCTACCTGGAATGGTAGCCTTTTTTATTTCCTGAAAAAGCTGAAATTCACTTTCCCGTAGTTCCGGTGCTGGTAAAATCCGGCAAAAGCCGAAAAGTCCTTTTCCTGAGGATGTTCAATGATCAGCCAGCCCCCTTCGACCAGTAAATCCCTGCCGAATACAAGGCTGACGACTTCCTCGATGCCTTCCAGGTCATAGGGAGGATCAGCGAAGATAACATCGAACTTTTCCCTGCAATATCCGAGGAAACCGATGGAGGACGACCTGACCGCTCTCAGGTTGTCGAATCCGAGTTTTTTGGATGTTTCCGATATATAACCGATGCAGCGGGGATTAATATCGACGGCAATCACGAGGCTGCTGCCCCGGGAAGCAAATTCGTAGGAAATACTTCCGGTACCGGCATATAGGTCCAGTACCCTCAAATCCTCAAAATAAAGATGATTATCCAGGATATTGAAAAGGCTTTCCTTGGCCAGGTCGGTGGTGGGCCGCACAGGCAGGTTTGCCGGCGGGGTGATCTTTCTTCCCCGGTGTGTCCCTCTTATGATCCGCATAAGGCCAGTGCAAAAAGGTCCTGGAATTGCTGTGCCGGGACTTCGTCCAGGATCGGGCTGTAGGTGAACACAGGCAGCCGGTCTGCAAGAGAGACCTGCCCGAAATAATTGGCCAGCAACTGGTAAAGCTCCGTCTCCTCCCCGATCAGTCCACACAGGATCAGTTTGGATTGTTGCGGGAGAACAGCAGCCTGTTCAAGAAAATAAAGGGTGTAATAAAGGACATCCTCTTTGCTGCCATACTGAAACGAATTGAAAAGGACCAGTTTTCCCTGGTCATAAAAAACCAGGTCAATTTCTTTGCTTCTAAGGTTCAGGAACATTTGCGAGGCAAGGGGACCGGCTTTGTGGTGATGCCAGGCAGCCTTAAGAAATGCGGTTGATTCATGGACGATCGCCGGATTAACGAAATGGCCGGCAAGCAGTTCTTTAATGTGTAATGACACCGAAGATACATTGACCGCTCCGGCCTCATCAATAGGGTCTTCAAGACAGGCGTGATTTGCCGGGACCCTGAAATTGAAATCCAGGTATCCCTTTGATTTTGCCGGGTCGAACAGTGGTTTAGGCACCAGGGTATGAAACGGGGAGCCAACACCGGCGATCACCGCGGGGAATTTTTTCTTCAGCCACTCTTCATGTTGCAGCAGGAACTCCAGTTGAGCATGGGCCTGCACCGGTTCCTTTACCGGCTGGTTCCACTGAAAAGCAGCGAGGGCAATGAAACGGCTGCGCTCCGTATCAAGAATGCAATAGCTGATTTCATCCCTGCTTACACGGATATATAGCTGGCAGAAGTAAGAGGAAATGTTCCCGCATGCGGGATCAAAATAACGGGCAGTATGATCGGGAGCTTTCATGGCGATTAAGGCAACCCGGTTTTACAATCTACCAGCCGGGCAACATGAAAGGCGTGATTATTCCCAGTTACCGTCGGTGGACGGTTCATCCATGGATCCTACCTTTAATCCGGGGTATTTATCGATATCCTCCCGGGATTTGATCAGGTTGGTGACCAACTGCCTGTCGAGGCCATCCAGGAAAGTGGAATAATGCGCTTTTATTTCATAGACGCTAACTTTCAATCCGCTCCGGTCGACCTGGCCGGCAGCAATTTCAAATTCCTTATCACCGGCAAAAGGTATATATCTCAAGGAATCCAGGACAAAGTTCACCCTTTTGCTGAACAATGAGTCGGCAACTTTAACGAAACCCAGGGTGTCTTTGATGGATTTGGTAAAGGTGGTGTCAGTGGGATCCGGCACCATTCTGACCACCGGGATCTCGCCTTTTGTCAGGAAAGAGATCAGTGTATCGAAACTCGCGGTATGGCGGTTGAATTCCCGTTTGTAGAACTGCTGGCTGGTCCGGATATCCATAAGCCGTTGAATGACCTTCGCCTCACGTGATTTGGTAGCCGCGTTGAATCTTACCGGTCTCATGATGCTTTCATAAATCAGGTATCCCAGGACAATGATAATGATGGAAAGGACCACCTTGATAACCGAATATTTTTTATTCATAAGATTTGGTTTTATTGCAAGGCAAATGTAAAAATATTTTTTTGATCCCTTCCCGGAAATTTGTATATTTAAGCCTGAAAAACCTATTTATTAGAATTATAAACATAATTGCCATGCAAACCTACATTTTATTGACCAAACTGTCGCCCGACGTGACGCGGCAGATGAAAGACCGGGCCAACATCGGCAGGAACTGGATGGAGCTGGTCAGGGAAAAATGCCCGGAAGTTAAGTTCGTTTCGCATTATGCCCTGCTGGGGCAGTATGATTTCCTGGACATCTATGAGGCTCCGGATGAGGAGACGGCCGCCAAGGTTTCCATGATCAGCCAGGCGAATGGCGCGTTGTCGGCCCAGAGCCTGATCGCCATTCCGTACAAGCGGTTTGTGGAGTTGACGCAGGAGATCTGATCAGCCGGGGAAAGGATAAACCGGCAGTTCACCAATCTGCAGCACGGAACCGTTCTCCGGGTCGATACGGCAGAAGACATGCTGAAGCCCGTTGGTCAGCATCAGGAAACCGACTTTCATGGTGATATTGTACCTGACCGCCTGGTCGAGCACCGCCTGCGTAAGCGGTACCGACGGTGCTTTGCATTCCACGAGCAGCAAGGGCAGGCCGTTGCGGTCAAACACAGCGATATCGAAGCGTTTTTTGGTTTTGTACAACTGAATCTCCGTCTCAACCTTGATCAATGATACCGGAACGTTTTTTTCACTGATCAGATACTGAATAACATGCTGCCGCACCCATTCCTCCGGTGTCAGAACCACGTACTTTTTTCTCACCTGGTCAAAGATGGACAGTTTTCCTTCATTTTCGATGAGACGGAACGGGTACTCGGGGAAGTTGAGATTAGTCATGTTTCAATTTTTCACGCAGATAACGCAAAGGTAGGAAAGATTTCAGGTGGTCAGGTGGTCGGGTGGTCGGGTGGTCGGGTGGTCGGGTGGTGGAAAATTACTTCAGTCACGAAGTGACGCAAGATAATAGCCAGGGACGGAGTCCCTGGAAATGAACGGCCACGCATCGATATAGAGTTCCATCGGAACGATTCACCCCCCCCGCGAATTATCATGTGCCCTGTCGTGCCGATGGCACTCTGATTTTGAAATCGCCGCTTCTGTTCCCAGGACTCCCGCCCCGGGCTACTGTCTGTCGTCACTACGTGACTGAATTAGAACCGGAAAGTTATCAGCGGTACTTGACTTTCCGGTCCTGATTTCGTATATTCGCACTTTCCATTTCATTTAACTTGCCAGCCAAAACCAATTGATTCCAATGAAATGGTGTAGCCAAATAAAGCATTTCAATAGTGTAGATAGGATTCATTCTATTCTATTCTATTCTATTCTATTCTATTCTGCTCCACCCTGTAGGTGTAAATCTAAGCCAGGGAAAAGCAACTTCAATTTCTCTTCATTTCCTGCCATCAAGTCTTTTTCCTTATTATTTATTAACCTTTAATCCAATTCATTATGAAAACAAAAGACTTCTTTGTTTCAATGACAATTATTTGCTTGCTGTCCCTTTTTAAACCTTCATTGGTGATATCACAACCGTTAACGGATTCGACAGTTAACTACTTTACTCTTACGGATTATTACGATCATTATTATGATTCATTGATCCAGCTTCGTGGAAGTGATAGCATGCAAGGGACTGGTTACAAGGATTATCTCAGGTGGAAGTGGTTTTATTACAGTCGTCATGGTGTCAATGGCGAACTAGGTGAGATTTGGAATGCCGTTCGGGATTATCATGCTAATGCTCAGGGTCCGCAGGGATATATTGATAATTCGGACTGGCAATTTATGGGTCCTTACGGCATACCGCTTGGTCATGGTGGGGATAGCCGCGATGGAACCGGAAAAGGGATGATGCTTTCAATATGGGTCAGTGGTGGCGATCACTCCTTAATTTATGCCGGCAGTCACCATGGAGGTCTCTGGAAAACTGAAGATGGCGGTGAAAATTGGTATCCTTTGCATGACGATGATGCAAGAATTCATGGTGTTAACAGTATTGCTGTCGATCCGGAATACAATGACATTGTTTATATCACGTGTAATAACTCACTTTCAAGTTTTAGTGATTATTCATCCGGGTTGTTTAAATCTTCCAACGGGGGCATTACGTGGGAACAATTATTTGTGCCTGATACGAGCAGTTACCCTACAATGTACTTTGGTGCATCCATTAGGCAAATAAAGCTGCATCCGCTTGATCCAGGAAAGCTATTTTTTTCTACGTATAAAAATGTATATATGTCATCCGATCATGGAAATACATGGGATAAAATCTTTGAAAAGAACTATTACAAGTGGGCAGATTCGGATTCAACAAATTTTGACAGGCATAATGGTCTCTTTGATCTTGAGGTAGATTGTTTGAATGATTCTCTTTATTATCTCGCTGGAAGTGAAATATTTATATTAAGAGATTCAGCGAATGCAATTGATAGCATCAACATGTCCCAGGATGTCTTTTTAATTGGACTTAATCCTGGTGATTCATTGCTCTTACCGCCACATCGTGCCGCGGTTTCCGTTGACTGTCATTTTCCCGGGACTGCCTGGTTTTGTTATGTAGCTGAATATAAACGCGGAAATTTTGACTCCATTTCCCTGTTGAGAATTGTTGAATATTCTTCAATCGATCATTCATTCAGACTAATTTTTGAAGCCCGTAACGTTATTCGGGCAAGTGGTAACATGCTTGATTTTGAGGCAACTCATTCTGATACAAATGTTGTGGATTTTTATATTGGTGCTGTTGGTGTTGTGAAAACAGATATCAATAATGGAATGGATATAACTCATGAGCTTGATGCAGGTGCTTATCCGGGAGATTGCTGGTTGCATCTTGATAAGCGCGACTTATTTCTATTTACCGATCATGCCGGTCACGACACCCTTTATATTGCCAATGACGCGGGAATCAGTTGGGGCACGGAATTCGAAGATGGTCAATCAGGATGCGGAACTAATATATGGCATTGGCGCCATCCCATGGTTTCGCTAGTCAACGGATTAAATGTCACAGAGTTTTACGGGATAGGTGTATCTGAACTCGGGGCTGATTTGGTAGCAGGTGGATGCCAGGATCTAAATAATATGCTGAATTATGAGGGTAGATGGATAAATTTTGGTACGGGTGATGGGAGTCAACTCATCTTTGATCCAAATAATAAAAATATATTCTATTTCTCCGAATGGCAATCTTCAACCCTCTTCAGGACAAATAACCTTGGAATGACATTCGAGTCAGGAGGATTTTATACGCTCAATGAGTCAACGGCGGCTATACCGCTTGAACTTGATCCTGTTAATCCATCAATTCTTTACTCGGGTGGAAAAGATTTATTAAAATTCATCGGGGTTAACAATTTCTCTCATGATGTAGATGATCCAATCGAACTTGAACACTTCAACAATATAATAACCGATATAGAAGTAGTTAAAAATGGCGCCGGAAGAAGAATCTATGTTTCAACAGACAAGGTGTATTACCCATGGGCCAACCCTCCGGATTCTCTTCACTTCACAGGTAGCGTTTATTTCTCCGATGACAACGGCAATAACTTCACGGATATCAGCGATAGTTTAAAAGGATGTTTTTACGGATTTGTTTCAGATATTGAAGTTGATCCCAATCATATATCCACCATTTGGGCTGCCTCTGTTGGTTTTTCGAAAAATACTGACCAGGAAAAGAAAGTATTTAAATCCACAAACAGCGGCAGTAGCTGGATTGACTTTTCCCAGGGTTTACCACCCGGTTTACCGGTTTACAAGATCAGGTATATCCCTGAATTTGAAATCCTTTTAGCCGCTACTGATGTCGGTATTTTCAAATATTCGTCGGAAGATTCAGCCTGGATGCCTTATAATAATGGTTTGCCTCTAAAAATCATTACCGATCTTGAAGTTAATAAAGAGTACAATTATATTGCTGCATCGACCTATGGACGTGGGATATGGAAAACACCTATTCTTTGCGATTACAACGAAGCACCCTGGACTATTAGGGAGAACTTGGAATGGGGTAGAGATACAATTCTTGATTGTAGTATAGTTATTGATGAAAATATTACCGTAACTTTAAGTCATTGTAAAATATTTATGCCCGCAGATGCTAAAATAGTGGTAAAGCGAGGCGCTGAGCTGATCCTGAATGGTTGTACCCTTACCAGTGCCTGCAATGACCTTTGGTGGGGGATTGAGGTATGGGGAAACAGCGATTATGCCCAGAGCTCAAGCGTGCAGGGAAGGATCGAAGTGAAAAATAACTCCATTGTGGAAAAAGCCAGGAAAGCAATTTTCTGCGGGAAAAACATTGAAAACACCTATCCTGAATGGGCTTATACCGGTGGGATCGTGGATGCAGGCGAATCAACCTTTAAGAACAATCGCTACGGAGTGCAACTATGGACTTATCGCAATCCACAGATCATGGCCAGGTTCGAAGCCTGCAAATTTCAAACCGATCAAATCCTTGCCGATGGTTCTGCGCCGGAATATTTTATGACACTAGTCCAGGTTAACGGAGTGGAGATCAAAGGATGCAATTTCGAGTATGATATAGTCGGCATCCCGGATTTCAGGGATCACGGAAGAGGCATTTATGCAATCGATGCGGGTTTTGAAGTCATGCCCGACACCAATTACAACCAAAGTACCTTTAAGGGCCTGGATTGCGGCATATTCGCGTTAAGACTTTATGAAAATATGCCACTTGAAGTCCATGAATCCCGATTTATTAATAACCTGACTGGAATTTATACTAGCGCTATAGAAGGCTTACAAATCTATTTGAATGAATTTGATCTGAACTTCGATTCCATCCCGGCAAGCAGCCAGATTTTTGGTGGGATATACATGGATAATTGCACAGGATATATGATTGAAGAAAATGTTTTTGGGGAAAGCATGCAGAGTGAACTAAGCCCAAGCATCGGCATAACAATTAATAATTCCGGAGAAGCTGATAATGAGATCTATAAGAATACGTTTAATAAATTATTTATCGGAACATTATCTCAAAATGTTAACAGGAATATGGGAAATCCTAATGAAGGCCTTAAACTCAGTTGTAACATTTATAATCAAAATGAGTATGACATTGTCGTAACCGGCCCTCAAGGTTGCAATGAGTGTGGAATTTCAAAAACGCAAGGCTCACATTTCGCTCCTGCCGGCAATTTGTTTTCAAAGACTGGCATCCATCCAACCAGCGACTTTGATAATCAAATGGATTCGGTTAACTATTATCATCATAAGGCTTTATTAACAGGAACAAACAGATGGATTCCTTCATATAAATCTGATAGTGTTTATTTATATAATACACCCATACTATGGGATACTTTAGAGTCGTGTTCATCTCATGTTTACTTAAGAGTTCTGGGATCAAGTTATAGTCAATATGTTATTGCCTCTTCAAAATCAGATTCAATATCTAATTTACTTCAAGAACTCATCGATGGGGGCAATACAGACGCCCTGGCGTTTGATGTGAATATTGCACAACCTGAAGAAGCTCTCAATCTACACAATGAATTACTTGGATTTTCGCCTTATCTTTCTGACACAATTTTAATTAAATCTGCTGAAAAAGAAGATGTTTTATCTCCAGTTATGGTGAAGGATATTATGGTTGCGAATCCGCAAAGCGCAAAATCTTCTAAAGTCGTTGAAGCATTGGAAAACAGGGACAATGAACTTCCGGAATACATGATGGATGTGATAATGGAAGGGAAAGATTCAATAGGTCACAAAGAAATTCTTGAGTCGGACCTCTTCTTTTGGAATCTGCAAAAGGAAGTTGCAATGAATCAATTAATTCATTTTTTCAGAAGTGACACAGCAGGAGCGAGACAAGATAGCATTATATATTTACTGGAAAATGGGCCTGCTTTACAGTCTAAATACCGTCTGATGATGGCGTATCTCGATAATGAAGACACAGCCTCAGCATTAAGTATACTTGAAAACATTCCTTTTCAATTCGACCTGACTCCTTCTCAAAGTGAAATTTACCAACATTGGGAAAGTTTCTTAGAAATTATCCTTCAAATTAAAGGGGGGTCTGTTGTTATAAGTGATATGGATTCCATAAAGTTAGTCAATCTAACTTATCTTTCTTTATACGAAGATATACCGGGAAGCTTGGCAAGAAATATTCTTCATTATATTGGAATATTTGAAACAGGTCCTTATTATCTGCTACCTGAGCATCGGGTAAAATCTTATTCTTCTGTACCAGCGGCATCAGACATGATGATTACAAAAAGAGATAATTACCTGAAGATTTATCCAAACCCGGCAAAAGACTATCTCGTTGCAGAATATGATTTGGGGCAGGATTATAAAGATGCTTTACTTTCAATTTATACCTCTGACGGTAAAATGATCTATGAAAAAACAATTGATAATAATATTCAGAATTATCTTATAAATACCCATGCCTGGAAGCAAGGTATTTATTTCTACAAATTAGTCATGAGGGGTCAAAAAGACCAAAATGGCAAATTCATTATTTTAAAGTAATTCTTGTAGCATTTAATTGAAGCCTGTTTTATGAAAACTAAAAAACAACTGCTAATTTGTTTTCTGATTCTGCTTTTTTCCAGGGCAGGTCATTCTCAGCCCTGGTATTTCAATGAAATATATAATCCTAATGAAACCTGGGCATGCGGTTTAAGCATTATCGGCTCTGAAAATGGCTATTTTGGCTGTGCAATTTCAGGTGATAGCGTTTCAGATTATTTCTATAATACCTCTACCTTTTTACTGGATGAATCCGGCGAAATTGTATTCTGGAAAGATTTCGGGGAGTACGGGTATGATTATTATCCGGGAGATGATGGTTCTTTGGTAAAAGATGAAGCTGGTTTTGGATTGTTTGGATCCATTGTAAATTTATATAATGGAGTCCCAAAAGGTATATTTTACAAATTTGATCAATCTGGTGACACTATCTTTACACGAGCCTTCACAAGCGAGATCTATAATAAAGTTAGAGGAAGAACTTGTTCTACTTCAAATAACGGCGGCTATATTTTGGCAGGTGATGCTACTGAAGGACAGAATTACAGCGACATTATTCTTATTAAGCTTGACTCAAGTGGAACAGAAGAATGGAGAAACTCTTATGGCACTGAAATGGCAGACTGGGCAAAAAGTGTCATTCAAACTTTTGATCAAGGATATGCCGTTGGTTGCTGGACCCGTATTCCCAGCTTGTTAGAAACGGCAGATCCTACAATAATCAAAACGGACAGCCTGGGGAATTTTGAGTGGTCCTTAAATTTGGGAGGTCCCTATGGAGATGACAAAGCCATGGTAAGTAACACGCTGGATAGCTGCATTATGGTTCTTACTGCATATGCTGACTCAATGTATACGCCTTATCACGCATATACTCGCATCAACTTGATAAAAATTGATCCTCAAGGAATTGTGATCTGGAATAAAAAATATGGAGCATCAAAACCTGTGAATTATATTTCCAATATTCAAACCACTCAAAATGGCGGCTTTATTTTGTGTGGTTATTCCATGATTTTAGATCCTTCTTTCGCTAATGCAGGTTGGATAATGGAAGTAAATTCAGCAGGAGATAGCTTATGGTATGAGGATTATTATTTTTATCCACCTGGGTCAAGTGATCCTTTTAATGAATTATATGATATATCAATAACTGAAGATCACGGTTTTATAGCCACAGGTCAAGCTTATACTTTATTCGGTTCAAATCAGATACAAAAGATGTGGGTGCTAAAAGTTGACAGCGTTGGCTGCGAAATTCCGAACTGCTGGGTGGGGATCGAGGAGGAAGATAAGACTGTAGGACGAGAAGACGATAAGAAGGAAGGGGAAGATTTGGTGTTGTGGCCGAATCCCGCCAGAGGGATTGTCGATTGTCGATGGTCGATTGTCGATGGTCGAGGAGATATGAGATTGGTGATTTATGATATGTTTGGGAGAGAAATCCGGAAAATTGCTACTCCTGAAAACGAGCATGAGATTCAATTCAGCGTCGAAGATTTTAGGCCGGGGTTGTATGTGATTGTCCTTAAAGATGGGAATAGTACCATCGGGAGTGCCAAGATGGTTATTGCAAGATAGGTTGAGATCGGTATCTCATCTGATATTTCCTGTTCTCCCACCATGAAGAGAAGACAGTAGCCAGAGACTCGCGTCCCGGGCTACTGTCTGTCGTCGCTTCATGACTGAGTTGAACCAAAATCGATAATGCCGAATGCCGGATCGAATAATCTTTTCCCCTACCTTTGCAAAAACGCCTTGCATGAAAACCAAAGAGGAGATCGTACGTAACTGGCTGCCACGGTACACAGGGCTGGCACTGGAACAATTTGGCAAGCATATCCTGCTGACCAATTTCGATCATTATGTCGATCTCTTCGCCTCCTGGTTCAACGTGCCGGTAACGGGCAAGGACAAGCCGATGCCCAATGCCACGGCAAACGGTATCACGATCATCAACTTCGGCATGGGCAGCGCCAACGCGGCCACGGTGATGGACCTGCTCAGCGCCGTCGATCCCCGCGCCATGCTATTCCTGGGAAAATGCGGTGGGCTGAAAAGGAAAAATGAGATCGGCGACCTGATCCTCCCTATTGCCGCCATCCGCGGCGACGGAACATCGAACGACTACTTCCCGCCCGAGGTGCCCGCCCTGCCCGCGTTCAACCTGCAAAAGGCTGTTTCCACCACGATCCGTGAAACTCACCACGACTACTGGACCGGCACGGTGTACACGACCAACCGGCGGGTGTGGGAATATGACGAGGAGTTCAAGGAAAAGCTCCGTATGATGCGTTGCATGGCCATCGATATGGAAACTGCCACGCTGTTCATCGTGGGCTTCGCCAACGGCATCCCTTCCGGCGCCCTGCTGCTGGTCAGCGACCAGCCCATGATCCCCGACGGGATCAAGACCGCGGAACTGGACCAGCAGGTCACCCGCGATCACGTGGAAGGGCACCTGAGGATCGGCATCGATTCGCTGAACCTGCTCATCAACGACGGACTCACTGTGAAACACCTGCGCTTCTAAGACGATGACCTTCGAACAGCTTACCGGGGATATCAAACGCAAGATCTACCGTCCCGTTTACCTGCTTCACGGGGAAGAACCGTATTTCATCGACGCCCTGACGGACCTGATCGAAGAAAGCGTCCTTACCGATGTGGAAAAAGAATTCAACCAAACGGTGGTTTACGGCCGTGACACCGATCCCGGAAGGATCATCGACATGGCCCGGCGGTTCCCCATGATGGCCAATTACCAGGTCGTCATTGTCAGGGAGGCACAGGATATCGACAAGATAGAAAACCTTCAGCCCTACATTGAAAAGCCGCAGCCGTCGACCATCCTGGTCATCGCCCATAAATACAAAAAGATCGACATGCGGAAAGGGCTCGCTAAAAGCGCTGCCAAAACCGGAGTGGTTTTTGAATCCGCGAAACTTTACGACAACAAGATACCGGCCTGGATCAACGAACAGGTAAGGGCCAGGGGCTTTTCGATCAGGCCGGATGCCTGCCAGTTGCTGGCCGAGTACCTGGGCGCCGACCTGGGACGGATCGTCAACGAACTGGAAAAACTGGTGATCAGTCTTACCAAAGAAAAAGAAATCGACACGGCGCTGATCGAAAGAAATATCGGCATCAGCAAGGACTACAACATTTTCGAGCTGCAGAACGCGCTCGGCGCCAGGGATATCATAAAAGCCAACCGGATCATCAACTATTTCGCGGACAACCCGAAGCAAAATCCCATGATCGTGGCCCTGACGGTGCTCTTCGGGTTTTTCATGAAAGTGATGATCTACCACCAGCTCCAGGATAAATCCGAAAAAAACGCTGCCTCGGTGCTCGGGGTGAATCCTTTTTTTGTGAAGGATTTTGCAAGGGCAGTACAGAACTATCCTTTCCGGCGCATCCGTGCCATTATCGGTTTGTTAAGGGAATATGACCTGAGATTAAAAGGGATCAATAACGGTTCGACCGAAGAAGGCGAACTGATGAAGGAACTGGTTTACAAGATCCTGCACTGATCTTATTTGAACAGCCGGGCTACTTCATCCTTGTATTTGTCGAGGATGAATGACCGCTTCAGCTTCAGGTTGGCCGTCAGCTCACCTGATTCAAGCGTCCATTCGTGATCGATCAGCTCGAAACTCTGGATCTGTTCGGTGGCGCCGAAAAATTTGTTATAATGGTCGATTTCCTTTTTAAACTGTTTTACAACCTGTGTATCCTTGATCATCTCTTTATCGGTGGTATAAGGAATGTTTTTATGCTCGCACCAGGATTTCAAGTGGTTAAAATCGGGAACAACCAATGCCGCAGCATATTTTTGGTTTTCACCCAGGATGATGATGCCATCAATAAAGGCTGACTCCTTGAATTTGTTCTCCAGCAACTGAGGGCTGATATATTTTCCAAGGGAAGTCTTAAAGATTTCTTTTTTACGCCCGGTGATGCGCAGGTGGCCTTCGGGCTCCAGCTTGCCCACATCGCCGGTATGGAACCAGCCACTGGGTTCGATCGATTCTGCGGTCATGCCGGGATCTTTAAAATATCCCATCATGATGTGAGGCCCGCGGGTAAGAATTTCTCCGTCTTCGGCAATTTTTACCTCCACGTTGCTCAATGGTTTTCCAACCGTGCCGAACATGCGGCCTCCATTTTCAAGGGTATTGACAGCAATAACGGGAGAAGTCTCGGTGAGCCCGTAGCCTTCCAACGCCGGGATGCCTGCCGCGGTAAATATACGGGCCAGCCTGGGCTGCAGCGCCGCGCCGCCTGACACGATGACCCGCACCTTGCCGCCAAGTGCTTCGCGCCATTTCGAAAAAACCAGCTTATCGGCCAGTTTAAGCTGAGCGTGGTAAAACCAGCTCTTCCCTTCCATTTCATAATGATTGGCAAGACGGACCGCCCAGAAGAATATCCCTTTTTTCACCCCTTTCAACTGGCTGCCCTTCGCGATGATTTTGTCATAGACCTTTTCAAGAAGTCGCGGCACCGTAGTAAAAATCTCGGGCTTGATCTCCCTGATATTCTCCGCGATGGTGCCCATATTCTCAGCATAGTAAATGGACAGACCAAGGTAGTGATAAGTGTAGAGGACCATTCTTTCATATACATGGCAGAGCGGCAGGTAACTCAGTCCCTTGCAATTTTCATCCACGGGGAAAATATGATAGACCCCATTCACATTGCTCAGCAGGTTGCTGTGCGAAAGCATGACCCCCTTGGGAAAGCCCGTCGTCCCTGAAGTGTAGATCAGGGTAGCCAGGTCTTCCGGCTTAACGGCGGCTTTAAGCTGCTCCACCTTCTCCGGTGCCGGCTTTGATCTCCCCAGTTGGATCAGCTCATCCAGGTGTTTGATCTCACCAACTGCTTTAAAGGTATACACTCCTTTAATGGCAGGGATCTCGGGTAAAATATGCTCGATCTTCCGGAGGATTTCCTTACCGGAGATGAATACATATTTTACTTCCGAATGGGCCAGGATGTACTTGTAATCGGATTCGCTGATGGTGGGATAGATCGGTACGTGCACCGCCCCGATCTGCAGGACGGCCATATCGACAAAATTCCACTCCGGGCGGTTATTCGAGATCGTAGCGATTTTATCGCCCGGTGCCACGCCCAGCTCCAGTAAACCATAGCTGATGTTGTTGGCAACATCGATATACTGGTCAATGGAATATTTAATCCATTGTCCGTTTTCTTTGCCTGCCAGGACATCGTCTTTTGCTTTGAAGCTGTTTTTGTAATAAGGAAGAAGATCGAAGAGTCTGGTTACTTCCATGTATTTTGGTTTTGGAATCTAAAAAGCGCGCAAAGATAATTAATTAGTTTTTATGTAGAATTTTAGATATGACAAACTGAAAATGAGGCCTAAAAGTAATAAATGTTGCGTTGAAAAAAACAAGCAAAAACTACTTTTTTTTGAACCGGATTGGCAATAACAATGGCGTGCGGGCAAGATAATCCCTGTAGCCCTCCCTGCGTTCCAGGTTTCTCTTCTCGATCATCGGAATGCTCGCAAAAAGGAACATGACGGTTATGGCCACAGGTCCGGCAAGAACCCACCAGTTATCACAGGCGGCGGCAATGGCGAATGCCGACAACCCCCACCAGGTGCTGATCTCTCCCAGGTAATTCGGGTGGCGGCTGTATTTCCACAGGCCGGTCGTCATGGCTTTGCCCTTGTTCACAGGATCTTTCCTGAAACTCCTGAGCTGTTCGTCGGCGATAAAGACATAGATGACCGAGCCGAAAAGCAGCAGGGTTCCCGCGAGATCCCAGGCATTCAATGCCCGGCCGGTATTTTCGAACAGGGGGAACATTGCCAGGCAGCCCAGGTAAACCATGATGGTCGGGAAAAGGTGTATGGCGCCGAAACTGACCAGCCAGTAATTTTTTCCACTTGTTTTCCTGAAATTGACGTAGCGCCAGTCTTCGTGGTGAAATCCCGGCCAGTCGCGGTAGAAGTTCGAGGTTAAGCGCAGGGCATAGAGCGCAGTGCCGGTGAGTACCAGCCATTGTCTGGTGCTCAGCTCATCCATCTGGAATATAAAGAGATAAGCTACAGCAATGACGATTGGCTTAACACTCCAGTAAGGGTCATAGGCCGAGGAATTGTTCAGCACGACGGAAAACAGGAATACCAGCAATGTGGCTGCAAGGTCTGCCGCGCCGATCATGACCAGCGGGTGAAATCCGGAGAAAAGCCGTGCCACCAGGACGGCGGTTAAAATCGCCAGTATATAAATGAACAGGCTGAGCCAGATGCTCGCAGGTCGGGAGAGTGTGGATTTATTATTCATGGAGCTAAAATAAAAAATTTTAACTCAGGACTAAAAACTAAAGACTGAAGACTGAAGACTGAAGACTGAAGACCTAAAACCTCCTGGTATAACCATGACAATAAGGTAACGTTCCCTTGTTGTCGTAATAGTCCTGGTGGTAGTCTTCCGCAGGCCAGAAGGTGGTGGCTTTAGTAACTTTAGTTGCTACCTTATAACCCTTGTCTTTTAGTTGATTGATAAGCTCTTCCGTGATCCTTTTCTGCTCCTCGTCGAGGTAAAAAACCTCCGTGCGGTATTGCATGCCAACATCCGGCCCCTGGCGGTTAACCTGGGTTGGGTCATGGATTTCGAAAAACAGCTTCGCAAGTTCTTCATAAGAAACTACTGTGGGATCGAAGGTGATTTCAACAGCTTCTGCATGGCCGGTGGTGCCGGTACAGACTTCCTTGTAAGTCGGATTATCAACGTGTCCGCCGATATAACCTGAGACCACCGACTGCACGCCGGGTTTCTTCTGCATGTAATATTCAACGCCCCAGAAGCAGCCTCCCGCAAAGATGGCCCGGCCTGCGGCTTGTTCATTGGTTTGTGTTGCCGGTATAAAATTCATGGAAACAGAGTTTACGCAGTGTCTTGTATTTTTTTCAGTAAAACCTTCGCCCAGGAAAACATGCCCCAGGTGACCGCCGCAATTTGCACAAATTATTTCAGTGCGCATACCGTCCGGGTCAGGAATTCTTTGAACAGCACCGTCGATTTCATCGTCGAAGCTCGGCCAGCCGCAGTGGGAGTCGAATTTGTCTTCCGACCGGTAAAGCGGCGCATCGCACCGTTTACAGGTGTAGGTGCCTGCGTCCTTGTTGTCCAGGTATTTTCCGGTCCATGGACGCTCCGTTCCTTTTTTCAGGATCACATATTCCTCTTCAGGAGTTAATTTATTGTACGTCATGGGATTCTGACAAAATGTTACCAATGGGATAATACTCAATGCAACAATAATGATTTTTGCCATTGCCTTTTTCAGTTAAAACCACCGACAGGTATAATTTGTTCAAATAATTTAGAACGATACAATTTTACAGCCAAAGTATAGTTTATCTAAATCGTCTTTGTCTATCTTTGCACGTTTTTTGTTAAGAAATACTAAATCCTAATACAATATTTTATGTCTAAAATCAGATTATGGAGCAGCCTTACAATAATGGCTGTCATTACTTTTTTTATGGCCTCGTGCTACGAGTATCATGATGATACGTACCTCGATGAGCTGGACATTTCGCTCACTTATTACGACACCAGCTTCAATTTCCAGCAGTACAGCACTTTTGCGATCAGGGACTCGGTCGGTTTGCTCGAGACCAACATGACAAATGCCGATGAGGCTGAATTCTACAAGGCCGGCGGCACCAACGACAAGATCCGGCAAAATATCCGGGATCATTTCACCGAGCTTGGCTACACCGAAGTGGCCGATGACGAGAATTACGACTTCGGGGTCAACCTGGTCCTGGCCGTGGTAGACAACACCGTTTATTACCCGGGCTGGTGGTACACCTATTACGATTATTATTACTGGTACTGGTGGGGAGGATGGTATCCTTACTACGGGTACCCGTGGTCTTACGGTTCATACACATACACAACCGGCACATTGCTCATCGAGATGGCCGACGGGGAATCGATCCGCGATTACCGCGAGTGGGCCGACGGCAAGACCCAGGGAGAGATCGAGAATGCCGATCCGGATGAAGTGCCTGACATAAAGTTTGTCTGGCAGGCGATCATCAACGGCGTGGCCGGCTCGACCGCCAGTTATAACCAGCAACGTGCCGAGCGTGGCTTCGATGAAGTGTTCGTTCAGTCGCCCTACCTGGATAAAAACTAATAACTGAAAACCTTAAAAGAAAATACCATGAAAAAGACAGCTATAATTGCCCTGATCGCTTTATTTTCTGCCGGATCGCTCAGTTATGCCCAGGACGGCAACCTTTTCCTGCAGAAGAGCCAGCTTACATTCAGCTACCAGATGGGTTTCCCGTCAGGCGACCTGAAAGAATTCCTCCCGGAGAATGATTACCTGGGATGGGATTTTGAACTGAAATCGATGGTCACCCATAACCTGGCACTTGGCGGCCATATCGGTTACCAGGGCTTCTACAAGAAATACCCCCGCGACACGTATGAGTTTCCGCAGGGAGCCATTACCACCACGATCTTCAAATACTACTACACGATCCCCATGCAGGCAGCGGCCACCTGGTTCTTCATGCCCGAAGGGATGGTACAGCCCTATGCAGGCATTAATGTCGGGGTGAATTACAATGAACGCAGAGGAGAGATTGGGATCTACGTGGTTGAAGACCAGTCCTGGAATTTCTCTTTTGCCCCCGAGGCCGGCGTGATCGTACCGTTCGGGAAATACTCCGAATGGGGGGTGAATGTCAGGGGAAAATACAATTACAACGTCTACAGCAGGGACAACGAGATGTTCCAGGAGTTCAATCAATTGGCTTTCTGGAATGTGATGATCGGGTTGACTTACACCTGGTAGCCTACGACCCCCTCCCAACCTCCCCCATACGGGGGAGGAGATGATGCCCCCTCCTAACCTCCCCCATGCGGGGGAGGAGCTAATGCCCCCTCCCGGCCTCCACATACGGGGGAGGAGCTGTGTTGAAGACTTTACTATACTGCGATAGGAGATCGTTCCCCTCTAATCCCGAAGGGATTAAATTTGAATAGCACCCGGGATCATTCGAATTTATCCGTTGAAATATTTTCATATAGATTCTAATTTCATTATTTTTGATAATACAATCGATCACATAGATTTAGTTAGCAAGATCCATTTCAGGCAGATTCCGCGAGTTGATCGATAGCATTCCCAACCATTTAATTACGAATAGAATAGCCAACTATTCGCAGGTCATTTATTAACTATAAAATAACTTAATTATGAAAAAGGAATTGATTGCAGAACTGTTGGAGAAATTCGAAAACGCTTGCTACGTTTACGAAGGAATTGAATGCTGGAGTGCCCGGGAATTACAAGGAATCCTTGGATATTCCAAATGGAGCAATTTTATGAAGGTGCTGGAAAAAGCAAGAGCCTCATGCAAAAACTCAGGAGTTGTACTAAATGATCATTTTGCCGAAATCGGGAAAATGATCGAAATAGCCAAAGGCGCTAAACGCCAGTTAGTTGACTTCGCTTTAACCCGGTATGCTTGTTATCTGATTGCTCAGAATGGGGATTCCGCAAAACCGGAAATTGCTTTTGCACAGACCTATTTTGCCGTTCAGACAAGAAAACAGGAAATTATTGAAAAAAGACTACTGGATGTTGATCGGATCAATGCACGTGAAAAGCTGACTAAATCAGAAAAAAAACTGTCCGGGATAATTTACGAGCGAGGTGTTGACGAAAAAGGATTTGCTTCAATCAGAAGCAAAGGCGACCAGGCATTATTCGGTGGATTCTCAACCAACGAAATGAAAAAGAAACTGGAAGTACCTGAGCACAGGCCACTGGCGGATTTTTTGCCAACGCTTACGATCAAGGCCAAAGATTTTGCCACAGAGTTGACGAGCCATAATGTCATTGAGAAAGACTTACAGGGAGAAGAGCAAATAACTGATGAACATGTTGACAACAATAAAGCTGTAAGAAAAATGCTGGCGGAAAGAGGCGTAAAACCCGAATCACTTCCACCTGCCGAAGATGTTAAAAAACTCAGGCGTCGCCTCGAAGGAGAGGAAAAGAAGATTGTCAAGGATTTGAAAAAACGCAACAATTGAATGCGAATCTCACCTGACCACCTGATCACCTGTTCTCCACCCACTCCCTCGCGTTCACGAACGCCTCGATCCATGGTGAAACCTGGTCGGATTTGCGGTCATCCGGGTAATTGGCCCAGTTCCAGGGGTGGATGGATCGCTCCAGGTGCGGCATCATGACAAGGTGCCGGCCGTCGTGCGAGCAAAGCGCCGCGGCGGAATAACCGGAGCCGTTGGGATTCCCGGGATATTCGCTGTAGGAATACTTTATGGGGATCTCGTACTTGCCTTCATCGTATGGCAAACTGAAACGGCCTTCGCCATGCGCCACCCAGATGCCCAGGCGGCTTCCGGCAAGGCTTTTCAGCATGATGCTCTTATTTTCCTGTATATCGACATTTAAGAATGCCGACTCAAATTTTCCGGAGGCGTTGTGCAGCATCTTTGGCATATGGGCATGCTCGGGGTAGACCAGTCCCAGCTCCACCATCACCTGGCAGCCGTTACAGACGCCCAGGCTGAGGGTATCAGGACGGGCATAGAACGTATCCAGGGCTTCCCTGGCTTTGGGATTGTACAGGAAAGCGCCGGCCCAGCCTTTGGCAGACCCCAGCACGTCGCTGTTGGAAAAGCCTCCCACGAAGACGATGAAATGCACATTTTCCAGGTTTTCCCTTCCGGTAATCAGGTCGGTCATGTGCACGTCCTTCACATCGAAACCGGCCAGGTGCATGCTCCAGGCCATTTCTCGGTCGCCGTTCACCCCCTTTTCGCGAATGATCGCAGCCTTGATCCCTGATGGGGTCCTTCTTGACTGGACAATGCCAAACTGCTCAAATTTACCCTGGAATTTTTCTGGAAAACTGAATGACAACTCCTGGGATTTATAATTGTCGAAACGGGTTTTGGCCAGTTCAGGGCCGCACTGCTTGCGGTCCAGCAGGTAAGACGTCCTGTACCAGGTGTCCCGTAACGCATTGATATCGAATGAATAATCATTGCCGTCGTGTTTCAGTTCGAATTTCCTTTCGTTGATAACCTTTCCGATCACATGGAAATTCAACCCTTTCCCGCCGAGGATATTCTCAACCTTCTCTTTATCGGCAACCTGGATGATCAAGCCCGGCTTCTCACTGAACAGCAGCCTGACGATGTCTTTCTCCGCGATGCTGCCAAGATCGATCTCCAGACCAACGTCGTTTCGCCCGAAGGTCATTTCCAGCAGGGTGGTGATCATCCCTCCCGCCGAGATATCATGTCCGGCCAGGATCAATCCGTCCTGGATCAATTGCTGCACGGTTTCGAATGCCTTGGCGAAATATTTCGGATCAGGTATGCCCGGCACCCCGGTCCCGATGGCGTTCATTGTCTGCGCGAAACTGCTGCCACCAAGGTGGAATCCGTCGTTGGAAAAATCGATATACATCACGCAACCGGCGGTGTGTAGAGACGTTGCATGCAACGTCTCTACCGCCGCCGGTTGCAAAACCGGTTCCACCGTCATCCGGATATTTTCGACCTCGCCGACGGCGGATATGATGACGGTACCCGGTGCGTAAACCTTCTGGCCGTCAGGGTATTTCTGGGTCATCGACAGGGAATCCTTCCCGGTGGGGACATTGATCCCCAGGCTGATGGCGAAATCGCTGATGCGTTTCACCGCGGTGTATAAGCGGGCGTCTTCGCCGGGATTTTTTGCCGGCCACATCCAGTTGGCGCTGAGGGAGATCCCCTTCAAGCCATCGGCTATGGGCGCCCACACGATGTTTGTCAGCGCTTCGGCTATGGCCAGTTCCGAACCTTTGGCGGGATCGGCCAGGGCTGCCACCGGCGCGTGGCCCAGCGATGTGGCAATGCCTTTGACACCCTGGTAATCGATCGTGGTGATCCCGAGGTTGTTCAGCGGCAACTGCACCGTTCCGGCACATTGCTGTTTGGCTACCCGGCCCGTCACCGACCGGTCGACCTTGTTGGTCAGCCAGTCTTTGCAGGCGACGGATTCCAGTTGCAGGACCTGTGCAATATAACCCTGTAGAGACGTTGCATGCTGTTGTGGAGACGTTGCATGCAACATCTCTACAGGGTTATATTGCGGATCGGTATACGATATCGTCAACGTCGTATCCTGCAGCACCGTCCTCGGGGGTTTGCCGAACAGGTAGGCCAGCTCGAGGTGCATGGGCTGCTTGCCCTCTTTGTTGGTGAAGGTGAGGATATGATCGCCGGTGGTGCGGCCCACGACGTAGAGGGGAGCGCGTTCCCGCTCGGCAATCCGTTGCAGCAGCGGCAGGTCTTTTTCATGGATGATCAGCCCCATGCGCTCCTGCGACTCGTTGCCGATGATTTCTTTGTCTGACAGGGTCGGATCGCCGATGGGCAGTTTGGACATATCGAAAGCACCGCCGGTAGCTTCGACCAGTTCGGAGAGACAGTTCAGGTGGCCGCCGGCGCCGTGGTCGTGGATCGAAATGACGGGATTTGCCCCCGATTCGGCCATAGCCCGTATGGCATTGTAAACGCGCTTTTGCATCTCGGGATTGGCCCGCTGCACCGCGTTCAGCTCGATTGTGTTCCCGTATTCACCTGTCGCAACAGAAGATACGGCTCCGCCACCCATCCCGATCCGGTAATTATCCCCGCCAAGCACGACGATCAGGTCGCCGGTCCCAGGGATGTCTTTCAGGCTCTCTTCCATGATCCCGGTACCGACGCCGCCTGCCAGCATGATCACTTTATCAAAACCGAACGTCTTGCCGTTTTCCTGGTGCTCAAAAGTCAGCACGCTTCCACAGATCAGCGGCTGGCCGAATTTGTTCCCAAAGTCGCTGGCGCCGTTGGATGCCTTGATGAGGATTTCCTCCGGTGTCTGGTATAACCATTTGCGCGGCTCCTGTGCTTGCTCCCACGACCTGCCGTCGGCCATCCGCGGGTAGGACGTCATGTACACTGCCGTACCTGCCAGCGGAATGCTTGCCTTGCCACCGGCCATGCGGTCGCGGATCTCCCCTCCCGTTCCGGTGGAGGCGCCGTTGAAGGGCTCAACGGTCGTCGGGAAATTATGTGTTTCAGCCTTTAATGAGATCACGGAATTGAATTCCCGGATGCGGAAAAAATCGGCTTTATCCTGCGTTTCGGGAGCAAATTCTTCCGCGACAGGGCCTTTGATAAAGGCCACATTGTCTTTGTAAGCAGAAACCAGCCGGTTGGGGTTGGCTTTTGAAGTCTTTTTTATCAAAGAAAACAATGATTCCGGCTGCTCCTCCCCGTCGATAAAAAATACTCCGTTAAAGATCTTATGCCTGCAATGCTCTGAGTTGACCTGGGCGAAACAATAGACTTCGCTGTCCGTCAGCGGTCGTCCCAGCCTGTTCGACACTTCATCCAGGTATTCAACCTCGTCATCGTTCAGGGCAAGTCCTTCCTGCTTGTTGTACGCACGGATATCTTCAATATAAATAATCGGGTCCGGCTGGTGCTCGATGGTGAAAATATGCTGGTCAAGGCCTTTATACAACCGTTGCAGCATGGGATCATGACCTGCATCGGCTTCTGCCGGAAAGAATTCCTCGATCCGTTCAATGCCCTCAATTCCCATGTTCTGGGTGATCTCTACCGCGTTGGTGCTCCATGGGGTGATCATTTCCTTTCTCGGGCCGATAAAATTCCCCGGAACATTTTCCCAGAGCAGCAGGGAGGCGTCGCTGAAAAGCCAGGATAATTTTTCCAGATCCTTCTTTGCCAGGTGGATCTTACAGCCTACGGCGTATATGAGCGAATGGTTGTTCTGATAAAAAAGGATCATAGATATGGTTTTAAAAGATCACTTCTTCTTTTTCTTGAGTTTCTGCAGGTTTTCCTGCGAGACACCGAATTGCTCTTCGGTAGCGTCATCTCCGACCGGTTCAGTATGCACCATCACATCATAGACATCTTCCAGTTCGGCCCGGATCCGTTCCTCTACCTGGTGCGCGAGGTGATGGGCATTTTTCACTGTGATATCCCCATCCACTTCTATATCCACGGCCACCATGTATTTATGACCAATTTTACGCACCCTTGCCCGGTGAGGATTGGAAGCGCCTTCCACCTTTGAAATGGCCATAAAAATCCGGTCATAAACGCTTGCATCCTCGACGGCGTCCATCAACTCGATGCTTGAATCACGGAATATTTTAAAGGCCACGTACATTATCCAGATGCTGACCAGAAGGGCAGTTATGGTGTCAAATACCGGCATTTTCAGAATGAATGTGAAAAACAGCCCAACCAGCACTGCCCCTGAAATGACCACATCGCCCAGCATGTTCCGGCCGTTGGCCTGAAGCATCAGGCTGCCCGTTCTTTTACCGACCCGCTGCTGATACCAGGCAAGAAATATTTTTCCGACAATAGAAAAGACCGTCACGTAGATGGCAATCATAGAGGGCATTTCCCTGGAGACTCCTTCCGTCAGGCGATGTATCGTGGAAATCGCGAGCTGGGCGCCGGCAAAAAAGACAATAAAAGCAAGGATCTTCGAAGCAATGGTATCTGCTCTCTCATATCCGTAGGCAAATTTAAGGTCAGGGGGCCTTGTCACGACATGCGCCGTTACCAGCGTGATGACCGAGGCGATGATATCCCCTGCCGAGTCAATCCCGTCGGCGACTACGGCAAGGCTGCCTGCCAGCAGGCCTATGACGATCTTGAGCACCGCGAGAAGGGCATTCCCTCCGATGCTTATCCAGGAGGCACGAACGATCAGTTTCTCCCGGTTTTCCATACTATTCCTGTGCTGCCAGGAAACGTTCGGCCTCGATGGCGGCCATGCAGCCACTGCCGGCAGCAGTCACCGCCTGGCGGTATTTCCAGTCCTGCACGTCACCGCAGGCAAATACGCCGGGGATGTTCGTTTCGGTTGAATCCGGCCTTGTGATCAGGTAACCGACTTCATTCATATCAAGTACGCCTTTAAAGAGGTCTGAATTCGGTTTATGTCCGATGGCGGAGAAATAGCCGTCAATGTCGAGTTTTGTCTGCTCACCGGTTTTCACATTCTCGATGATCACTCCAGTCACTGCTTTGTTGAACCCTTCTTCGGTCCCGACGATCTCCTTCACCACGCTGTTCCAGTGCAGTAAGATATTCGGTGTCGAGGCAACCCTTTTCTGCATGGCCTTGGAGGCGCGCAGTTCATCGCGGCGGTGGATCAGGTGCACGGTGCGGCAGAGTTTTGAAAGATAGGAGGCTTCTTCAGCGGCCGTATCGCCTCCTCCGACAACCGCGACATCTTTACCACGGTAAAAGAAACCATCGCACGTGGCACAGGCCGAAACGCCGGCACCCATGAAGCGCTCTTCGGATTCCAGGCCGAGGTATTTCGCCGTAGCACCAGTGGCAATGATCAGGGTATCAGCCTGTATCGTCTTACCGTCATCAGCCTTCACGGTGAAGGGGCGTTTGGAAAGATCCACCTCGGTCACAATGCCGAAACGGACATCGGTTCCGAACCGTTCGGCCTGTTTTTTCAGGTCCTCCATCATTTCCGGCCCCATGATCCCATCGGGATAACCAGGGAAGTTCTCCACTTCGGTGGTGGTGGTCAACTGGCCGCCGGGCTGTATTCCCTCATAAATCACAGGATGTAAATCAGCCCTGGCAGCGTAAATTGCAGCGGTGTATCCGGCAGGTCCGGATCCAATAATCAGACAATGAATGTGTTCCATGTTTTTTATTATGTGTTTGGTTTGTAAATTAGTCATTGCAAAATTAGTAAAAAGTCTTTAGTCTTTAGTCTTTGGTCACTGGTCATTGGTCATTTGAAAATTACTAATGACTAATGACTAATGACTAATGACTAATGACTAATGACTAATGACTAATGATTAATGACTAATGACTAACGACTAACGACTTTCCCTATCTTTGCACCATGAAAGTAATCATCCGACTTCTTGTTTACACCTGCGCCGTGCTGATCACAGCCTGGCTGCTGCCGGGGGTGCATGTGGAAAATTTCGCTGCCGCCGTTATGGTGGCCATCTCCCTGGCAATCCTGAACACGTTTATCAGGCCGATCCTGGTCTTCCTGACCATCCCGGTGACCATTGTCACCTTGGGGCTTTTCCTGCTGGTAATCAACGCTCTGATCATCCTGCTGATCGGAAGGATCATCCCAGGGTTCACTGTCGACGGGTTCTGGTGGGCCTTGCTGTTCAGCGTGATCCTCAGCATTATCGCATCGTTATTCGGAACAAGTTCAACAACGATCGTAAGACGCAACGAATATGAAAAACCGTCCGATAAGTTTTAGGCCAGAGCAGGAAGCCATTGTCCGCAAGTGCCAGTTTTGCAACGTTGCCATGGTGGACACGGAGAACAGGCCTTATGTCATCCCGATGAATTTCGGCTTCGACGGGGAATATCTTTATTTCCACGGCGCTGCGGCAGGGAAGAAAGTAGATGTGTTGAAAAATAATCCGGATGTGTGTATTTCTTTTAGTACCGACCATGAAATCCGCTATGTCAATGAAGAAGTGGCCTGCAGCTGGAGCATGCGCTACCGCAGCGTGCTGGTACACGGCAAGGCCGAATTTATCACTGATCCGGAAGAGAAAATAAAATGCCTGAACGTGATCATGTCAAATTATTCCGACCGGGAGTTTGAATACAATGCACCGGCGGTGAGGGAAGTGATGGTGTTCAGGGTGAAAGTGGAGAAGATGGAAGGCCGCGTCTACGGGTATTAAATTTTGAATTTTAAATTTTATAATTTAAATTCGGGAATGGTATTTTTAATCCGTGTTAATCCGTGTGCTATTGAATCTTAAGATCCAGGTGGAGATAATAAACATTGCACTTCCGATTGAAGCGCCCCAGAGGCCTCCTACAATCACATCCCCGGGATAATGAACCCCAAGGTAGACTCGGCTGTAGCAAAGTAGCAAAGCCCAGAGCACTATCGAAACAGTAAAATACCGGATCTTCTTTCCCAGCAATAAATCAAGAAAAGCAGCAAGGCCGAACGAATTGGCCGCGTGTGACGAAATGAACCCGTATTGCCCTCCGCAGTGATTATTCACCAGTTGCACCGTACCGGCCATCGCAGGCTCCTGGCAGGGCCGCAGACGATGAAATACGTTCTTGAAAAGATGTACTGAGGTCTGATCGGTAACGACGATTACCAGTCCCGCCATCAGGATCAGGAACAAAGATTTCTTCCCGTAATGTTTGAATAAAAGCCAGGCGAAGAATACGTAAAGTGGTATCCAGATCAACCGGTCTGAGGCCCAGAACATTATGAAGTCGAAAAATGCAGAGTGGGCGCCGTTGATGGCCAGGAAAAGATCGGTATCGATGGATTTCAGCGTTTCAATCATTTTGTCAGTCGTCAGTTGTCAGTCGTCAGTCGTCAGTCGTCAGTCGTCAGTCGTCGGTTGTCAGTTGTCAGTCGTCAGTCTTCAGTTGTCAGAAGTCAGCAGAACGGTTTAGTTCTGACCAGATTATGTCTTTCAGCTTTATGATACCTTCACCGGTTATGGAAGAGATGAACACTGATTTTACTTTGGGGAGCTCCAGTTTCATCTCCGATTTCAGTTCCGCGTCGAGCAGGTCGGATTTGGAAATGGCCAGCAGTCGCGGTTTATCCAGCAATTCGGGATTGTATTTGCCCAGCTCCTTCAGCAGGATATCGTATTCTTTCCTGATATCATTAGCATCTGCAGGAATGAGAAAAAGGAGCAGGGAATTTCTTTCGATGTGGCGCAGGAACCTGATCCCCAGCCCTTTCCCTTCACTGGCCCCTTCGATGATCCCGGGAATGTCGGCCATCACGAAGGAGGTCCCGTCGCGATAGGAGACGATGCCCAGGTTGGGCGTCAGCGTGGTAAAGGGATAATCGGCGATTTCAGGTTTGGCAGCGGAGACCACCGAGAGCAGGGTCGATTTCCCGGCATTGGGAAAACCGACAAGGCCCACGTCAGCCAGTATTTTCAGTTCCAGGATGATCCAGGCTTCCTGTCCCGGCTCGCCGGGTTGCGCAAAACGCGGCGTCTGGAAAGTAGAAGATTTGAAATGATCATTGCCGAGCCCTCCCCTGCCGCCGGGAAGAAGTATCTTCGTTTCATCATGCGCGGTGATCTCGAACAGGACTTCCCCGGTGTCGGCCATTTTAGCCACGGTACCCAACGGCACCTCCACGATCTTATCCTCGCCGGAAGCCCCGGTGCTGAGCGATTTCCCGCCCGGCCCGCCGTGGCCTGCCCTGATATGCCTGGTGAACTTCAGGTGGAGCAGGGTCCAGAGCTGGCTGTTGCCTTTGAGGATCACGTGACCGCCCCGGCCCCCGTCGCCCCCGTCAGGGCCTCCCTTGGGGATGTACTTGGCCCGGTGCAGGTGAGCCGATCCGGCACCGCCCTTTCCAGAAGCGCAGTGGATCTTGATGTAGTCAACGAAATTCGGGGAGGACATTTTTCAATTTTGTTGCGCAAAGTTAGCAATTTAAACGCTGACAGGTCTGCGACGCTGTCAGGTTTATACAAAGGACCTGACAGTGTCAGGCGATTAAACTATTCGGTAAATATCAGCATAATTCCTTCCAAACCCATCATAATCCAACCCATACCCCACGATGAACTCATTCGGGATTTCCATGCCGAGGTAATCGATGCGGAAGCTTTCCCGGAAAGCATTCGGCTTAAAGAGCAGCGCCACAAGCTTAACATCTTCAACGCCAATGTAATGCAGTTTGTTGATCAGGTACTGCATGGTGGTGCCGGTGTCGATGATGTCTTCCAGGATCACCACATACCTTCCTTTCAGTTTCTCATTCAGACCGATCAGTTCTTTCACGTCGGATGTGGAAGAGGTGCCCGAGTAAGAAGCCAGCTTGACAAAACTAATTTCGCTTTCAATTGTTATCTTGCGGTAAAGGTCAGCAGCAAACATAAAAGCACCGTTGAGCACAACCAGGAAGAGGGGATTTTTTCCTGCAAGGTCTTTATTTAGACGGGATGCGAGGTTATCAACCGCTTTGGCGATTTCCAAAGCGGGGATAGAAAGCTTAAATTCTTTATCTTTGACTCTGATTGTTCTCATGGTAAGGTTGGTTATCTTATTGCTAAATTAGTAAAATAAGTTACACAGAGATTCACTGAGATTACACTGAGATCCACAGAGCGTATTAAATGATTATCATTCAAAATTCAACATTTCTATGACTCCTCTAGTTAGTATCATCATGGGTTCCACATCCGATCTTCCGGTGATGGAAGATGCGGCGAAAGTATTGAACGAACTGCAGATACCCTTCGAAATGAACGCGTTGTCGGCGCACCGCACACCGGATAAGGTGGAAGAATTCGCCAAATCGGCCAAGAGCCGCGGGCTGAAAGTGATCATTGCCGGGGCCGGCATGGCCGCTCACCTGCCGGGTGTAATTGCCGCCATGACGCCGCTGCCGGTCATCGGTGTGCCGATCAAGGCCTCGCTCGACGGGCTGGATTCGCTGCTGGCCATCGTGCAGATGCCCCCGGGTATCCCGGTAGCCACAGTTGCCATCAATGGCGCCCGTAATGCCGGCATCCTCGCGGCACAGATTATCGCCACCGGCGACCCGGTGCTGGCTGACAAAATGCTGAAATTCAAGGAAGAGCTGAAGGATAAGATCATCAAGGCCAATGAAGATCTTTCAAAGGTTAGGTTTGAGTACAAGGTTTAGCTGCAAGCCGCAAGCTGCAAGCCCCAAGCCACAAGCTGCAAGCCACAAGCTGTAAGCCAAAAGCCACAAGCCACAAGCCACAAGCTGTAAGCCAAAAGCTGTAAGCCAAAAGCTGTAAGCCAAAAGCCACAAGCTGCAAGCCACAAGCCACAAGCCACAAGCCACATGATGGATATTAAATGTCCATAATTAAGCTTGAAGCTTGTAGCTTGTAGCTTGAGGCTTGGGGCTTGAAGCTTGAGGCTAACCTAACGGATCTTTCGTATAATCATCACTCCATCCCTTACCGATAATAAAACATTTTCCACCCGGTCATCAGCCTGAACCATCTTATTAAATTCAACAATTCCCCTTGTCTCCATGTCTCCTTGTCTCCCGGTCTCCTTGTCTCCTTGTCCCCTAGTCTCCACCACCTTCCCGTCCCATAACGTATTGTCAGCCAATATAAAACCGCCTTTTCTTACTTTATCAAAAGCAAGATGATAATAATCACAGTAATGCTCTTTGGCTGCATCGATGAAGACAAGATCAAAAGTCTCATCCAGTGAAGGAATGATCTTGAGCGCATCGCCTTCATGAAGAATGATCTTATCCTTCAAGCTGGCTTTTTCGAAATACTCCCGGGCGATTTCCGCGTAAGCACCTTCCGCTTCAATCGTATGCAGGATGCCGTTTTCAGCAAGGCCCTGGGCCAGGCAAATGGCAGAATAGCCTGTGAAGGTCCCGATTTCCATGATCCTGACAGGGCTTATCATCCGGCTGATCATCTCCAGGAACCGTCCCTGCACCGGGCCCGACAGCATCCTCGGAAAAGCCGTGTTCAAAAAGGTCCTGCGCCTTAGTTCGTAAAGCAGCGCCGGCTCTGGCGATGTGTGTTTCTCAATATATTCTTCCAGCCTATCCTCAATCATTGGTATTGATATTGTTACTGGAATTGAACCCGTTATTTTTGAAAACGAGCATGCTCAGTTTATCCGGATCAAAGATCTCTCTGGCTGTTTCCATGATTTGTTCCCCGGTGATCCCCTCGATCTTTTTCCTGATCTCGTCCGGTTCATCCAGCCGGTTATCATGGAGAAAGGCCTTGCCGGCCGCCATCAGGTAGCTGAGGTTGGACTCGTTGGCAATCTCGATCTGCCCGATGAGCTGCTTTTTGGCCTGGCTGAGCTGCAAGGCCCCCATCCTGACCGTTCTCAGCTTTTCCATTTCCTTGTAGATCAACACCAGGGACTTTTCCAGGTTTTCATTGTCGGTGCCGAAATAGATACTAAAAATGCCGGTATCGGTGTATGGCAGAAAAGCTGATTCAACCGTGTAGGCATATCCATGGCGTTCCCTGACCGCCAGGTTGAGCCTTGAATTCATCGCCGGACCACCCAGGATATTGTTGAGCAGGAACAAAGGAAAGCGCCGGGGATCCCTGCGGTCGTAAGCCACATTGCCGATCATGCAGTGGGCCTGGAACGTGGTCCGCGTGAGGTCCAGCTTGAATTGCCTGTAACCTGAATAATGGACACGGCCGTTACAAGGCTGGTCCGCTCCGACCGGCTCAAAATACTTCTCAACCTGGTGAACGATCTTATTGAACGGCAGGTCACCGATGCTGCAGACCACCATTTTCCCGGCGGTATAATTATTCCGGATGAAACGCAGGGTATCATCGCGGGTGAATCTTCGTATATGCTCCGGCTTGCCCAGGATGCTTTTACTCAGCGCATGCCCCTGGAAAAGATTCTCTTCCAGCAGGTCGTAAATCTCCTCCGCCGGGTTATCCCTGTATGAGTTTATTTCATCCAGGATGACGTCTTTCTCTTTTTTCAGCTCTTTATCCGGAAATGTAGGATGAATGAGGATATCAGAAACCAGTTCCAGCGCACGGTGAAAATGTTCGTTGAGGAAGGTTGCGAAGATGCAGGTCTCCTCCTTGGTGGTAAACGCGTTCAGTTCACCGCCGACGCTCTCCAGGCGGGTCAGCACGTGATAGGCCCTTCTCTTTACTGTTCCTTTGAAGATCGTATGCTCAATAAAATGAGCCATTCCGTTCAACTCGTCGTCCTCATCCCTGGTGCCGGCATTGATGTACACGGCAAGGTGCGCGACCGGGCCTGTCACCGGGATGTGTAAAAAACGGATACCGTTATGAAGTGTTTTGATCTGAAAATCCATCCTCCGGAAAATGAGGCGCAAAGATAAGCAAGAAACGATTATTCAGGGAATCGTTCGTCGAGTGATACCCAGAACAATAACTGGTTGAAGCTTTCCCCGGCGACTTCCCGGTGCAGGACCGGCCCGATCGCCACCACCTTCTTTTCTATTTCCAGTGTTTCCGGGTCCCAGGTCCATTCTTCCATGAAACGGATCTTTACAATATCACGGTATGTAATGGAGCTGACGATCATGGTGTCGTATTCTTCATAAGGCGGATAATCCCGTAAGAAAGTGCGGTAGATCGTATCGGTACCGGCTGATCTGACCTGCTCAGGCGACATCGGGTTGTTAAAATAATCGAACGCCTTTACTTCTCCGTTTTGCGCCGCTTCCATGATCCGCTTTAAAAACGGCTCCCGTTTTGAACCTTCAATATTGTTGACCCACCAGTCGAGCTGAGGATCATTGTTATTCACCGGGACATCATACTGGATTTTCGTGGCGAGCGTTTCATCACCGGATGAACGGTCATTGCAGGATGATAGCATGGCAATTGATATACCGAAGCAGAAAATGAAAAACAGAAAACCGGCCCGATTATTCATAATGAATGATTTCAGGCAAAGTTCGGAATTTAACTTTTAATTCTTTACCAATTTATACGAAGCCTGCCTGTAATCTTCGAAAAGGACCGTCACGAAGTAAATTCCATTAGCAAAGCTGCCGGCATCCACACGGATCTTGTTCTGACCACTATCTGTGATGGTGCTGGAATAAACCTCCCTTCCATCCTGGCTGCTGATGCGAATAGAAGCTGCAGGAACATCCAGCCGCCCCAGTGAAATTTCCAGGAATTCCTTGACCGGATTCGGGTAGACTTTCACATCCACCATTCCGGCTAGGTTTTCGGTAATGCCGGTTGTGCCTTCATTGACCGAGAGGGAAGAAAGATAGATCTGATCTCCGCCGTTGGTGTTATCTCCGTTGGCAGCATTGAAGGCGCCGTAAAATTTAACGCTCCCGGTACCTGATGCCGGGGCAGTCCAGTTAAACGACCAGCTCTTTGAATCACCGGAAGGCGTGGTACCGGTCATGGTATGCGTAACTGAGGTATTAGCGTTAGCTTGCCTGGTTTGTGCGGCATCGGTGATGACGAAAGTCCCCTTTTTTGTGTTGGCAAGATCCTCGGCCGTTACTTCAAACCCGAATTTCCCCGCACCGGCATGGGTGGCTGATGCTGTAATGGTGTAAGTCTGCCCGGGAACATACCCCGAAACCGGAATGTCGGAAGTGATCCAGTTGCTCGCCTGCTGGGCTGTTCCGGTGTGGCATTCGGTACAGGTAGCCCCGCCATCGCCCGGAGAACCGGTCTTTCCGCCCGGCGACCCGTCGGGATAAAGCACAAATGAGGTGATCGCAATACTTCCAATAACTGCTAAAGAGAAAAGTAGACCTTTGTTTTTCATAATTTGACGTTTTATTTTTTATTAAACAAAAATTTATTATAATTGTTTACCGGTTTAAAAATTTTCATTCATACAGTATTAAAAATCAAATCATGAAAAAAAACATGGGTTCGGCCGACAAGGTCATCAGGCTCTTATTAGCAGCCTTGTTCATTATTTTGTTTGTGTTTAACTTGGTAGGCGGCGTCTTCGGATATATCCTCCTCATCCTGGCGCTGGTATTCATCCTCACCAGCCTGGTCAGTTTCTGCCCGCTTTACGCGATGTTTGGGATAAAGACCTGCAAAACGAAGTAATGTTGAATGTTGAAGGTTGAATTTTGAATGCGGGTATTCTTTTATTCAACATTCAAAATTCAACATCCAACCTTATAAATAACTCCCAGGTTTTTCTTGCCGTCGATTTCCACCAGCACCGGCTGCTCAAACCGGATGTGCCGGATGTATTCATCCTCGTAAACGGCAGGGTGATCATTCAAATATTGAAGGTCATAATAACCGTCGTTCAGGTAAGGGTTGATGGTAAAATAACCGACCCTGAACGAGGTGAGGTTCTGGAAGAAATGCGTGCCCTGGCTGGGATCGATGCGGTAATTCTCCAGCCCCGATTCGATGATCACCCGCGCTGCCGAGATCTGTGGCCATTTGACCGGGATGCCCAGCCACGGATCCTGGCTGCCCCACCTTCCCGGGCCTATCAGAATATAGTTCTTTTTGTCGAGCCTGAACTGCTCGTTGATCCGGCTGATGCGCTCAACCATCTCCGTATTCTTTGCCGGGTTGAAGGATTCCGGCTTGATATAGACCAGGTCGCACAGATCGGTGATGGCCCCATTGCCCAAGGCAGATTTAGAATATATGATGGTTTTTTCCACCGGCACCTTTTCAAGATCAGTGCTTACACTTTCTTTGTTATCAACGATAGGCCGTATCTGGAGGCAATAGAAGATCTTGGGATCATTAGCCGGACGGTTCAGGTCGACGGCAAATTCAATCTCTACCGGCTTGCCCATCTCTTTCTGACCGATCTCGAGCACGGTCTGAAGTATTTCCGCCAGCGGGAAAACATTATGCTTCAGGATATTCGAAAAAGTAACCAGTTTCTTTCCTTCATAGTTCACCCCGTCACGAAGCGTACCATTCTGAAGATCATAGGTGGAGGCCACCCATTTCAGCGATCCGTCGGCCTCCGCTTCTTTGACCGGTAGTTTTAGGATATTGATCCCGTCGTCGATATTGGGGCGGAAATTTTCAGGGTGCATATCCAGGGCATAGAAATACTTCTGCGTTTCACGGAGGGCGGCCTCTGGGGAATAGGTCTGCAATACCCGTTTCGGGTATTTCGGAGAAAAATGCAAAGCCAGGCCGCCGTCCACGATATATTTTCCCAGTCCGAGCGCCACGCTGGCCACGCCGTCTTCCGGCTTCTCCGGCTCCAGCGGGTAGAAATTGATCGAACGGGCCACGCCGGAGAAGGAAGGATAGAAACGATGGCCATATTTGGTGCCTGCCACGGTTTGCATCACAATGCCCATCTTCTCTTCGTCGATGATGTTGGAAGTGGCCGTCATGTATGCCTTGCTGGCCTTGAAATAAGTGGAGGCGTAAACGCTCTTGATGGCATTGCTGAGCATTTCCATCATCACCCGTTCATTATCCATCACGTACGGCACCATGTAGGTGGAATAGATCCCGGCAAAGGGCTGGTAGTGAGAATCTTCCAGAAGGCTCGACGACCTCACCGCGATCGGGTTGCGCACATAAGAGATCAGGGTGTACAGATCCTCATGGATGCGGAACGGCAGCCGGGCCTGGATGAATTCCTTCAGGATCTCCTCGTCGCTGCGGTCGGAAAGTGCTACCTGGTACAGGTCGTTTTCCTCCATGAATTCGGTGAAGATATCGGTGCAGAGGACCACGGTGCGTGGGATGGTGATGTAAACCCCGGGCCATTTTTCCAGGATGCGGTTGCGTTTGATCAGCATGTCGAGAAAAGCCAGGCCACGCGCCTTGCCTCCGATGGAGCCTTCCCCGATGCGGGTGAAAGTCAGGTACTCGTCGAAGCGTTCGCGGCGGAACTGCGCGATCACCCCGCGGGATTTGCTGATGCGGAAACTGGCGATGGCATCGAAGAGGTAACGACGCACCTCGTCCAGGTCTGAGAAATCGTCGAGGGTGATGTCGACCAGCATTTCGGCCAGCGGGAACAGGGCCCTGGCCCGCAGCCACTTCGACAGCTTGTTGCGTTCCAGCTGGTATCTCAGCGCATCGTCGGGGACCTGGAACAGCAACTCCTGGATGCTCTTCAGGTCTGTCGCCCGGGCAATTTCATCGCCGCTTTCCGGGTCTATGAAAACGAAATCGCCGAAAGCAAAATACTCCCGGATATAATTCTTCAGTTCGACCGAAATCGTTTTTGAGTTTTTATTGATAAAACCGACCTTCAGCTTATTTGCAAGCTCATCCCCTTCTTTATCCGACGATTGCAGCAGGATGGGCATGAACGGGTCGTCGCGCTGGACTTTTTCACAGAATTTAACGCCGGCATACTTATCCTGTTGCCCGTTTCGCGGGTAGCTCATATCGGTAATGATCCCCAGGAGGTTTCGTTTATATTTCTCATACAGGCCCAGGGCTTCTTCATACGTGGTCGCCAGCATGATCTTTGGCCTTCCGCGCATGCGAAGCATCATCTGGTGCTCGTTCAGCCCTTCGGTCATGAAGTCTTTCGATTGCTTGAAGATGATCTTGTAGATATTGGGCAGATAGCTGGAATAAAAGCGGATGGAGTCTTCCACCAGCAGGATCGATTGCACGCCCACTTCCCGGATATCATGGTCGACATTCATCTTGTCTTCGATCAGCTTGATGATGGCCAGCAGCAGGTCGGCATTGCCCAGCCAGCTGAACACGTAGTCGACCACGCTTTTGTTGGCGTCATCGAGCTTCAGGGTCACCTCCCGGGAAAACGGGGTAAGCACCACGATCGGGATGGCCGGGTTCTTCACCTTGATCTTTTCCGCCAGGCTGAACGTATCCATCTCTTCGGAACTGAGCATCACGATGACCAGGTCGATTTTCTCTTCATGCAGGATCTCCAGTGCCTTTTTCTCCGAATCCGCCAGGATGAACTGGGGGGGATAACGCAGGTTAAGCGAAACGTACTCGATAAAGATCTGCTCATCGATCCTGCCGTCGTCTTCCAGGACAAAAGCATCGTACGAGCTGGATATCAGCAGCACGTGGTAGATCCTGCGACGCATCAGTTTCTGGAATGATGTGTCGCTGAAATAATACTTCGGGGCACGGTAGGCTATACTGGAGAACGGCATAGGGATCAAAGTTAAGGAAGGCAAATTTAAATAAAAAGTCTGTCAAAAAATTAAGTTACGCGGAGTTCCACAGAGGTACCGCAGAGTTCAGCAGAGTAAATCCTTTGCGAAACTTTGCGTAACAGCCAATGAAAACAAACAAAACAAAACCCGGTGAATATTGTTATAGTTACAAAATAACGCCGATTGAACAGAATTCTGATAATATTGGTATTTGGATTGATGTTCCTGAATTCTTCAGCCCAGGAAGCCGATGCGGCATTGACCAGGTTTTTTGCCGTCCAGGTGGAGGAGACGGTTTTTCTGCGCTGGACCATGGGAGCGGGAAACACCTGCGAAGGCACGTACGTGGAGCGTTCAGCCGACGGGATCAGCTATGAGCGCATCGGGCTGATCGGTGGTATCTGCGGCAGCCCCGACCAGGAAATCACTTTCGAATACACCGACACCGTTCCGCTGGTCAACCAGACGGCCTACTACCGGCTCCTGCTGGGTTATTTCGGGTACACTTCTCCTAAAACCGTTGAATTTGTGCGTTACAATGACCGGGGCTATTTCATCGGGCCCAATCCGTTCAGCGATTTTACACGTATTGCCTTTGAAAATGACGATGATGAGGAATACCGCCTGCTTGTTTCCGACATGCAGGGACGCATCGTCCTTGAAATGATGACCACCGGTAATGAGTTTCTTATCAGAAGAGAAGAACTGGGAGCAGGGATCTATGCTGTCCACCTTTTTAATGGAAAAAATGAATTTCCCCGTTTTAAGATCATAGTAAATTAACGCTCACAAATCCGCGTAAAAACGAGGCTGTCTCAAAAGCCAGCATTTTCTCTTTTTATCGGAACTCCGACGGGTAAATCCGTCGGTTATTTCTTTACAACTATCTTATAACCAACGGATTTACCCGTTGGAGTTTGAATCTCGAGTTAATGTTTTAAATACCATGCTGACTTTTGAGACACCCTCTCCGAATTAGTTGCGAATTATCAACCGACGGCTTTAGTCGTCGGCGATGCGAAATAAAGAGTTTAAATCCCATCCAATGCCTGCACCAGGTCGTAGATTATATCCTCCACATCTTCGATACCCACCGAAAACCGCACCAGGTCGTCGGTTATCCCTGCCTTTAGCTTGTCATCACTGCTCACTGCCGCGTGGGTCATCGAAGCCGGATGCTGGATAAGGGTTTCCACACCCCCCAGAGAAACGGCCAGCAGCGCCAGGTGAACATTGTCCATCAATTTCCGGCCTGCTTCATAGCCGCCTTTCAGGCCAAAACTCATCATGGAGCCGGGACCCCGCATCTGCCGTTTAACCAGGTCGTACTGCGGATGCGATTCAAGCCCGGGATACATGATCCAGGCCACTTTCGGGTGCCGCTCGAGATAACGGGCAATGGCCATCGCATTTTCCTGCGCCCTCTCAATCCTGATACCAAGCGTTTTGATGCCCCTCATCACCATGAAAGCCTGGGTAGGATCCATGTTGCAACCAAGGTAAACCATCATATGCCTGATCTTTTTATAAATTTCAGGGTCCTTTGCTACAACGACGCCACCGACAATGTCCGCGTGCCCGTTGATGAATTTCGTGATCGAATGCAAGACCACGTCAGCACCCAGGTCCAGGGGTTTCTGCAAATAGGGTGAACAGAATGTATTGTCCACCACCAGCAGCAAGCCATGTTCTTTTGCAAGGCGATGACAGGCTGCCAGGTCCGTCACATTCATGGTCGGGTTGGCCGGTGTTTCCACATACAGCACCCTGGTTTCAGGGCGTATGGCCGCCTTAACCGCATCCAGGTCTGAGGTGTTGACAAAAGTGGAATCCACGTGGAATCGCGAAAGATCCGTCTCGATCAAACCCCTCACCGGTCCATAAACGGCATCGGAACTTACAATATGGCTGCCGCCGCCGAGTAAAGCCATCAAAACACTGGTAACAGCGGCCATACCTGAACTCGTGGCAATGCCATCATAACCGTTCTCCAGCTCGGCCACATTCTGTTCAAATGCGCGGATCGTGGGATTGGCTATCCTTGTGTAAATATAACCGTCGCTCTTGCCGGAAAAGCAATCTGCACCGTGTTGTGCGCTTCTAAATTTAAAGGTCGAAGTCTGATAAATCGGTACCGTAGCACTGCCAAATTCATCGTCGAATGCCCCTGCATGGATCAGTTTGGTGTTGATCCCTTTGTCTTTTGTATTCATTTGATTAGATTTATGATTGTTTAAATTTCCGTAAGTAGTAATCGTTCTGGTTGAAATGAATCCTGAGCAATAATCCCTGATCGACCATCCCATGAAGTCTTTCTTCCGAGCCATCTGATTTTTTCATCAGTTCGTACACGGCATCCCAACGCATGGGATGGACTGCCGTGATGCTGAGAATGTCTTCCTGGAAATCACCGGAAGCTGCAAATGCATTGTCTGCATGAAGGCACCGGCCCGAAAACAATGCTTTGCATTTTATTTGTTTAAACCGCTATGTAAGCGTTTACCTTTTCCTTCGGAACAAAGGGCATGCTTTTTCCGGCCCATCCCTTTTCCGAGTTTCTGCAATTTTTCTTCGTCGGTCGCATCACTGCAACGTCCTAATTTTCGTCCTGTTCGGGGGCCTTTCCCGTCAGGGCCCGTTCCGTTAATCCTGGGCATAATTTTATTTTTTTTGATTTAACCTGTCAATGATCTCACTGATCTTTATCTTCCGTTCTTTAATGATAATCATCTGGATTTTAAGGCTGTCGAGCTGGGATTTGATCTTGATGCCAAATTCGCCCGAAATGATCTTATTCACATTCTTCGAGGCTACCAGTTGCACCGATGCAGGCCCGGCAAACTCTTCCCTGTCTTTATTGGGGTTGGGAATGATTTCCATCGCGCCGTTTACGGTATCGTAAATAATAAAATAGGCACAACGTCCAAAACGTTGATCCAGGTATGATTTCGGGGAATTCCCCGCCGAAGTGATCGCGATTTTCATGATTTTCTCGTATTTATCCGGCCCATATGGCGCCGGCGTATATTCCTCCCGCAAGGCTGGTCTTCTGTCAATGGTTCCTCCAGCGACGGATCATATGTGGTAATATCACCACTGCCACAAAGCGGGCAATTCTCAATGACGGTCTGCTTTTCAGGATTGTTGAAATAACAACGGCAGGTTAAGCAATGATACCAGTCGCTGTCGAAATAAACTTTCCCTCCTTCAATGGCGATTTGGTTTCCTTCAACGAAAGCCAGGGCTATTTTTCTCAACGCGGATGCATAGATCCGCGTAAATGTAGGCCTTGAAACCCCCATGATCACCGAGGCCTGGTGATGATTGCACAGGTCGTAATCGCATAGGCGTAACGCCTCGTATTCTTCATAGAGCAGGTTCACCGGTTCCTTATCCGGGTTCAAACCTTCATTGCCATATGGCTTAAAACCCTTGACCACTGGAGGGTTCAGGACTTTTCTCAACGTTTTTAATCGTGGTGACATATTAATGAACTATTGTTCACCGCAAAGATAATGTACTATTGTTCATTTAGAATGTTTTTTTGAATTTTTTTTAAACAATTTTGCTGACGTTGTGCTTTGCGTAACTTTGCGCTCCTTAGTGAAACATTGTGTAAGAGCCCGTATGGAAAAGAGGCCGAAGATAAAACCCGAACCCACTGCCCTTGACCGCCTGCTTGAAATGGCTGGTTATGCAATGCTGGCATTCATCTGGATTGTCACGCTGTATTTTTACAGAAAACTCCCCGAAACCATTCCGACACATTTCAACGCCACCGGAACGGCGGATGATTACGGCTCAAAATCTTCGGTATTCTTACTGCCGGTCCTGGGTACCGTGCTATTCATCGGAATTAGCATCCTGAACCGCTTTCCGCATATCTTTAATTACCCGGTAAAGATCACCCCCGAAAATGCACTCAGGCAATACACAATGGCTACTCGGATGATCCGTGTCCTGAAACTTTCCGTGCTAATCGTATTTACCCTGATCACGTGGCTGACCGGTCATGCAGCGATCAATCAGACCGGCAGCATCGGGGCGTGGCTCATGCCGGTAATTCTGGGATTGGTGTTTATCCCGACGGGAATTTTTATCTACAAAGCTTTCCAGGCGAGGTGAACACTGCCGTATCAATCCAGGAAGAAGACACCGGCATCAAATAATTCCTGAATTTAAAATTTAAAACTTAAAATTTAAAATTAATTTTCCCTCAGCACGTACTCATCGTACTCCACCTCGAACCGCAGCTTATGCCTTGACTCTTCCATGGCCAGCGATTCGAAGATCTCTTTCAGCTCTTTATTCGGGGCCCGTTCTGAAAGGTTCATGTAGAGCTTGAAAGCAGCCTTTTCCCGCTTCATTGCGAGTACCAGCGCTTCTTCGTAGCTCAGTTTGCCCCCGGTTTTCACTTCCACGGTGTAATCGGCGATTTTCAGGTCGGCGCCCTTTTCATTGGGCATCGTGAACACGCCCTGCTCGCGGATCGTGGTAAGCCTTTTCTTGTGCCTGATCTCTTCCCCGGCAAATTCCAGGAACACCCTTTTCATCTCATCGGAATGCGCCTCCCTGGCCAGCCCGGTGTAAAAATCAACGGCTTTCTGCTCCTGCTCGATCGCGAAAGCCAGGATCTCGTCAATATTGTCAAACTCTTTCATAAACTTCTGTTTTAGCGTTTTCAAAAGCTTCGGCAAACGCTTCGTCAAAGCGTTTCACCAGGTGATCACAGCCATGTTCGAACATCCTGGCCGGATTGTCTTCATTCGTATAATTGAATTGATAGGAAACCTCCTCTTCCGGCACCGGCAGCAACGACATGATCTCGCCGAGCACCTCATGATGATCTGCACTTTGCTCTATACCCTTAGCCCTATGCAAATCAGCCAGTTGCTCCAGGCTGGTCTTCTCAATAGCCGTCGTGAACCGGGCCTCGAATCCCTGGATCACCTTCTGCGTGTTGGTGAAGCTTCCGCCCGATTCCACCGGGAATGAAGCCGGCAGGATCAGGTCGGCCATCGCAGCGGTTTCGGTCATGAAGTAGTCCTGCACCATAATGAATTCGGCCCCAGAGAGCCAGCCTTCAATCTTCGTCCGGTCAATGGCACATCCGGCCGGGTCTTCACCGAAGATGAACAGGTTTTTCAGAAGTCTGCTTTCCAGGCCTTCATAGATCGTAGCCGGGTTGATCGCCGGGAAAGAATCCATTTTCCACGCCTTCATGATTCTTGTCCTGGATTCCTCATATTTCAGTTCAACACCACCAACTCCGAAATTTCTGCAAATACCGAGGTCGTAAAGCCCCTGGCTGTTGTTTTTCTCTTTCAGCGCGATCAGTCCGCTGCCGGTCTTGCCCAGCTTCCCGGTAATCAGCGCCATGTTGTGCAGCTCGGTGCAGGCTTTCGAGGAGAGCTCCTTCTCGGAGAAGACAATGACGGCGTGCTGCTCTTCGTTGTATCGTGTTGCGAAATCCATGATCTCTTCCGCCGTAACATTGCCCGCTTTCCGGACCAGTTCCGCGAAGTTCTCTTTCAGCAATGCGGCCTTGTATTCCTCAAATCCATTGCAATTATCCCTGATAAAGAGGCCGTTGTGCTTGTTATTGGCAACAAGATAGTGGTTGATGGCCTTGATGAAGTCGTAGTACGACTCAATCACAAACACTGAGTCGGCCTTGTGCGCTTCCCGGCTGTCATTACTCGTTGTGATCAACTCAACCTGGATCCCTTTTTTATGCTGTGTGTTATAAATCATAAATCCGGCCACCGCGTTGTCCCGGCTGATCTCCGATCCGACCAGGAACACCCTTCCGGCGTCGCTGACCTGGCTGAACGGGGTTGCTGCCGTAACATTTTTCCGGTAGCCCGCCCCACGTCCCATGTAATGGAAACTGGCGACGTTATTGGTCTTCACGCCTGCCCTGGCCAGCTTCTGGACCAGGTATATCTCTTCGTTCGACAGCCTGGCGCCGGCGAAGAACGCGTTCTGGTCAGGATTAACAGCGGCGATTCTCTGATGGATCACTTCGTAAGCTTTTTCGAAGCTCACTGCTTCAAACTTTCCGTTCACCTTCAGCATCGGGGTGGTGATCCTCGACCGGTCGTTCAGGTAATGATAACCGAATTTGGCGTAGCGGCAGAGATTGCCGTCGGTGTTCACCATTCCTTCGACGCCTGACACGTGCATCACGAACTGGCTTTTGTGATCCAGCGAGATCGTGCACCCTACCGAGCAATAATTGCAGATGGCTTCGGCTGGTTGCAGCTTCACCGGTCCCGGTTTGAACGGCACGTTCTCGGTGATAGCGCCGGTCGGACAGGTGGAGATGCACATCCCGCACGACTCGCAGGTGCTGTCCTGCAGGGCATTGCCCATCGACGGGGCCACGAAGGTGTCGAAACCGCGGTTCACGAGGCCCAGCGCGCCGGCGCCCACCACCTCGCGGCAAATGCGGACACAGCGGCTGCAGAGGATGCATTTGTTGTTGTCGATCTCGATGTAAGGATGACGGAAATCAACGCGATATTCCTTGAATTCGCCAGACTGCGCTTTCTGGTCGGCATGGTATTCCGTGCAGTATTTTTTCAGGTCGCAGGTGAACAGGGCCGTGCAGCCGCATTCCATGCAGCGCTGGGTTTCATGATAAGCCACCTCCTCCGATTCATAGCCCAGCTCCACTTCTTTGAAGTTGAGCCGGTCCTTCGGATCCAGCGTCGGCATCTCATGCCGTTTCCTCTCTGTGTATCCTCCGTGATACTCTGTGCTACTCTGTGGTTTAAAAATATCTTTACTACTGAAAAACTCCTTACTCATCGCCACCACCGGCAACCCCTTCAAATAAAGGTCGCAGCTATGCGATGCCTTCCTCGCCTGCGCGATCGCCGCGATCAGCGTAGCAGGTCCTGTCACGCCGTCTCCCGCGGCAAAAACAGATGGGATCCCCGTCTGCAGCGTCTCCGGGTTGGCTTCCACGTCCCCCCAGCGGGTGGCCTTCACCTCCCCGTCGCCTGAGTTGGCTTTGATATCTTCCAGGAAATCCGCCACGGTCTTCTGACCGATGGCAGCAAGGATATAATCGACTTCCACATCGAATTCCGAGCCAGGCACCGGTATCGGCCGACGACGCCCTGATGCATCCGGCTCACCTAATTCCATTTTCACGCAAGTAATACTCTTCACGCTTCCCGTCTCACGCTTCACGACTTTCACAGGAAGGGTCAAAAACATGTACTCCACACCTTCCAGCTTCGATTCGTGGATCTCGATCGGGTTGGCGGGCATTTCTTTCTCGGTGCGGCGGTAGATCACGTAGACCTGGTCGGCGCCGCAGCGGATCGAGGTGCGGCAGCAGTCCATCGCGGTATTTCCGCCACCGATCACAGCCACTTTCTTTCCTTTGAAGTTGAAGCGCTGGCCGGTCAGTTCCATTTCCTTCAGGAAATCGATGCCGGAAAATACGCCCTCCGCGTCTTCCCCGTCGCATCCGATCAGCGTCCCTTTCTGGGAACCGATCGTCAGGACCATCGCATCGTACCGGCTCTTAATGTCTTTGTAAGAAATATCCTGTCCGAATTTTTTACTGTAGAAAATATTGACCCCCATTTCGGTGATGTTGTCTACCTCTTTCTGGAGCAGGTCATTGGGGAGGCGGTATTCGGGGATGCCGTAGCGGAGCCATCCGCCGGCTTTGGGGGCCGCTTCGAAAATATCGACCTGGTGGCCTTCCTTTTGCAGGAAGAATCCGCAGGAGAGCCCTGCCGGACCGGCGCCAATCACCGCCACTTTCTTTCCCGTGGCGGGTTTTATTTCAGGCTTCCACTTATCGGGTGAATCGATGTCGATATCGGAAGCGAAGCGTTTAAGGTAGTCGATGCCCACGGCGGCGCCTTCGTCGAGCAGGTTGCGGCGGCAGGCCACCTCGCAGGGGCGTACGCACACGCGACCGCAGATGGCCGGCAGCGGGTTGGTCTCCTTGATCAGCGCCACGGCGTCGTGGTACTTGCCTTTCTCGATCAGCGAGATATAGCCCTGCACATCCACTCCCGCGGGGCAGGTCTGCTTGCAGGGACCGATACAGTCGGCGTAATGGTTGCTTACCAGCAGGTCGAGCGCGGTTTTGCGGGCACGGTGCACCTTTTCATTATCGGTGACGATGTGCATCCCTTCCGAGATCTTCGTGGAACAAGAAGGCTGCAGTCCGCGCATGCCTTCCACTTCCACCACGCAAACGAAGCACGAGGTGAACGGTTCCAGGCGCGGGTCGTTGCAAAGGGTCGGTATTTCGATCCCGTGGCGCCTGGCCAGTGCAAGGATCGTTTCGCCTTTGTTGCCTTCAACGATGTTGCCGTTCAGGATTATGTTGACTTTTTCGCTCATAGTCTTAGTTTTTTCCCTTCTGAAAGTTCTTTTCCATTTTACCACAAAGGCGCACGAAGTACATCACAAAGGCGCACGAAGTACTGTCGTGAAATAACGTTTGCCTTTGTGTTCCTTTGTGAAAACCCTTTGTGCGCCTTCGTGGTTATAATGTCCATTCAATTAAGTTTTTATGATAATTTTATCGCTTCGAATTTACATTTCGTATAACACATCCCGCATTTGATGCAGTCTTCCTGACGGATGAAATGCACCTGCTTGCGTTCCCCATCGATCGCGTCCACCGGGCAGTTTTTGGCGCACAACATGCAGCCGGTGCACTTGTCGGGGGTCACTTCATACGTCAGCAACGACTTGCACACCTTCGCCGGGCATTTCTTGTCACGGATATGTGCTTCGTACTCGTGGCGGAAATAGCGGATCGTGGTCAGCACGGGGTTTGGCGCTGTCTGCCCTAAGCCACACAGCGAGTTGTCCTTGATCGCGTAAGCCAGTTCCTCCAGTTTCTCAATATCTCCCTCCTCTCCTTTTCCTTCTGAGATCCGTTCGAGTATCTCCAGCATGCGCTTCGTTCCCACCCTGCAGAAGGTGCATTTGCCGCAGCTTTCTTTCTGGGTGAAGTCGAGGAAAAATTTGGCCACGTCGACCATGCAGGTGTCTTCGTCCATTACCACCATCCCGCCCGAGCCCATGATGGCGCCGGTGGCGTTGACCGAGTCGTAATCGACGATGGTTTCGGCCATGTATTCCGGGATGCAGCCTCCCGAGGGGCCTCCCATCTGGACCGCCTTGAACTTGCGGTCGTGCTGGATGCCGCCGCCCAGTTTGAAGATGATGTCGCGGATGGTGATGCCCATGGGCACTTCCACCAGCCCGGAGCGCTGGATCTTGCCGGCCATGGCGAACACTTTGGTGCCCTTGCTCTTCTCCGTGCCGTATTTGGCGTATTCCGCGGCTCCGTTGATGATGATCCAGGGGATGTTGGCGAAGGTCTCCACGTTGTTGATGTTGGTAGGCCTGCGCCAGAGACCTGATGCGGCCGGGAACGGCGGGCGTTTGCGGGGCATGCCGCGTTCGCCTTCCACCGATGCGATCAGCGCGGTCTCTTCGCCGCAGACGAAAGCGCCGGCGCCTTCTTTAATATAGATATCAAAGTCAAAGCCCTCGATGCCGAGGATGCTTTTCCCGAGATAACCCTTTGCCCTGGCCTGGTCCAGCGCGATGTTCAGCCGCTTGATGGCCAGCGGGTATTCGGCACGGCAGTAGATCACCCCGCCGGTCGCCTCGATGGCGTAGGCGGCGATGATCATCCCCTCGATGACCGAGTGCGGGTCTCCTTCAAGGACTGACCGGTCCATAAACGCCCCCGGGTCCCCCTCGTCGGCATTGCAGATGATGTACTTCTCGGGTGATTTGTTATCGTTGGCGAACTTCCACTTCATTCCCGTAGGGAATCCCCCGCCCCCGCGGCCGCGGATGCCCGAAGCCAGTACCGTCTGGATCACGTCGGTGCGGGAGATCTTCTCCCCGGCGATCTTCCGGATAGCCTGGTAGCCCTGGCGCGCTTCATATTCTTCGATATGTTCCGGGTCGATGTAGCCACAATTGCGCAGCACGATCTTCACCTGCGACTCGGTGAACGATTTGTCGGACGTTTCGAACAGGTCGCTCTGAACGATGTAGTCCTTCACCGGGCTGTGCTGGTTGATGTGCTTTTCGATCAGCTCCACCGCCCGTTCCTCGTTGATGCCGCCGTAGAGGTAGCTCCCCGATTCATCGACGATCTCCACCAGCGGTTCGCGATAGCACATCCCGATGCAGGAGGTTTTTTTCAGCTCGAAGTCGAGGTTCTCGGCAGCCTGCATTGCGCGGATCTTGTCATAGACCTTTCCCGCTCCCGCGGCCACACCGCAGCTCCCTAAACCGACGATTACTTTAGTTTTTTCCATTTAAATAATCTTTTGTAGTCCTGTTAGTTACGAACTTTTCAAGATCCTGTTTATACCACAAAGGCGCACGAAGTACATCACAAAGGCACACGAAGGGATCAATTACCGACTTGCCACCTTTGTGCGCCTTCGTGAAATCCTTTGTGCGCCTTATATGTTTGTTTTTTTATTCAAAAAAATATTGTTATGCTTGCAACAAAGGGG
>CAYUQP010000031.1:0-54955 GCA_964447005.1 uncultured Bacteroidales bacterium
AAATAAAATAATTTTGAATTTATATTTGGAAATTAACGGTATAACTTCGTGGTAAAAAGAAATCCATTCCTATTAATCAGCTTTTTACTTCTTTTATACCCGGTCTGTCTTAAAAAAATTTTTAAGACATCCCTTATCAGATAAATACATTAGGTTGCCTGATAAAATTCAGAAATTAATGAATTGTGGAATTATTACCACAAAAGCGCACAAAGGGCTTTCACAAAGGCGCACAAAGGAAATCAGACTTTGATTATCTTTGCAACAAGACCATACTGTCATGCAACACCAACTTTATATCTACAACAGCCTAACGCGCAAAAAAGAGCTCTTCGAACCGCTGGTACCCGGCTACGCCGGCATGTACGTCTGCGGGCCTACAGTTTACGGCGATCCGCACCTGGGCCATGCTCGCCCGGCTGTCACCTTCGACCTGGTGTTTCGCTACCTGAAGCATATCGGCTACAAAGTCCGCTACGTTCGCAATATAACTGACGTTGGACACCTGGAAGGAGACGCCGATGCCGGCGACGATAAGATCGGCAAGAAAGCCCACCTGGAGCAGCTCGAGCCAATGGAGGTGGTGCAATATTATACCAACCGCTACCATGAACTGATGGCCCGGCTGAACCTGCTGAATCCCAGCATCGAGCCACACGCCTCCGGTCACATCATCGAACAGATCGCCATGGTGCAGAAGATCCTGGATGCCGGTTTTGCATACGAACGAAACGGTTCGGTTTATTTTGACATCGAAAAATATAATCAAAAACACCCATACGGGATCCTTTCCGGCCGCAGAGTGGATGAACTGCTGGCTTTTACCCGTGAACTGGACGGCCAGGAAGAGAAAAAGAGCAGCTTTGATTTTGCTTTATGGAAGAAAGCCACACCGGAGCACATCATGCGCTGGCCATCTCCATGGAGCGAAGGCTACCCTGGCTGGCACCTCGAATGCTCCGCCATGGGATGCAAATACCTCGGCGAACAGTTCGACATCCACGGCGGCGGCATGGACCTGCTTTTCCCGCACCATGAGTCGGAAATAGCCCAGTCAATGGCCGCGACAGGCAAGATGCCGGTGCGTTACTGGATGCACAACAACATGATCACGATCAACGGCCAGAAGATGGGCAAATCGCTCGGCAATGCCGTTTCGCTCGAGGAATTCTTCAACGGGAACAACCCGCTCCTCGAGAAAGCCTACAGCCCGATGACCATAAGATTTTTCATCCTGCAGGCCCACTACCGCGGCACACTCGATTTCTCCAACGAAGCGCTGCAGGCCGCGGAGAAGGGACTGAGGAAGTTGCTGGCCACGCTCAACTACCTCACCCCCTTAACCCCCCGGCCCCCTGTTCCCCCTCTCCTTAAGGAGAGGGGGCCAGGGGGTGAGGTAGAATGGCACCATAAGGAAAAGGGGCCAGGGGGTGAGGTGAGCGCAGCCTGCTACGCCGCCATGAACGACGACTTCAACAGCCCCGTGGTGATCGCCCAGCTCTTCGATGCAGCCAGGCTGATCAACCAGGTGAAGGACGGCAAAGAAAAGCTCGCGGAAGAGGATATGGCCGTTTTAGCCGAAACTTACCGTACCTTTCTCACCGACATCCTCGGCCTGGTGCCGGAAGAGCAATCGGGACAGAAAGACGAGCTGATCAGCGGGCTGATGGGCACTATCATCGATATCCGCGCCGAAGCCAGGGCAAAAAAAGATTTCACCACCTCCGACCAGATCCGGGACAAGCTCCTGAAGATCAATATTCAAATAAAGGATGGTAAAGAGGGAGCGACCTGGGAGTTGAAAGAAGATTCCTGAGCCCCCTCCCCTCACGAGGGTGTAACAAAAGTCAGAATTCTCTATTGTTTATCATTCAGAAGATTTGGACTCCAACGGGTAAATCCGTTGGTTCCAAGTTAGTTACTAAGATTAAACCGACGGATTTACCCGTCGGAGTTCCGATAAAAATGAAAACTATGGACTTCTGTTACACCCTCAAGGGGGTAGGGGCTAGACAGCTACAACGAGAAAATAATTCTTCTTGCCTTTCTGCACCAGGATATACTTCCCGTTCAGCAGATCACCAACACCAACCATCTTATCCTCCCCAACTTTCATCTTATTGATCGATAACGCGTTTTCCTTTACCGTCCTCCTCGCCTCTCCCCTGCTCGGGAAAATGCCGGTCACATCTGCAAGGAATTCAAGGATCGGGATGCCCTTTTCCAGGCGCTCTTTAGCTACTTCACTCTGGGGAACCCCTTCAAAAACGGAGAGGAATAGATCTTCGGAGAGGCCTTTCAATGTTTCGGTCGTTCCGGCGCCGAAGAGAATTGCCGATGCATCGATGGCGGCCTGGTAATCGGCTTCGGAATGTACCCGTACAGTCAGGTCCTTTGCCAGTGCTTTCTGAAGCTCACGCAAGTGCGGCGCTTCCTTGTGCCGGGCTACCATGTTTTCCACCTCTTCTTTTGAGAAAAGGGTAAATATCTTGATGTACTTTTCAGCATCTTCGTCGGAAGTGTTCAGCCAGAACTGGTAGAATTTGTAAGGTGAAGTGCGTACCGGGTCAAGCCAGACATTGCCGCTCTCGGTCTTCCCGAACTTGCCGCCGTCGGCTTTGGTGATCAGCGGGCAGGTGAGCGCGAACGCGTCGCCGCCATTCTTGCGCCGGATCAGCTCCGTGCCGGTGGTGATGTTGCCCCATTGGTCCGATCCGCCCATCTGCAGCTTGCAGTTCCTGTGCTCGTTCAGGTAGAGAAAATCATAGCCCTGGACAAGCTGGTAAGTGAACTCGGTGAAGGATATGCCGGTCTCCAGCCTTTTCTTTACCGAATCCTTGGCCATCATATAATTGACGGTGATATGCTTGCCCACGTCGCGCACAAACCCCAGGAACGTGAATTCCTTCATCCAGTCGTAATTATTGACCAGGTCGGCCGAATTGGGTTTATCGTTAAAATCAAGCAGTTTCTCAAGCTGCTTCTTAATGCCATGCTCATTTTGGCGGATCGTTTCCTCGCTGAGCAGGTTGCGCTCTTCCGATCTGCCCGACGGATCGCCGATCATGCCGGTAGCGCCGCCAAGCAGCGCCAGCGGCTTGTGGCCGGCAAGCTGCAGGTGCTTCAGCATCATGATCCCGACCAGGTGGCCGATATGCAGAGAGTCGGCCGTGGGATCGATACCAACGTATGCTGTCACCATTTCGCCGGAATTGAACAGGTCTTCGATCTCAGGCGTCATGTCATGGATCATGCCACGCCAGCGGAGTTCTTCAATAAAATTCATAAGGAAAATTTTTTGGCAAATTTAGGAAAAAGAAGGTTAGGGGCACTTTACCACAAAGGCGCACGAAGGAAATTCACAAAGGTGCACGAAGGAAAAGACCATAAGAAATTCCTTTGTGTTACTTCGTGAAATACCTTCGTGTGCCTTTGTGGTTTTATGTAAAGTTATTTATTAGTAATTTCATTCTTTGAAACGATTAATCATGAAAAATAAGAACTTCTACGAAGGGAAAGTAATCTGGATCACCGGCGCTTCGAGCGGTATCGGGGAAGAACTGGCCAGGCAGCTTTCGGGATGTGGCGCCCGCCTGATCTTATCGAGCCGGAGACAGGAAGAACTGGAGCGTGTTAAATCCTCACTTCGTACATCGGCTGAAAACGTAGTTATCCTTCCGTTAGACCTGGCGCAGCCGGCATTGTTACCGGATAAAGCCAAAGAAGCCGAAAACGCCTTCGGCCGGATCGACATCCTGATCAACAATGGCGGGGTCTCCCAGCGGGCGTTCGCACTGGAAACACCGGTGGAGATTGACCGTAAGATCATGGAGATCAATTATTTCTCCGGCCTGATCCTGGCTAAAGCCGTTCTGCCCGGGATGATCTCAAGAAAATACGGCCACATCGTCGGCATCAGCAGTGTCACCGGAAAGTTCGGGTTCCCGCTGAGGTCAGCATACGCCGCTTCGAAACATGCCATGGCCGGTTTCTATGAGTCAGTGGGAACTGAATATTATTCTCAGGGAATCCGCACCACCGTCGTTTATCCGGGGCGCATCCGGACCAATATTTCCCTGGGCGCCATCGGTCCCGACGGAAAGCCTTATAACAAAATGGATCCCGGCCAGGAACAAGGCACCCCGGTCGACCGCTGCGTGCGTGAGATAATCAACGGCATCAGGAAAGATAAACGAGAAGTTTTCCCGGGAGGAAAAGAAGTGCTGCTTATCCATATCAAACGCTTCTTCCCGCGACTGGCGTTTCGGCTAGCAAGAAAAGTTCAACGAACGTAGATTAGCTAAGAGCTTAGAGCATAGGGCGTAGGGCGTAGGACGTAGGGCGTAGGGCGAAGAGTAAAAAAACCTGAAACCTGGAACCTGAAACCTGGAGCTATCACCCCATTCGTTTTTTAACAAGGTGTTTCTCCTTAATCCTGCTGAATTTCAACGACTTTAGTATCCAGTCGGGTAAAGGCTTGTGCGGGTGGCGCTTGCGAAGGTCAATGTACCAGCCCAGCTTCTTCAGTATTGGTATTTTGTCGGTTTCCACAAACTCGATAAGCGTACCGTCCGGATCTTCGATATAGGCAAAATGTCCTGCCGCTTCGCCCATGTCGAATGTTTCCGTTCGCAGGGTATTCGTGCTGTCCACTTTGAAGGCGAAGCCTTTGGCCTCACATTCTTGCCTCAGGGCGCTCATTCCCTTGATATCGTAACAGATATGAATAAAACCCAGGTCTCCCCAGAACCGGTTCTTGAAAATCGGTTCCGGACGCCTGTCTGTAGCCTGGATCAGTTCAATTTCACTGGTGCCAAGCAGCCTTGAAAAGGAGCCCAGCCGCGGTTTGCTGTGCCTGAGCAAAACCCTCCTGAACGTTCTGTCCCCTCCCGGCAGGCATTTCAGGTCCTCGAAAGTCCCTGTCTTATCATAAACCACATGATCGTAACCAAGAATATCTGAATAAACTACCCTGGATTTTTCAATATCCGATACGCCGATGACTGCTCCGAAAGCAGCACCGGTAGATTTTCCATGCTCCGCGCTGAACCATGAATTCCCTTCCACGACTTGGAACAGGTTGTGGTATGGGTCTTTCATGAAAAAATGTTCCTTCCCGTCAGGGCCCCTGGAAATGCCGTTCACGATGAGATTCTTTGACCGGAAAAGATTATAAACATCCGTTACTTTTCTCGATTTGATCTTCGTGATGAAGATGCCAAGGTCACCAACCTGTAATTCATGGACGGGTTTCTCAGGGACCCGGTCGACGTACTGCCAGATCTCGAATCCTCCCCCACCCTGCAGGTTCATGGCAAGCGCCGCGTGGCGCTTCCGGGCAATTCCCCCGGTGTAAGCATGCATCAGTTCGGCTTTTGCAGCTTCTTCAAATATCCGGATGTCCATCCCGAAATGTTCCCGGTACCAGTTCCAGGCCTCATGCACATTGGCAACCCCGATGCCGATCTGCTGGATGCCGCTGATGATCTTTTCCTTCAGCATCTGTTTTTAATTTGCTGTGAAAGTATAACTTTTTACATTCATATCGTTACTTTTGCCGAATGATTCTTATTACAGGCGCAACCGGACTTACAGGCTCACATCTTGCTCTCGGACTGACCAGCAAAGGCGCTGAAGTCAGGGTTTTGAAGAGAAAAGGAAGCAGTCCTGACATGATAAGGAAAGTGTTTGCCCTGTATGCTGAAAATCCTGAAGAACAGCTCTCTAAAATAAAATGGGTCGATGGGGACCTGCTCGATGTTTTTTCCCTGGAAGATGCCATGGAAGGCGCTGAGGAAGTGTATCACTGTGCCGCGCTGGTAAGTTTTCTCCCGCGGGATAAAACACGGCTGATGCAGATCAACACCGAAGGTACGGCCAACCTGGTGAATGCAGCCCTTGAAAAGAAGGTGCGCAAGCTCTGCCATGTTTCCTCTATTGCAGCTTTAGGCCGCCCGGAGCACCAGTCGGACATCATCGACGAGAACCTTGTGTGGAAAGCTTCCCGGCACAATTCGATCTACGCGGTGAGCAAATACGGCGCGGAACGGGAAGTCTGGCGTGGAACGGCCGAGGGGCTGGATGCGGTGATCGTCAATCCCAGCATTATCCTGGGTGTTGCCGGGCCGGGAATGGGCAGCTCGAGGCTGTTCAACACCGTGTGGAACGGCCTGAAGGTCTATCCTCCCGGCAAAAACGGCTTCGTGGACGTGCGCGATGTTGTCAAAGCCATGATCCGGTTGATGGAGAGCGATATACGGAACGAACGGTTCATCCTCAACGGGGCGAACCTGGAATACCGCAAGCTGTTCGAACTGATGGCAGAAGCCTTCGGCAAGCCTGCACCGACCATCAAAGTCAGCCCCGCGTTGTCGGGAATCGCCTGGCGCATGGAAAAGATCAAATCAATGGTAACCGGGATCAAGCCGCTCATCACAAAAGAAACCGCCAATACCGCCGTCCAGCAGTTCGAGTACTCGAACGAAAAGATCAGGAAAACGCTTGGATTTGAGTTTACACCGATCGAGGAGACCGTACGGCATTTTTGCGGTGTGTTCGCCCAACAATTTAACAATTTAACAATTTAGCAACAAGGATAAACCTTAAATTTGCATCCACAAAACACGACTGACATGAAAAAGATCGCCCTGATTTACTGGCCGAAGAAAGGCAGCACGGAAGCCGCGGCTCATTTAATCCACGCTAAGTTTGAAAAAGAAACCATCGATATATTCACGATCACGGAGATCAATACGGCGGAATTTTCCCTTTATGACGCGTTCATTATCGGCGGTTCCACCACGGGCGCAGATAACTGGGAAAGCGCCCATAAAACCCGCTGGAATGACTTCTTCGACAAGCTCGCCAAGGCCGAGATCAAAGGAAAACCATTTGCCCTGTTCGGGCTGGGCAACCAGGTGCTCTACCCCAATCATTTCGTCGATGGAATGGCTTTCCTGAAACAAATCTTTGAAAAACAAGGCGCCATTCTGAAAGGCCGCTGGCCAATTGAAGGTTACGACTTCGAGGAATCGGAATCGGTTGAAAATGGCATGTTCTACGGACTGGCGCTCGATTTCGACACCCAGGACGACTTGACCGAAGGACGCATCAGCGCCTGGGTCGCCCAGGTTAAAAAAGAATTCGGGATTTAATCGGTCACGACATTTTTATAGTGCTCGAACCGGTCGAGGATCTCATTGACGAAATCATACGTTTCTTCGCCCCTTGCATAACCGTAGCGTACCACAGAATCCTGGTAATACTCCGGATTCGATTTATTCTTCAGGTAATAATCCACGCTGTTGGTCCAGACATTGGGATCTTTTCCGTTTTTTTCTGCAAGCCTCCGCGCATCATACACATGTGCAATTCCTACGTTATAAGAGGCAAGGATAAATTTGATCCGTTCACCCGGGTCAGAGATTTCTTTGGGCAACTCATCGTCCAGCATCTTCATATAAATAATCCCTGCTTCGAGTTGTTCAAATTCGGTCGCAGTGGTATCAATGCCCATAAGTTCAAGGGTTCCGGGCATCAATTGCATCAGGCCGAATGCCCCGGCCCATGAACGGGCCTCAGGCTTGAACTGCGATTCCTGGTAAACCAGCGAGGCTACAAGACGCCAGTCAAAATCATACTGTCGTGAAATATTCCTGAGGATCTCGTCATACTGTGAGATCTTTCTGCTATTAAAGGAAACTGCTTCGCTCCTGGCCAGGAATGATGCCCTGGTGCTGTTGAAGTATTTATCGACAAGGTGTTTTGAAGCGTAAGAATCATTGTCTTCCATCAGCCAGTCGTTGATGGCTGCCAGCAGGCTGTCGGAACCGTGCCTCACCGCCCAGGCCTGGTTCTGAGGAAAACTGAGTGGCGTCCGGATATCCAGTTCGGGATACTGCCGCTCGAAGAAGACCGCCATGTGCTCGTCGCAAACGGTGTACTCAATGTCCCCGTCGGATACAGCCCTGACCAGTTGTTCTATTTCATAGATGGGATCCTCAACAATGGTGATCGGCTTTCCGATCTCAGCTGACAGGTTGGCCAACCGTTCGGAATGGGCCGAAGCCCTCCGCACAGTGACTGTCTTCCCACCCAAATCCAGCGGATTACGGATCATCTTCTTTTCTATATCATCCCAGGTCCGCATCTTTCTCCAGTTTTCAGGTTTGCGCTGAACCAGCATCTGCCGGGTCTGAAGGATAGGCAAAGTAAAATCCACTTTTTCCGTACGATCAAGCGTGACGGTCAGTCCCATCGCGATCAGGTCGGTTTTTCCTCCCTGCAGCGAAGTGAAAGCATCGTCAAGCCCGGCGGCTACTTTAACCTCAAGATCCACCCCGAGATAATCGGCGAACATCTTCAGTTTCTCATACTGAAAGCCCATCGGCTCATTGCGGTAAATGAAATAATCCGTCGAATTGTAACTGGTCGTCGCGATCAGTTTGCCCCTGTCCATGATTTCGTGGATCCGGTAACGGTGTGTCCTGTCTTTGCCGGCTGTACTCCGGTCCGGTTTATCCTGCCAGATATTTGAACAGGAAAACAAAAAGACAAATGCTAAAAAGGTCAGGGAAAATAATGAGAATTCTTTAAAAGATATGCTTATTTTTTTGAATAAAGTCATTTAATCAGATTTCGTTCAACATGGCCTGTTTTATAATCAAAATTATATGGTTTTGATAACCAGGCTTTTAACAGCTCCTGATGTTAAAAAAATTTAACGTGCAAAATTAGTAAAATTTTAATAACTGACGACTTTTTATGAAAATAGATGAATATCAGGTTCTTAAAAAATGTTAAGCGAATCTAGAAAGCCCTCAGATCATTATCAACCCCGCGTAATGTTTTTTCATGGAAAATGGAAACCTTCAATCCGAAATAGATGCTCAGGCTGTGCCGGTCTTTGAACATGGCCGAAAGGAAGTTATTCACGCCGATGTAGAAATACGGCGTTCGCACACCCAGTCCGATGTTCATCTTATCGTACTGATTATAGGTAACGGGCACGGCCACTGTGATCCATTTACTTTCATAACGGGCTGTCATGCTGTAAACAGAAATATAATGCGAATGGGGATTCTCGACAAACTTCTGAATTAATGCAGTGAATGTGGTCAGGTTCAGAAAGTATCTCCGGTAAACTTTGACATCGACCTGGAAACTCATGGCGGCCGGCAGTTTCATGCTGAAATAGCCGGGATCTGACTCATCCCTGGTCACGCCGTGCCCGTCAAGATACCTGTAATAAAGCGTATCTACAAATTCCGTGTACCTGAGATAACTGAAATATGCTTTTCTGACATCCATCCAGTAGGTGTCTTCAGGAACACTGTTATCATGGCCGACAATCCGCCTGAAATAATCTTGAGTGGAAATAACGGACATGTTAAAGCTGTTTTCCATTTTATTGTACTTCAACCGGCCGATATCCAGCACCGAGGCCCCCACTTTAAACGCATACTTTGTCAGGTCTTTCCTTACCAGGTATCGTTTCCTGTCGACATTATAAACATACTGTTTGAATTTTGGCCTGAATTCATAAACCAGGCCTATATCCAGGCCAACAGAAGGCTTGTCCGTGCTTTGAAAAAACATTGAATAATCAAACCCATCGGAATTATCATAAGAGTTCCAATTCCCCGAAAGGCCGCCACCGACATTTGTGGAATTCCATGAAATGGAATGGCCTTCAGGGCCACTTTCATTATCATAATAGAAAAACAGGCTGTCGCACTGCACATACGCCGCGGCGACGCCCTGGATCAGTTTTACTCCTGCCCCGAACTTTATAAAATGCGGGCCCCGGTTCAGGATCTCTGTGGCATAGATCAGGGTATAATCCCTGAAAATATGTTGTGACGAACGCATCCTCGAATCAAAATACCACCTGTTCCAGTAGGACTGATCTTCAAACTCACGATAAACTGAGCGGAAAAGCGGCTCTGTAAGATCATCGGTGTTGGTGATACTTCGCAGGCGAACCGTCAATCCCAGCGCATGTTTTTCTCCGATCGACACCAGGGCTCCCGGCCCGAGAACCGACTGCGACATGATGAAATCCTTATCCTGGCCGTCAGGTTTATCAAGGGAGGTGTTTTTGTCCCACCATCCCCGGTTGGTCAAAACATCCAGGGGTGCCCGGAGCCATTTCGAATTGAAATACATGCCGTTGTTATACACATCGCAATTGAAGCCTGCTATGTGAAAGTCCTTATCAAAGCGGCTGTCGGCAATGGCAGCCGGTTGAAGCTGGGCCTGGTTGATCCCGGCATAATTATCATTGAGAAGGGGAAGAAAATCCTGGGCACTCGAATTTGTTGCTGTGAATAAGCATGCCAAAATCCACAACAACAGATACTTTTCCAGTATTTCCGCAGAGCTCACAATAGTCCAGGTTAGCTGATGCCAAAGCACCGTTAAGCCGGACAAAAATACATTTTACTCGAATTCGATCTGCATTTCAACCCTGCGGTTTTTCTGACGTCCTTCCGGGGTACTGTTATCAGCCACCGGCCTTGTTTCGCCGTACCATTCCATTTTAATCTGGCCGGCCGGTACGCCTTTGCCCTGCAGGTATTTGCCCACTGACTGGGTACGGTTTTTCGAGAGGGTCATATTGGATTCTTCACTGCCCACGTCATCAGTATGGCCGTCAATCTGAAGATTCCAGGTCGGTTTGCTGATCAGCAGGGCAGCGAGTTCATCCAGCGATGTGAATGAGGAGGAACGGATCACTGCTTTGCCGGTTTCAAATTCGAGGTTTTCGAAAGCGGTTTTCAGCACGGCCGCCTCTTCCGTCTTCATGACCGGGCATCCGTTGTTGGCCGGATCACCCGGAGTAAGCGGGCATTTATCATCCTTGTCGAGAACACCGTCACCGTCTGTGTCTGAGTAAGGGCAGCCAAAGTTTTCCGGTGGACCGGCCACTTCAGGGCAACGGTCTTCCGAATCCTTAACGCCGTCGCCATCCGTATCCTTGAACGGGCAGCCTCCCTGGTCGGCAGGACCCGGCTCGTCAGGGCACTGGTCTTTCGGATCGACCACTCCGTCACCATCCCGGTCAGGACATCCGTTTAATTCAATAGGTCCGGGGATATCCGGGCATTCGTCGCGGCTGTCGATCACCCCGTCGCCATCCCGGTCGGGACAGCCATTGGTCAGTTTCGGCCCGGGATCATCCGGACAATCATCCAGGTAGTCCGGGATCTCATCGCCATCCCGGTCAGGGCAGCCGTTGAAAACCTTCAGTCCGAAAATATCGGGGCAAAGGTCATCGATATCCACCACACCGTCACTGTCACGATCCGGACAGCCCTGGTTTTCCCAGGTTCCGGGATCATCGGGGCACCGGTCCTTCTTGTCTGAAACTCCGTCATTATCCCGGTCTTTAGCAGGTTTTTCCTGGAAAATCGGGACTTTGGCCCCGAAATAAAAACTGCTCCCATAAGGATCGCTGATCAATCCTGATATAATATTGTTGATGCCCATATAGAAAAATGCCGCCCTGAGACCGAACCCTACATTGAATTTCTGAACGCTGCCATAGGATACCGGCAGCATCACACTGAACCATTTATGCTCATAGCGGGGTGTAAGGCTGTAATTGGAGTAATAATGTGCATTCCCGGCATTTTTATCGCCGGTATGGAGGGCAGTATACGTTGTAAGGTTCATGTAAAAACCTTTTACGACATTAAGATCTGCCTGGAGGCTGACCGCGGTGGGCAGCGTGATGTAAAAATAGTTGTCGTCCTCGTAATCGGTCCAGCCGGCATTCTCTTCTATCCTTCTATTGACCGTATCTGAAAAGTCAACAAATGGAGGGAACCTGAAAGAAATATCTTCCATATTCATCCAGTGCGTATTGGCCGGGAAATCATTGATCTGGTTTTCATACAAGTAGGCTGCATCCGGAGTCTGGTTCATGGTGAAATCATGGCTCCCGTATGCTTTTTTATACCTAAGGCGGCCGATATCCAGCACGGAAACGCCCAGCTTCAGAAAATACTTGTTCTGGTCTTTTCTCACAAGGTCGGTTTCTCCATCCATGTTATACAGGTGATCTTTGTAATCCGGACGAAATTCATAGACCGCCCCCAGGTCAAGCCCTACAGAAGGATTGGCTATAAAGGTGTACCGAAAACCGGTATTTTCCAATCCGTCGTCGTCGTCCTGCCAGTCCCAGTTATCCGAAGCGCCGTATTCCACATGGGGTGAATTCCATGATGCGCTTGCCACGTCGCTGACTCCTTCCTCATCAACATAAAAATACAGGTCTTCAGCATTAATATATGCCCCTCCTAAACCCTGCAAAAGTTTAACGCTCATCCCGGCCTTGAGATAATGCTGACCAGAATTATACACCTCTGTTGCATAGGTAAGCCCGTAATCTGCAAAAATATTCTGGGCAAATCCAATGTTTTCAGAATGGAACCATTTGTTGTAATAATACTCATCATTGATCTCGTCATAGACCGGCATTATGATTGATTCATCGATATTGTCGATGCTCAGGATCTGCCGTATTCTCGAAGTAAAACCAATTGCATGCCTGGCATTGATTGTCACAAGAGCACTTGGTCCCAGGATGTCAGCACTCACAAATCCTGATTTTGCTTTGCCGTTAGGGCCAACTAAACTCAGGTTTTCATCCCACCAGTCATCATCATTGATCATTTCCGCAGGCCGTAACAAACCTAATCCGTTGAAAGTAACCAGGTTGTTGTATAACTCGGCACTGTATCCAAAAACGTTGATATCCGTCTTGTACCGGCTGTCGACAATGGCCGCCGGTTGAAGGATCGCCTGGTTAATACCCATGTAATTATCATTCAGCGCAGGTAGAAAATCCTGGGCGAAAGCTTTGAAAAATAATAAGTTAATGAATATAATAACTGTAAATCTGAGTGAGGTTCGGCCTTTCATAAGCAGTTGGTTTTTGACAACTTAAAATTATAAAAAATTGGAATTGTTAAAATCCAAAAGCATTCTAAATCAAATTATCTGATTTGGGGCTGAATCAACCGACGGCTTTAGTCGTCGGCGACGCGAAAAAAGTGGCTAGGTCGTTTTACGATACTGCCAGACGGCCACAGTCAATGCAACCATTGCATAAACTATTAGCAAGGTCAGATTTCTCATGATATCAGCCAATCCTGATCCTTTTAGCATGATCATACGGATCACTTCCACGAAATATGCGATCGGGTTGAACCATGTGATCACCTTTGCCCATTGCGGCATGCTGTCAATAGGTGTAAACAGGCCACTCATGAGGATGAATACCACCAGCAGGAACCATGACAGGAACATGGCCTGCTGCTGCGTGTTGGTTTTGGTGGAAACAAACAGAGCCAGGCCAAGGACCACCAGGAGGTAGACCGCCGCGACAAGAAAAATAAGCCCTACACTTCCCAGTATGGGTATATTAAAGACGAGCTTCGCAAGGATGAGTCCGAAAGCAAGTTCAACCAGGGCAACGATCCAGTAAGGGAGCAGTTTTCCGATAATAAACTGGTATTTCTTTATTGGTGTAACATTGATCTGCTCGATGGTCCCTATCTCTTTTTCCTTCACCAGGTTCATTCCCGACAGGAACATCCCGATGATGGTGACCAGCAGCACCAGGATCCCAGGCACCATGTAATTTTTATAATTCAATTCCGGATTGAACCAGAATGACCAGGAGGTTTTAATGGGCGCCTCAGCAATGATCCCGCCGCTTTCGACCAATAAATTGAGGTTAAAGTCCTGGATGACCGACAGGGTATAGGCATTCATCAACGCCGCGGCAGCGCCGTCAATGGCATTGGTTTCAAGCTGCACTTTTGCTATGCCGCCAGTGCTGAGATCCTTTTCAAAGTCGGCAGGAATGGTGATGACCTGCTGTGCCCGGTTTGCAAGAATGTCCCGTTCAGCCAGTTCGTTAGAATTGGTATAGTTGACGATCCTGTAAAACGGGGAGCCGGAAAAATGTCCGGTCAGCTCACGCGATGAAAGACTCCGGTCAAGGTCCACCACGTGCAGCCGGATCACCTTGATCTCGTAAGTCGCCGTGTAGGCCAATATCAGCAATTGCACCATGGGCAGGACAAAAATGATCCTAACCATGACCTTGTTGCGGAACAACTGGATGAATTCTTTATTGAGTATGAATATCAGTGTCCTCATTTCAGGCAAGACGGATTTTAAAGTTCTTTATGCTTAAACCGATAAAAATTACTGTCATCAGTATGAGAATAAGGGTCTCTTTCCAGATGTAAACGATTTCCGTTCCTTTCAGCATGATGCTTTTTATGATGATGATAAACCATTTGGACGGCATGATGTTGCTGAGCACCTGCAACGCAACGGGCATGTTCTCGATCGGGAAAATGAATCCTGAAAGAAGGATCGTCGGGAGCATGAGGCCTGCAAGTGAAATAAACATGGCCACCTGTTGTGTTTTTGCAATGGTCGAGATCAGGATCCCCATGGATAATGCCATAATGATGAATAGCAGGGCTTCTGTCAGCAATAACACGATATTCCCCTGCATCGGCATCCCGAAGACAAAGTAACCAAGTGTAAGGATCGTCACAGCATTGACCAGCGACAGCACCACGTAAGGGGCCACCTTCCCGACGATAATCTGAAAGGGTTTGAGCGGTGAAACCAGTAATACCTCCATGGTACCAATTTCTTTTTCCCTTGCAATGGAGATAGAGGTCATCATGGCGCAGACCAGCATTAACAAAACAGTGATAATTCCGGGGACAAACATAAAAACACCCTTGAGCTCAGGATTAAAAAGCATTTTAGGTTCGGGAAGAATGATCATATTAAAAGAGGCCTGGTTTATAATGAGGTCAGCTTCATAATCTCTTATGATCGCCAGGGCATAATTGACCAGGAGGCTGGCCGTGTTGGGATCCGAAGCGTCGCCAATGATATGAATTCCCGGTTTGTTGCCTTTCAGCAGGTTTTCTGCAAAATTTTGCTCAAAAATGATCACCAGCCTGATCTTCCCTTCCCTGAACCGGTCCTCGATATCACTTTCGCTGGAAAGATTCTCATCCAGGATAAAATAACCTGATGAGGCGATCTTATTGATGATCTCCATGGTCACATCATCCTTCGAATGATCCAGCACCGCGATCCGTGCATTTTTGATCTCGTTTGTCAGCGCAAACCCGAACAACAGGATCTGTATCACCGGCATGCCAAACAGGATGATCATGGTCCGGACATCCCGGAAAATGTGATAGAACTCTTTGATTATGAAACCGCGCATAGTTATTTTCTTGCCAGTCTAATAAATACCTCCTCCATACTCTGAACGCTGAACCTCTTTTTCAACTCCCCGGGTGTGTCCAGCGCTTCGATCCTGCCGTCGACCATAATGGAGACCCGTTCGCAGTATTCCGCCTCATCCATGTAATGCGTGGTGAGAAAAACGGTGATCCCCTCATGGGCAGCTTCGTAGATCATGTCCCAGAACTGTCGCCTGGTGACCGGGTCTACCCCGCTGGTCGGCTCATCCAGGAATACAATCGCCGGCTCATGCATGATGGCGATCGAAAAAGCCAGCTTCTGCTTCCACCCCAAAGGAAGCGCCTGAATGACCCGGTCCCTGTACTCCATGATTTCAAGCTTTTCCAGGAAAAAATTCATTTTCAATCTGATTTCCTTTCGCCTTAAGCCATAGATACCTCCGAAGAACGTGAAATTTTCCGCGATCGTCATATCATCGTAAAGCGAAAATTTCTGGCTCATATAACCGATGTTCTTCTTGATCTTTTCTGTTTCACGATACGCATCTAACCCTGCTACTTTAATGATCCCTGAGGTGGGTTTCCACAAACCGCATAATATCTTTATAGCTGTGGTTTTTCCCGCCCCATTGGCCCCCAGGAAACCGAAGATCTCCCCTTTTTTCACATGGAAGCTCAGGTGGTCATTGGCTACAAACGATCCGAACTTCTTGACGAGGTTCTCTACGTGGATGATATGTTGATGGTCATTGATGGTCATTGATGGTCATTGGTTTGGCCCCCTCCCTTACTCCCTCCCCCAAATGGGGGAGGGACGGGGTGGGGGTTGTTCATCAGCGCCATGAAACAATCCTCTACATCCGGCTTTGCTTCATGCACTTCAATGTTTTCATGCCCTTTATCTTCCAGATAATTTCTTAATAAATCGTGCATATTCAAATCAGCCATCGCTGCATGGATAAACTCCCCGGAACGGTAAGCCCGGATCGTTCCCTGAAATTCCCTGACATCGAACAGCAGCCGGTACATATTGCCGGATTTCACCGCCAGCAGTGGATTTTCAAACGCTGCAACGATGCCCTGCGGGGTGTTTCTATCCAGTATCCTGCCTTCCTGGATCAGCGCAACGCGATCGCAACGGCTGGCTTCATCCATGTAAGGCGTGGAAACCAGGATGGTAATATTCTCTTTTTTCAGCCTGGCAAGCATATCCCAGAATTCTTTCCGTGAAACCGCATCCACGCCCGTGGTGGGCTCATCCAGGAACAACACGGCGGGTTTATGCACCAGGGCGCAGGAGAGGGCCAGTTTCTGCTTCATCCCTCCCGAAAGCTTTCCCGCCGGCCGGTCTTTGAACGGCTCAATCTGCCTGTATATGTCCTCAATTAAATGGTAATTCGCTTCAATGGTGGTTTTGAAAATGCTGGCAAAAAATTTCAGGTTTTCTTCGACGCTGAGGTCCTGGTAAAGCGAAAACTGGCCCGGCATGTACCCTACAATCTGCCTGATCTTTTTATAGTCGCTGACCGTGTCAAATCCTTCTACCGTCACATTACCGCAATCGGGCAGCAATAAAGTGGTCAGTATCCTGAACAGTGTAGTTTTGCCTGCCCCGTCAGGACCTATAAAGCCAAACAATTCTCCTTTTCCGATGGACAGGCTGATATTGTTAAGCGCTTTGACTTCCTTGTAGGATTTGCTGACCTGGTTTATTATGACGGAGGAAGGCATTGGGTCAGTTGCTAAATTGTTAAATTGTTAAACTGCTAAATTGTTATTTGTCAGGAGGCATGAAATTGATTTCGCCGGGCATGCCGATTTTCAGGGTGCCGTCGTTGGCGACCTTCACCTTGGCCGCGTAAACCAGGTTCACCCGTTCTTTTCTCGTCTGGATCGTCTTTGGGGTGAATTCCGCTTTGGAGCTGATCCAAGAAACGGTGCCCTGAAGCGTCGTTACGTCCGATTTATCCTTATCGATGATCACCTCTACCGTTTGACCCAGTTTCAGGTAGGGAAGCTGGTCGCCGCTGATATAGACTTTCAGTTCAAGCTGGTCAAGGTCAGCGATCTTGCAAACCGGTTTTCCCATGGTCGTGATCTCACCTGCTTCGGCAAATTTCACCAGGACAGTACCACTGAGCGGACTGATAATAAAGCATTTGCTGATACTTTCCTCCACCTGTCGCACCTGCGCCCCGATGGTTCCCAGTTCAGCGCGGATTGATTCCTTCTGCACCGTGGAGGCTTTGATCTGCTGCTGCAGCAAATCCAGCGCGCCGGTAATGTCATCCATCTGTTTCTGTGTAGCGGCCCCGTCTTTCAGCATCTTTTCCACCCTTGCCTTATCGACCAGCAGGTTCTTTTTCTGCTGCTCCTGCACACTGATCTGTGAATCGATATTTTTCAGCTTTGCCAGGACTACACTCTCCTGGGCCAGGAGTTGGGCTTTTTTTAACGAAAGATCTATCGTATCGGTCAATCCTAACGTGTCACCCTGGTTAACTTTCATCCCTTCCTCAATGTTGAGCATCATGAGCTGGCCATTCGCCTGCGAGGAGATGATCACCTCGATGGCCTCAAAATTCCCGTAGGCGTCTGACTTATCGTTATTAATGCAAGATGCCAGGATAAATCCTAAAATGCTCAGAATCAATATCTTTTTCATAACTCAATATTTATACACTTAAAAATTAACAAATACTACATAATACATAGCACATATTACAGCTTTCCTGCGGCCGCCAGGTAATCATATTTGGCCCGGGCAAGCTGCACTTCATGGACTTTCAGGTTCAATAACGCTTCCAGCTCGGCATGAAGCTCGGTGATGTATTCGGTGGCGGTGATCACGCCATGGTCGAGTTGTGAAGCGTAGGTCTTCACGATCCCTGACCTGAGTTCGGCAATTTCCCGGTCTTTCGGTATCAGGGCCTCGATCTTGACGATCTCGGCAATCTTTCGTTCCAGGTCGGTGGAAAGGTTCTGGTCGAAACTCTTTTTATTATTCTCAATGATCTCCTTGTTCAGCTCGAGGATAGTCCTTTCATTTTTCGATTTGTTCCAGTTCCATACGTTCCAGTTCAACCTGGCCCCGATGGTGTAAAAATCATCGAATTCGTTCAGCAGCATGTCATACCCCGGCCTGCCATAACCAGCCTGTCCGTAAGCAAAGAGTTTCGGGATCAGCTTTGAAGAGGTCAGTTTTTTCATGGATTCGGCTTTCTGCTGCTGAAGACTGAATAGCTCGTATTCCGGCCGGTCATAGCCCGGAATGTAGCTTTCAACGGCCGGGTCAGTCCATTCCAGGGGAGTGCCGGCAGAAATTTCTTCCCCGGTAAGGATCGAAAGCACCTTGTAACCCGTTGCTATTCCTGATTCCAGCTCGATCTCCCGTTGATCGATCTTCAGCAGTTCCGCCTTGATGATATCAGAATTGGAAGCCAGCACGACGCCATTTTTTACTCCGGATTCGACCTCCTTAAGCCTTGACTTGAGGCTTTCCCTGGTCAGGTTGAGCAACTCAAGGCTTTCCTGCAGCGAAATGATGCTGAAATAAATACCCACCACCCGTTCCTTGATCTTATAGAGGTCAACGCTGACTGCCTGACGGTTGATCTGCTCGTCAAGGTATTCGATATCCTTATTTTTCCGGGTGATGCCCCCGTCATAGATAAGTTGGCTTACATCCAACGATATCTTGTACCAATCCTTGTCAAGTGGTTCCGGAGAAAAAGTCGCTATTTTAACAGGGACTTCCACGACGTCCGACTGGTAGTGCGCATCGCCGTTTACATTCATCTCAGGCAGGTAATTCTTGTTCAGGTTTTTGATTTTAAGGTCGCTCGATGAATTGATCAGGTCGTACTGACCGGTCAGCGGATGGTATGCCTCCGCTTTTTCCAGGCAATAATCGATCGTGACCGGACTATTCTGGGCTTTTACCAGGGAAAAGCAGCACATAAGGGATGCGACCATCATGATCTTCTTTTTCATGGCTTAATGGCTTTTATTATAAATTCGGCAACCTCGGTTTTACGCTTTTCAAGAAACGCTTCATAGGCTTTTACATCATTTTGAAAGATAAACCCCTGGATCATCGGTCTCGCCGCAAAGGGGAAGATGCACATGGCCAGAAGATTGACGATGAGCTGGGAAGGATCGATCCGTATGATATTGCCCTTATTTGACTCCTGCCTGATAATATTCATCACGATCTCCGGCTTCAAACCGGTAGAATGCATCAGTTCGATAATGCGACCGGGATTACGGTGGAGTTCATGCAGAATGAACTGGGGAATCTGCGGATATTGCTGCAGGGCTGAAATATAGGTATTTACAAGTCCCCTGATCTTTTCTGTGAATTCGGCTTCGGAGGTAAATATTTTCAGCAGGTTGGGCACCATTTGTGCGAAGGCTTCGATAAAAACCGCTTCGAAGAGCCGGTCCTTGCTCCTGAAATAGTAATGCACCAATGCCTTGTTGATCCCTGCTTCATCGGCGATCCGCTGCATCGTTGTCCCGTCGAAACCGTTCTCCAGGAACACTTTCCTTGCGGCGTCGAGGATCAGGACTTCCGTTTCTGTGCGTTTGATTTCCATTTTTCCAATCAGTTTAACCATTAAATTTAACCATTTGGTTTAATCGATTGGACAAAAGTAAAACAGATTTTAATACAAGTCAAGTTTTTTGGAAATTTTTTTTGCGTTTAAAATAAATTTCCTGGTTGCAAGCATTGAGTTATCTTATGATGCCCTTAGTCGGCGACTTAACCACAAAGGCGCACGAAGTTCATCACAAAGGCGCACGAAGAATTTGATTATCTATTCAAAACCTTTGTGTGCCTCTGTGAAAACTCTTTGTGCGCCTTTGTGGTTAAAAAAGAAGAATTGTCAGCGTTTAATGAAACGTTGCGTTATCTCAGAGCTACTACTATCAATGATTTTTACGACGTAAAATCCACTTTTCAGCTCTGAAATGTCCAGAGGACTGGAACCTGACGATAATACTATTTTCCCTGCAAGATCATAAATTTCAACCTTTAAAAATCCTTCTGAATTAATATGAATTACCTTATCGGATGGATTTGGATAAATATGTTTTTTAACTGAACCTATTTGATCATGCCCATTTATTCCAACAGGAAACGATTGGGATCCATATTCAAATGCGCCCATATCAACAATAGAATCACTATCATCGTTACCATCCCATATTCTATAACAATTGGCAAAGTCAGTCAAGGATGTCACGAAACTATTGTCGCCGGCATCAACACATGGGCTGTCTGAATTCAGGCTGAAATCTCCAAAACCAGGATTTACAAAAAAAGGATCCATCTGAATATTTCCATAAGCATCGCATGAATCCATATTGTTATTTACAGTAACATTTACACAAAGCCAGGGATCGTCACAACTGATATTACCACCGGCATTATCCCAGAATGCGGAATTATTGACTGTAAGCACGGTTTCATTATACGTTGCTATTCCGCCTCCAAAACAGTATTCACCCTGAACACTGTTCCCGTAAATGATACTATTTGCGACGGTGACTTTTGGAATATAGATGCCCTGGAAACCTCCCAGACAGATACCGCCGCCTATGGAATTATTGTTATAACAAATCACGGAATTCTCAACTACAAGGTCGGTCTCATAGGAACAATGAATACCGCCCCCCGGTCTCATCTCATCAACGGCTGAAGGATTCGTGTTATTTATTATCAGCGAATTTGAAATATATGGGCTTCCATTGCTGCAATAGATGCCACACCCGATTGTTATACCGGTATTGTTTCTGACAATGACGTTTTTTACAACGGAATTAGAGTTTTTTAAACACAGCCCTGCCCCACCTCCCTTTTCTTCTTCCTGGCCATCAACATTGGTATTATGTGAATTATTCTGAATTAATGAATTTGAAATGGAAGGACTGCATTTGAACACACTGATACCCCTGTCACTACTATATTCTATGATGCAATAATTTAAAATACTGAGTGCAGAAGAATTTTCTTTAAAATCAATCCCTTTCCATGAAATTCCATCGGCATAATGTGTGAATTTGATGCTGTCTTCAGATGCACCTGCGGCTGATAACTCACCGAATACTTCAAACTTAACATCCTGCTTAAATTTCAATATTGTTCCGGGTTTTATTTCCAGGATTTCATTTTGGGGGATAAAAATATCACCGCTAACCTTATATATGCCTGCCTGAATAAGACCTGTAAGTGCCCCGTTTAATCCAATTGTTTCTAATGTCTGATCACATAAGACCGTGTCATTATAAACAGGCATTTCGGGCAATTGAAGGTCGATATAGCCCTCTTTTGTAAATGTTATGGAATAAATCCCGGCTTCTGTTTCCAGACTGTAAAATCCTGTATAATCAGAATAGGCACTATCCGACAAATAAGAAGGAGCGATCCGTTCGGCCTTTACCTTAATATTATCGTGCGTTTGCTGAAATTCCAGGAATGCGTGTCCTTCAAGGGTTACGTTTTGAGAATCAGCAATCTTGACCAATAATAAAAACACTGCAAGTGCTGCCAATCCGGATTTCATTGTTTTCATGGTATTCGAAATAAAGGGGCGCCAGGTGCTCCGCTGGTTTGATCTGATAGAACTGTCATTAATACTTTCCAGTAAAGCTAACTATTTCTGCAGATTCGAAATACAAAAGTCTGAAATTAATGAAAAGATCTATTTGCGAAACTTTGCGGTATCTTTGCGAATCTTTGTGTAACAGCCCTTTAGCTATTACGCAAAGCCACACAAAGTAGACTCAAAGCTACGCAAAGGGAATTTTATTACACCCTCACAGGGGGTGAGGTTGAGGAAACAAGCTGCTTTGGTCGTCGGTTCCTGCAAAAAACTTCCTGTAAGCATTGCTGTTTTATTCTTTAATAGCTTCCAGGAAAAATAATCTCATCCCTGAGCTTCTCTCCGATCCCCTCAACCGGCAATTCCATCAGGGTTGTCATCTCCTTTAGGATGACTGCTGTTTGCTCCCAGGGTGCATTTTCCATTAGTTTGATGGTCAGTTGCTGTCGCAATTGAAATAATTTTCTCCTGGTGGCCAGGTCAAACATCCCGCGGTTGAAAAAGTAGCTTTCTTCGGGATAGGAGTACGGCACATTGGTAACCTGCCTGAACAATGAATGGCAGGCTGCCAGGGCTTCCCCGGATTGCATCGTGTAATGCGACCAGTTGTCCATAAACCCGCTTACCTTCCATCTTTTACGTGCTTCAGGTTCAACCAGTTCGCTCAACGGCATGATCAGCAGCGGGTAAACCTGGTAACCCACCGAGAGGTTGGTCATGTCCAGATCATTCAGGAAACGGGCCGTGTTTTCAAGGGTTTCTTCCGTCTCTCCCGGGAAACCCACCACAAACGTCATCAGGGTGCTGATCCCGCTGGCATCCAGTTGCTCGATGCCCCGCTTCACTCTTTCCACTTTCTGCCGCTTGTTCATCCGGTCGAGCTGCCCCTGGTCGCCCGATTCCACGCCGATCTTGCCCATCATGAGCCCTGAGCGCCTGATCGCTTCCATTTCCCCCGCGGAATATTCCCCGCCACGCATGAAACCCACCCAGTGATTGAGCTTTGATTGCTCGATAGCTCCGCACACTTCAAATAGCCGTTTTTTTGTGGCGAAGACATTATCATCTGTTACATGAAGCACCGCCAGGCCATTGCCCAGCCTGGCCTTCACCATACTGAGCTCCTTCATCAGGCTTTCTTTCGATCGCAGAAAGACCTTCGGGAAAAGCCGGCAAAAATCACAGAAACGGCAGCGGTACAGGCAGCCGATCGAAGTCCGCACCGGGATCTTCTCCGGCATCACATCGATCAGATCCCACCGGGTAAAATCTTCATTATAATCAACCACCTCATCCACAATCTCAGTAAACACAAAACCATCCTTTCCCGGTAGACACAAATTGGGCACCTTCATCAAATCCCCCAATCTCCCAATCCTCAAATCCCCAAATCTTCCCCTCTCCTTGTCTCCTTGTCTCCTTGTCTCCAACTCCTCCAGCACCCTAAGCAACGACCCGATCCCATGCTGCGCCACCACCAGCACATCGGCTTCCATCCCTGAATTGGAGGGGTGAAAAAGCATTCCCGGGTGCAGCGGGTAATCCTGTGGCGAGGCGAGATGTTTTTCGTACTGGAAAAAATTCTTCCAGATGTTCACGCCACCTGCAATGAGTGGGATTCCCGGCATTATCCTCCGGATGGAAGAAAACAATGTTAACAAGGATTCGGTTGTGATGATCATGGTTGTGGAGACACAAACCGCAAACAGGTCTTTCCGGGCCAGTTGTTCCAGGGCTTCATCGCTATACTTATTGGTAAGGATTGTATCATATCCGTGCAGGTGCAACAGGCCCTGGAGGTAAAATCCTGCCGCCGGGATGTCATCACCGTAATCGACCCCGCGGGAGATCCGGTCAGCCCTGAAGCCCGCATCAGCCCATTCGTAAAAAGCAGCCAGCGTAAGCTCCCTGTCATTTTGTTTCAGCCGAAGGCAGAAATCAAGGTTAAACTGGCTGGAATCAATAAATGGCGCTATGATCGCAATGGTTTTCTTCATCGAAAACTCTTTAACATTTCATTAACAATTACTTACGTAGTATATAGATATTTTTACAGCCAAGTCAAGTTTAATCCAATATTAATCAAAATTTCTGATCATGAAAAAAGTATTTAAAGTGCTGTTATGGCTGGTCGTTGTTGTTATCATTGCCATAGGTATTTTCATTGGTTACATCCAGCTGGGCTGGAATAAGACTTATGACGCTCCTTACCCGGATATCAAAGCAAGTTCAGATCCGGTTATGATCGAAAGGGGCAGGTATCTTGCTTACGGCTGGTCGCATTGCGCCGCATGCCACATCCCGGCCGATAAGGTAAGGGATATTGATAACGGGATGGAACTCCCCATGTCAGGCGGCTGGGACGAAAAGATAGCCGGTTTTGGTACTTTCCGGGCGCCTAACCTTACCCCCGATCCTGAAACCGGTATCGGAAATCTGACCGACGCCGAGCTTGCTCGGGCAATCCGCTACAATGTCAAACATAACGGTAAAATGGTCCCTCCGTTCATGGTCTTCCAGGGACTTAGCGATGAAGACCTTACCGCTGTTATCTCATTCATCCGGTCACAGGAGCCTGTGAAACATAAAGTCGAACCATCCGATCTTGGATTTGTCGCCAAAGCAGTGATGGCCTTCGGGCTCTTGAAGCCTGCCGGACCGAAAAGTACACCTCCGAAATCAATAGCTCAAGATACTACCGCTGAATACGGGAAATACATTGCGAATAACCTTGGCAACTGCCTGGGATGCCATGTTAATATCGATCAATCGGGACAGCGGATGAATGCAGATTTTGCCGGGGGTGGGATTTTTCCTCCTACTGAGTTTTCAAAGGGTTATGCATTCGTTTCCCCGAACCTCACACCGAATAAAAAGACCGGCGCCATTGCAGCATGGAGCGAGCAGCAATTTATCGACCGGTTTCGGGGTGGTCGGCTTTTTGAAGGCAGCCCGATGCCCTGGGGAATGTTTTCCCGAATGTCGGAAACCGATCTGAAAGCGCTATACCGCTACCTGCATTCACTGGAACCGGTGGAATACGCGGTGGAGAAGACGGTTTATCTGCCCGGTGAAGCGCTGCCGAAATGATTTTCGATTTTCGATGGTCGATTTAGGTTCGGTGAAATAGTGGCAGTCCTGTAATTGTGGCCAGTTTCTCGGCTCCGAAATTGCCTTCCCTGGTAAAAGCCCAGACAAATAAGGCTTTGACCGGGTGATCTTTCCTGATTGCCGTAATCGCCTTTAAAGCCAGTTCCGTGATGATCCCTTTCCGGCGGTATTCTTCCAGGACCAGCGCCGAACAGAGATAAACCGCCTCATACTTTTCTCCTGGCATAGTCATCTGGAATAATTCATTCTCACTGATCCTGCCCGCAAGGAACTGCTCCATGATTCTGGCAGAGGTAGGGATTATTAGCAGCCATGCAACAGGTCCGTTCTCATCACTGAATTCTGAAAGCGTTGCAGGATGGATTTCAAGCAGTTTTTCCCTGGCCTTCTGGTCGACATTCAACTGGTCGGGATCATTCCTGAAATCAAAAACCTCTTCGGCAAGTCTGATGAGCCGTTCGTAGTTGCTTTGAACCATTTGTGAAATATTTAATTCTCGGTCCGGCGAAATATTCTTGACCCCGAATGGGTCAAACATGAATTATCCCGAAATAACAAGTTTTTGAAAATAATTCTGTCCCTTGTTGTAAATGCCTATTAAATAGATTCCCTTTTGAAGATCTGTTTGTATCTCCAGCCGGGAATTATCATGTATTGTTTGTTCTTTGATGAGTCTTCCCTGCATGTCAAATATCCTGACTTCTGTAATGCCATTCATCTCTTCCAGGTCAATGCTGAAACTCCCGTCAACACTTGGGTTCGGAAATATCCTGATTTCTTTTTTTGCATTTACTTCATAAACTCCGGTACTCACATCATATAAAAACGCATTCAAGGCCTTCGTAGGCTTTCCGCCAGTGCTCCAGCAACTCAGGCTATACCCGCTCCAGGATTTTTCCCCCTGTGGTTCCCAGTAGATCACTCCCAGGCCCATCTTATCCGGCACCGCCAGGACTTTTTGTATGACAGCCACAAGCATGTCGTATGTGTTTTGCACCTGGTTGTAAAGCCCGCCTGTCTCCACCACCATCACCGGTTTGCCGTACCGTGTCACCATGTCGTTCATATTGTCGCCCAGCGCGTTAATGGTAACGGTATAGTCATGTCCCTCCCAATATGGATAATAGGATAAACCGATGATATCATACCTGACGCCGTTGTTTTTGGCATTGTCGAAAAACCAGCGGAACAGTCCGTTATCATATCCGTTATTGATCTGGATCACAACCTGGATCGAGTTGTCCACTGCTTTTGCGGCATCGTATCCCTTGTTCAGCAACTGCGCCAGTTGCGGCCAGTTATTGGTACTTCCGTCGGACCAGAGCATGCCGCCGCTGATCTCATTGCCGACCTGGGCCCATTCCGGCGTTGCGCCGATGGATTTGAGTGTATCCAGTACTTCATAGGTATGGTTATAAACGTCGTTCTGCAACTGGCTGAAGCTATGGGAAGCCCAGGCGGCCGGCTTGTTTTGTTTACCGGGATCAGCCCATGAATCGCTGTAGTGAAAATCGATCATTACCCGCATTCCCTTGTTTTTGGCCCGCAACGCCATCTCAGCCACTTCTTTCTTGCTGCAGTGCCCGTTGATCCTGTCGTTTGAAGGATTTACAAATACCCGAAGCCGTACTGTGTTAATTTGCCGGGATTGCAGGATATCAAGGCATTCCATTTGAACGTTATTGGTATCATAAAACTGGTATCCTGTAGCCTCCATCTGCGACAGCCAGCCGATATCTGCGCCTTTTACAAACTGGGCAATTCCTTTTTGTGAGAACAGAAAAACGAAGAAGGAGAGGAGTAAGAAAATCTTTTTATGACGATTGAGAAAAGAAATCATGATGTAATAATTTACTGTAAAATTAGAAAAAAGCTTTAGATTCGATTTTTTATCAGATCGTGTAAGGCTTCTAAAGACAAGGAGTTCCTCTGCAGCCCGGGAATAGGGTCGCCCCTGACGGGGCTTTAATGATTGTGTTGGGCCATTTTCTACAGACAGAGGGCTCCTACGGAGCCGGAGGGCTTTGCAATCACGGTGCCTCGCTCCGAAGGAGCGCTCCGTCTGTAGAATCAATGTTTGCCGCAAATTTCAAGCTCCGGAGGAGCGCCCCGTCTGTTGAATCTCTACCGCACTAATAGTCATAAGTCAGGAAATTATCTCTGCGTCCTTATTGATAATCTTCGCGAACTTTGCGTGGAAAAGAAAATCGTTTTTTAACCAAAAATTCTCTTATTTGCTTCACTCTCCGAAATCAACCTCTCCAGGCGTTTCATCTTTGTAGCCTCCTGTTTGGCGCTTAATATCCAGTGCGTCATTGTTTTCCGGTATGACGGCGGCTGGGCGGAATAAAATCTCCAGGCTGTGCTATTCTTTTGAAAGATCTCAGCATATTCATCCGGCAGGTCCCTGATCTCATTTTCAAAGCTGTAGATCCCTGACTTATTCTCTTTTCTGTGCCTGAACGCTTCCAACCCTGCAGGAAACATCAGCCCCTGCCTAGTCATTTCCTCCACCTTGGCAATATTTATCCTGCTCCAGGTGCTGCCCGGCTTCCTGGGTGTAAAGCGGATGCAGTAACGTTCATCATCAATCTTCTTCCTGATCCCGTCGATCCAGCCGAAGCACAGCGCCTGGTCCACTGAATCAGACCAGGTCATGCTGGGCTTGCCGGTCTCTTTTCGGTAGTAACCAACCCATAACTCCGTAACCGACTGGTAGTTTGCTTCCAGCCAGTTACGGAATTCAGATGGATTGCTGAAAAAGACCGGGTTCATTGAAGATTATTAATTATTACTTCTTCTGCCTCAATTTCAACAGGTTCAAGTAAATCATTGTCAACCTCACCGATCAGGATAATCTCAGTTTTATCATCAAAGGGACTGTCAGGCAGCTTCTTTTTATCTATGTCAACCTGGATTGTACCGGTATCGTCCTTGAATTCATACGTGTCTTTGTTTATTTGTTTTACAATGAATCCCTGGACTTTAACCATTACATCCTTCCGGTCGAGTTCCGACGCATTGTCCTTAATTTCTGCAATGGTATAAAATTTATCCGCCGATCCGGGCCCCTTATATTGCCCATATGATGAAGTGCTAAATATGATAAGCACAGTTAAGGCGGAAATGAATCTGATTAAGCTATTTTTTTTCATCGTGTTTAGATTTAAGTTTACCCTACTCTGTTATGGATTTTCAGGATTCTCCATGATGATTCCAGGATCATCATGTGGCAAAATTATATCCCGAATCTGTAGAAATTCTGGAGAGTCACTTCACCGGAAAAAAAATTTGCAGCCTGTGTACATTACCTTCAATTTTATAGGTTAAACCGAAATTATACAAATCACAGATTTGCTTTACGATTGCAAGCCCCAATCCAAGGTTTCCCTTTTCGCCAATGGAAAAACGTTCCAGTAGTGAAGCCGGGTCTCCATCGAAGGGTAAACCTGAATTTTCTATTTTAAATGAATACTGGTTAAGATGTATCGAAATAAAACCATTGTCGTTATTATGCTTTACGGCGTTTTTAAGTAAATTGTCAAATAATATTCCAGCCAGTCCGCCATCCATGACCTGGATGCTGTTACCAACATCTTGTGATAAGGTCAGATTGCGGATCTCAATTGTTTCAAGAAATAACTCCAATGAATGACGTAAGGTGTCAGCGAGGTTAACGCTGATACTTTTGTTAAACTCCATGTTACCGATCTTACTCAGCAGCAGCAATGATTTTTGAACACTTGAAAGTTTAACGGTTGCGTTATATATGGCTTGTATTTGTTCGGGATTGTAATGGCCGTCCCGGGAATTATTCAGGAGCTTTTCGGTATTCGCCCTGATGATTGCCAGATGGGTCTGCAGTTCATGCGATGCATTCTCGTTAAATTCCTTTGTACGGTTGTAATCGCGCGATATTTTTTTCAATAATCCTTCTGCTGTTCGGTTCAATGAATTGAACTCGTCAATGCCCGATCTGTGGAAAACAGGCAATGGTTCTGTAATCTGGTATTTTGTAAGGGTGTTGAGTGTTTTATAAAAAGGTTTCCAAATCCTTCCGGAAATAGTGCTGACCATTAAAAACAGGATCACGGCTATCAATATAAGGAACCCAAATGTTAGTAATACAGTGCCCTCAAGTATATCGTCATTTCCCGGCAGCAAATGCCGCAAGATGATAGTAAAATCTTTGCCATTATGATTAATTGAAAAATACAATTCACGGTGAGGCACCATTTCGTTGTCTCCTGGTTCTAAGATCATGGTATCTTTGAAAACCGGAGGGATCGTTTTCATGTTTTCAATTATACCGGCTACTTTATGAAATTCCGGTAAGTCATTGTTGACTTTATGATAGCTTACCAGGCGTTCCATTTCATAGGTCAGGAACTCGTCGGTTTCTTCATAGACAATATACTTTACCGTGTAGTAGCCGAAGAGGCTGCCAATAATAATGACCGGGATAAGCCAGATCAGAGCATAAATGTAAGTGCGGTGAATAAGTTTCATGGCTATCCGGTTATTTCAAGTTTATAACCTATGCCATACACCGCTCTGATTGGATCGGGAACTTGCCCTGCGGTGATCTTTTTGCGGAGGTTCTTAATATGTGAATAAATAAAATCGAAAGAATCGGCCAGGTCCATATGATCGCCCCATATATGTTCTGCAAGGCTTTCGCGAGTGATGACCCTGCCCGGGTTTGAGAAGAAAAACAGTAAAATATCGTACTCACTTTTAGTTAGCTCGATTTTAGAATCCTTCACAAACACCTCCCTGCTTTCAGTCAGGATCGATATGTCGCCAAAAGTCACTTTATTGCTGCCTGAAAAACTCCGTCTGCGTAAAAGTGCCTTTACACGGGCAATGAGCTCGGCCATGTCGAACGGCTTGGTTAGATAATCGTCAGCGCCTAATTCTAATCCTTCAATTTTATTGTCAAGAGAATTGTGGGCTGAAATGACAATCACTCCGGTTTTCTCTTTTGCTTTTTTTAACTCCCTGATGATTTCAAGGCCGGAACCTCCGGGCAAATTGATGTCTACAACAACGATAGCGTAATCATACAAATGGATCTTTTCCTGTGCTGCGTTAAAATCCATTGCCGTTTCGCATAAAAAGTTTTCTTCTCTTAGCGAATCGGCTATGGATGAGAGTAATTCCTGGTTATCTTCTATGATTAACAACTTCATGCCAAAATAATTTCCGCAATACTAATTAACAAATCTGGATAAATTTTGTAGAGCCAATTATTTGTCCTCCCCATAAATTAACCATTGCAATGTAAGCCTGACAAACGCAATCTCCTGATAATCATCTTTTTCAAATAACAAGCCAATATCTCCATTCGACAGAACCGTCATGGATGAATAAGCTGAACTGCCGGCGTAAACCGTTTTTACTTCCGGCCAGGTCATACCCTCATCGTAGCTTATTCTTACGGCCAGGTTCTTCCTTTCATCTTTCATATTGGCATTAGAGAACAGGAGCCTGTTTTTATCAGCTCCTTGATTTACAGAGCTATACCTTATCAGGCTTGCATTACACCCTGGATCTGAGAGGGAGGAATCCGGTTCCGACACCCAGGTTTTGCCTTCATCTGCGGAAAGATGGACATATCTGAATCCTAATCCATTCACACGGCTGTTTACCATCCATGATCCATCAGCCAGCTCTACAACTTTCGACTCATCTCCCGGTTTTATAGGGACATCGATAAGATACCAGCTTTCGCCGTGGTCATCGCTTCCGAAAAGATGAAGCCCGTTTTGCAGGTTGACCAGCGTGTGGATCAATTTGCCGCTTCTGGTTTGAATTCCGCGTCCTGAGGTAATGAACATGAAATCATTGTGCCATTCCGGTTTTGTAATCTGCGATGTGATGTCTGCCGGCTCACTCCATGTTCTTCCGTTATCAACACTCTTTGCAACCCTTAAGTAATAAATATCTTTTTCAAGATCCAGATCCAGGAAATTAAAGAACAGGTAGATAGCGCCTGTCACGTTATCCACGATCATGGACGGATCGGAGGCCGACTTTCCTGAAGGATAATCGATAACTGTCTCCATATCAGACCATGTATTCCCGTTATCGACACTGCGACGCATCACGATATTTATGTCTCTATTCGATCTTAAATCACCACACGAATGCACCCTTTCATCAACGGCCACGACCAGGTCCCCGTTCGGTGCTGTGATAATCGTCGGTATCCTGAAACAGGATCCATCATCCCTGCTTTTAGCATCAAATAAAGTCTTTAAACGTAATTCGTCATTTGAAGCCTGCTTAAATTCCTCCTGGGCTTTTATTATAAAGCAAATGCATGAAAGTAATACTATGAATGCTGTTTTCATAGAATATCAATCCTTACAGCTGGCCTCCATGAATATGGATATTTTTCTCTCTCATTGGCGACACTCCTCCTCGTATATGGTTCAACGCATTAAAATTAAATCATTCCTGATAAATAATCAATTTTGTTTAACCTCTGCGAGGTATTCGGGACGTATCGACAATCCCCGTTTCTACAATACTCGATGCCCTACGGGCAATAAGAGTTTAATAATTATCACATGCGACATACCACATATCACATTTTTTTTACTTTTGCCGCAAATTGTTAATTTTTTCACAAAAACTAATTAAAAGATGAAAAACATACTCGTTATCGGCTCTGTCGGTCAGATCGGATCAGAACTGACCATGCGTTTAAGGGAAGTGTACGGCGCCTCGCACGTGGTTGCCGGTTACCGCAAAACTATGCCTTCCAAGGAATTAGCTGAATCCGGACCGCTCGAAATGGTCGATGCGACCGACGCCACTAAAATGGCCGAAGTGGTGAAGAAATACAAGATCGATACCATCTATAACCTGGCAGCCCTTCTCTCCGCCGTGGCGGAAGGCAACCCGACCATGGCGTGGAATGTGGGAGTGGGAGGAGTGTTCAACTGCCTTGAAGTGGCCCGTGAAAACGGTTGTGCCATCTTTTTCCCCAGCTCCATCGGCGCTTTTGGTCCCACCACACCGCTTGATAACACCCCCCAGGACACCATCCAGCGCCCGACCACCATGTACGGCGTGACCAAGGTGACAGGCGAGTTGCTCAGCGACTACTACTTCAAGAAATTCGGCGTGGATGCGCGCGGTCTTCGTTACCCCGGAATTATATCCAACGTGACACTTCCCGGCGGCGGTACCACTGATTACGCGGTTGAGATCTATTACGCAGCCATCAAGGAAAAGAAATTCACCTGCCCGCTCCCGGCCGGCACCTTCCTCGATATGATGTACATGCCCGACGCGCTCGACGCCGCCATCGACCTGATGGAAGCCGATCCGTCAAAACTGAAGCACCGCAACGCGTTTAATGTCACCGCCATGAGCTTCGACCCGGAAATCATCGCCGCGGAGATCAAAAAGCACATCCCCGGCTTTGTCATGACCTATAACCCTGACCCCCTGAAGAAGGCCATCGCCGACACCTGGCCCAACAAAATGGACGACACCTGCGCACGCCAGGAGTGGGGATGGGACCCGAAATGGAAGCTCGACAACATGACCGTCGATATGCTGAAGGTTATCGGGGAAAAGCACGCGAAGGGACTTATTTGATAGCACTATAGGATCATGGCTCCATAGGGTCATAGCACCATAGTACGATATTCGAAAGATATTAACGAATTCGTATATCGAACTTTGGTGCTATGTTGCTTTCGTTCTTTCCTCTTATCTTTGCACCATGCAAATTGCCGCGCTCGTTTCCGGTGGGGTCGACAGCTCTGTCATTGTGCCGTTGCTTAAAGAGCAGGGGTATGACCCGGTCATTTTCTATATTCAGATCGGGATGGAGAATGAACCCGGTTTTATGGATTGTCCTTCCGAAGAAGACATCGAAATCACTACATTTATCGCCAAGAAATACGGGTGCCGTTTCGAAATTGCCAACCTGCACGAAGAATACTGGAACCGGGTGGTGAATTATACCATTGAATCAGTCCGCCAGGGTTTTACCCCGAACCCGGATGTGATGTGCAACCGGTTCATTAAATTCGGCAGCTTCGAAGATAAGTTCGGGAAAGATTTTGACAAAATCGCTACCGGCCATTACGCCAGGGTGATTGAAAAAGACGGTCATTTCTACCTCGGAACTTCCAAAGACCGGCGAAAGGACCAGACCTACTTCCTTGGGAGGATCACTTACCCCCAGCTCTCAAAAGCGATGTTCCCGGTGGGAGATATGGAAAAAGGGGAGGTGCGGAAAATGGCCCTGGAGTTGAAGCTTCCAAGTGCGGGCCGCCCCGACAGCCAGGGTATATGCTTCCTTGGAAAAGTCAATTACAATGAATTTATCCGGCGCTACACGGGGGAAAAGGAAGGGGAGATCGTTGAACTTGAGACGGGGAAAATCCTTGGAAAACATAAAGGCTTCTGGTTCCATACCATCGGCCAGCGGAAAGGACTTGGATTAAGCCAGGGACCGTGGTTTGTCGTAAAAAAGGATATCCCTGCAAATATTGTTTATGTTTCCAACGGTTATGATCCTGTTTCACAGCATCAGCAGGTAATATATCTATCTGATTTTCTTTTTATTAACGAATTTCCAGACCGGAATTATGCGTTGCCCCAGCCGGTTTATTTCAAGATCCGGCACCAGCCGGAGTTTAATGAAGGGATGATGTGGAGGCAGGGAAGCGGGGAGGCGGGGAGGCAGGGAGGCGGGGAGGCGGGGAATTATGTTATTGAGTCTGTTAGGAGCATTGCAGGGGTAGCGCCGGGACAATTCGGCGTGGTTTATGACGTTGAAAAAAATATCTGCCTCGGAAGCGGGGTGATCTCTTAACCTCACCCCCCTTCCCCCTCTCCAATATGGAGAGGGGGCCAGGGGGAGAGGCAAAATATGGAACTTTGAAACTTTGGAACAATGGAACAATTTATCTTATACAATCCCGTAAAACTTCACTTCGGACGTGGAGTTGCTGAGTACCTTGGGAATGCCTTGCTAAAATATGGAAAACGTGTACTTTTAATCTATGGGGGCGGATCCATTAGAAAAAACGGGATTTACGACCAGGTTATGGCACAACTTAAAAACATTGGTGCCGAAGTATTTGAATATCAGGGCATCAGGCCCAATCCCGTCATAGAAGACGTGGATGCAGCAGCTAAGCTTGGCAGGGAGAAAAATGTGGATGTGATCCTGGCGGTCGGAGGAGGGAGCGTTATCGATTCAGCCAAGATCATATCCATTACGATTCCTGTTCAGCATGGTGGCTGGGACTTTATGAAAGGTAAAGAAAAACCTTTGTCAGCCGTGCCGGTAATTGCAGTATTGACGCTGGCCGCCACAGGTACAGAGATGAACCGCTTTGCCGTCGTGCAGAATACCCTGACCAAAGAGAAGCTTGGCTATGGCGACCCGCTGACGTATCCCAGAGAATCATTCCTTGATCCTGCTTATACGCTCTCTGTACCATACAATTACACTTCCTACGGGATCACTGATCTCATCGCGCACTGCCTGGAAGCGTATTTCGGCGCCGGCGAAGCCACCCTGTCCGACCGGTTCGTATTTGCGATCATCCGTGAGGCCATTGATTACGGCCCGGCCCTGATGAACGACCTGGACAATTATTCTCTTCGGGAAAAGATCATGTATGCAGCAACCAATGCCCTGAATAACCTGACGGCTTACGGGCGGAAAAATGGCGACTGGGGAGTCCATTCCCTGGGCCATGTGCTTTCTGTATTGTATGATGCGCCTCATGGCGCCTCGCTTTCAATCGTTTACCCGGCCTGGCTGAGACTTCACCTGAGCAGGGCCTCCGGCAGGATTGCCCACCTGGGTGAACATCTTTTCGGCACTGCTACTGCAGAAGAAGCCATACTGCAACTGGAATCATTTTTCAGATCGATCGGCTCTCCGGTACGGCTGAGCGATCATGGTATCGATGCACAAAGCGAAGGCGCAGAGATCATCAGCACCTGGAAAAGCAATAAATCTGGGGGCAATCATCACAGGCTCAGCGAATCCGATTACGTGGAACTTCTTAAATTAATGGCCTGATTACAGTTAATCCCGGTACGCAGGGATCCTGAGAATAAAGGTTGTTCCTTCACCGGCCCTGGATTCAAAAGTAATTGTAGCCCCGATCGTTGAAAGGATGCTTTTGACCATGGCCAGACCCAGGCCCGTACCGCTGCTTTTCGTTGTAAAACTTGGCGAAAATATTTTCACGGCCTGTTCCTCCGTAATACCGCTTCCATTGTCTTTAATGCTGACCCGGTAATTGTCACCCTCCGTGTCAATATCAATTCGGATCCACCCGTCCTCGCGTTTTCCGATTGCCTGTACCGCGTTCTGGATCAGATTATTAAATGCCCTGAGCAACTGCTTTTTATCGGCAGGGACAAAACACTCATCTCCGCTATGGTGCACCGTAATGGCAACCTGGTGATGATGGTACAGGTCTGCAGCAGAATTAACAATCTCAACCAGGCCGGTTTTTTCTATGTGGGCTGCCGGCATTTTAGCAAAATCTGAAAATTCGGAGGCAATGGCTGACAGGGAGTCGATTTGTTCGATGATGGTCCTGCTGAATCGTTTCAGGTGTTTTTCCCAGTCAGGGGATTTCTCATCCCAGGTTTTCTGCAGATACTGAACGCTGAGCTTCATCGGGGTCAGCGGGTTTTTAATTTCGTGGGCGACTTGTTTCGCCATTTCCCGCCAGGCGCTTTCCCTTTCCGACTGCGCCAGTAATTCGGCGCTCCTGGCCAGTTCGTCAATCATCCGGTTATATTCGTCGACAAGGTAGCCGATCTCATCATTTCTCTTCCATTCGATCTTTTCATTAGGCTTTCCGAGGCCAATCTGACGGAGTTTTTCGCGAATTAGCTGCAAAGGCCGTGAAATAAACCTTGATACAAGTATAGTTGCCATTATGGCCAGTACGATGAGCAAAACGTAAACATTGATGTAAGCTGCAAGGAAATCCCCGATTTCTTTTCTCAATTCCGTCTGCTTTGCAAAATAAGGCAGGTTCAGGTAAGCTATAATCTGATCCTGGTTGTTGCGGAATGGGATGTAGGCCGATAAATATTCCTGGTCCCCGGTTTTTTCAATCTGGATGTACAAAAGACTCTGATTTACAGTCATTTGATAAAATGCTGCCGGATTAATTTTTGCGGACAGGAGTTCCTGGTTAAAGATCTGCGGGCGTGAAGACGCAATCAGGTTGCCGTCAACATCAAAAAGATTGATATCTGTGAAAAATACGACTGAAAATTTGTAGAGTAGTTCGGACACATAGACTTTCAGATCATCCGTAATTTCCGGGACATTGGCAAGTTTATGTTCAATTTCAGTAAGTACGGAAAATGCTTTTTCACTAAGGTTATCCCGGTTTTTATTATTGTACAGGTGTATGATATTTGCCCTTGTTATAATTCCAAGGATAAAAAATGAGATAATGATGATGGAAATAATTGTAATCTGAAGCTGGTTACTGAAATTAAATTCAATGCGGTTTACGCGGCCTGTAAGGATGTGGACCAGAAGAAACAGCAGCAAAAAGAAGCTGAAAAGAATGAACAGGTAAGAGAAAGGGGCGGCAAGGTCGAGAAAAGTGAGGTTTTTCCGGCTGATAACCAGTGTGTTTTCAGCATTCACATGCTGAATATAATGATTATATCCCTCACTATCAACAAAATAGCCCGATGATTGACCGGATTTAAGGGATTCCAGGCTTAATCTATAAGAGAAGTCACCGTTTTTATAGATCAGTTTATCGTTAAAATATTTTGCATAGGAATAATCGCCTAACTTGCTAATCTGTTTGACCTTCTGGTCTATTAAAAGATCCGGATACCCCAACCCTGTTTCCGAGACGTATTTCTGATAGATCTCGATAAACAAGTTCAGTGAATCATACTGGTCGGTCTCTCCATTGTCAAATTGCAATTTTGCAAGATAATTACTGTTTCCCAGGCGGTCGTTCAGGAAAAAGAGCCCTGTGCCGGCCGGTTCCGCTCCTGGCAGGTTTATCCTTTCACTAAAATACTCAAGGCAGTTTTCAAGGTATCCTTCAGGCTGAATATTCAATACATCATTTTTATTGCAATAAGTGAAAACAAAGTCATATTTATTCCAGAAATTACTGAAATAGTTCTCCCTGAGATAATCTGCCAGTTTATCTTCCGTCTTGCTTTCATTTTTAACCTCATTAAGCAGCATGATGAATGCGGAATCGCCGGCAATGATTTTAGCAATTCCCGAGAACTCATATTCCAGCAGTGGATCCCGTTTCGATGACAGTTCCCCGGCAATGGATTTACGTATCTCCTTTTCCTTTAAATGATGGTAATAATCAAGAATAAATGTCACCAGGAGAGAAAAGATCACGATATAGACCAGGGCGCCGGTTATGTTTTTAAAACCGTGTGAAAGTTTTGAAAAATAGATGAACGTAAGAAAATGCATGAACAGTATTCCACCGAAGACCAGCCCCGGGCCGGTGTTCTGCTCAAAGAAGAAGATCAGCATGAGGAACAGGGCAGAAATGGCAGAGATCAAAACAAACACCATTGATCTGACCATGTTGATGGTAATGATGCTCAATAATCTTGCGCTGAAAAGGAAGTAAGCCATCACAAGGCAGCTCATCGACAGGAAACCCAATCCGCTGTAAAGGTCGGTATTGAAAATATTATTCAGGTTAAATTCAATATGGGAATCGATCACCATTCTCCTGAGCGTATTGATCAGCAGGTAAAACAGCCATGCTATAGCCAGGCTCAGGACTGTGGACAGGACTATTTTTCCCTGTTTGGACAATTTTGAAGGATCCCACTGGCATTTATTAAAAAAGATCCAGGCCAGGGTCAGCCAGAAAACGCTGTTGATTAAGAGATCGGCCAGGGACGGTGAGATAAAAGATGTGGCAAAATAATAGGGGCTGAAAAGATCACTGTGAACCAGAAAAGCGGGTATTTCAAAATAAAGAAAGATAAACCGGAGCAGGATGGCGTCGAAAGCAAAAGCAAGAAGGAGGAGGGTGGGCCTGGTCCGGAAGAATTCAAAAAGATGATAAAGGTAATAGAGAACAAGGATCATTGAAATGAAACAAACGATCCACAACACGAATGCCAGGAGGTCTGTTTTACCGGAGGCCGGGGGGCTTTTATCCGCATTCAGGGAAAAAAGGAATTCTCCCGAATCGGTGAGAATATTGAACGATCCCGGGATGGTATCGACCGTGACACCGGGCTCCATCTTAAAGTCTCGCTGGAATTCATTGACCAGGTATTGATTCTGGTATGGATAATCGTATTTAACCAGCGCAAGGCCGACGGCTCTAATCTTTTCAGATTCCCCGGTCATCACCCTGAACCACCCGTTTCCATAACGAATAAAGGATGTGGTGAACAGGGTTTTGTTCAGAAGGTTTTCAGCAGGCACATTGTTATTAGACCAGTAAATAAGGGAGTCATTTTTGTAAAGAAACAAGGTAAGGCCTTCCTTCTGCCACAGTTCAGGTTCAAGGGCAGCATGCAGTGAATTGAACGGGACCTTGTAATACTTTTCTGTGGCGGCTAGTTGCAGGAGGTTATGCAATTTATGTTCCTTTTTTCTCAGGATTTTCTCAAAACGTATTCTTTTTTTCTCATCAAGCTTATGCCTGGATGATTTATAAGAATTCACAAGAAACATCCCCGCGAATGACAACAGGCAAATTGTTGCAAAAAGAAAAATTTTCCGTTTCAGGATCCGTGTTGCATCCATAAGCTCGATTTTTTTTGTTTAACGAAGGTAAAAACCGGCCTCGCCAGGTGCTTTTAGCCGCGTTTTTTCCAAAAAGATGATCCTTGCATCCATTTTGGATCATCGTTCGCTAAAAGGCTTAAAATTACTCAATTTTTATTAATGATAAAAATCGTGCCAGGACCTGTTCCACGTGGAACGTTAACGGCCAAGGTGCACCATGAGGATGGAAATATCGGCAGGGGAGACTCCTGAGATTCTTGAGGCCTGACCAAGTGACCTGGGTTTAATCCGGCTGAGTTTTTCACGGGCTTCAAATGACAGCGCAGATAAACTGTGGTAATCGAATGATTCTTTCAGCGTGACTGAATCTAGCCGCTCCAGTTTTTGAGCCAGCTCATGTTCTTTCTCAATGTAGCCTTCGTACTTTATCATGTTTTCTGCTTCTTCACAGATCGTATCTTTGTTTTCATCCATCTCTTCCATATAATTCTTCAGTGCCGGAATGAACCGCGCCAGACTGTAAAGGTCCACCTGCGGACGGAGCAGTAACGTGGATATTTTCATTTTCTGGTCGATCAGCGCTGTTCCGGCCCCGGAAAGATAACTATTGATCTGATCCGGATCGACGCTCATTTTTCGCAGGTAACGGACCAGGGCATTGATCTGTTCCGTTTTTTTCTGTACCGTACCTAATCTTTCTTCCGATGCCAGGCCGATTTTATGGGACACCGGGGTCAGTCGCTGGTCGGCATTGCTTTGCCTGAGCAGGATACGATACTCAGCCCTTGATGTAAACATCCGGTACGGTTCGTCTACGCCTTTGGTGATAAGGTCATCAATCAGGACCCCGATGTAGGCATCCGATCTTTTGAGAACAAATTCCTCTTTCCCTGCAATTTTCAGGTGGGCATTGATCCCGGCCATGATACCCTGAGCAGCGGCTTCTTCGTAGCCTGTGGTCCCGTTGATCTGACCGGCAAAATAAAGATGGTTCACCTTCTTTGTTTCCAGTGTATTTTTCAACTGGACCGGCGGGAAGTAATCATATTCGATAGCATAGCCCGGCCTGAAGATCCTGGCGTTCTCAAACCCTTCTATTTTTCTCAGTGCTTCAAACTGGACGTGATCAGGCAGGGAAGAGGAGAAGCCGTTGATATAGTATTCCACCGTATCCCATCCTTCCGGTTCCACAAAGAGTTGGTGGGCGTCTTTACCAGAGAAGCGGTTTATTTTATCTTCGATGGAAGGGCAGTATCTCGGGCCGATCCCTTCAATCCGGCCGGCAAACATGGGTGATTCATCGAACCCGGTCTTTAGCACCTCATGCACCGTTTTGCTTGTATACGCGATATAACAGCTTCGCTGACGGGTCAGGGCCGGGGTATCGGTAAATGAAAATTTCTCCGGTTTCTCATCTCCTTTTTGTTCTTCCAGGCGGCTAAAATCGATGGTCCGCCCGTCGACGCGCACCGGGGTCCCGGTTTTCATCCGGTCGGATTCGAAGCCCAGTTCCAAAAGGCATTCTGTCATTCCTTTCGACGCTTTTTCACCGATCCGTCCTCCTCCAAACTGTTTCAACCCGATATGAATTATGCCATTCAGGAAGGTGCCGTTGGTAAGAATAACCGCCTTTCCCGGGATATGATGTCCCATAGAGGTGGTCACACCAGTCACCCGATCATTTTGAACCGTGACTCCGGTGACCATATCCTGCCAGAAATCCAGGTTCGGGGTATTCTCCAGCATCCTTCTCCATTCGATGGAAAACAGCATTCTATCACTTTGCGCTCTCGGGCTCCACATTGCAGGACCTTTTGATTTGTTGAGCATCCGGAACTGGATCATGGTCCTGTCGGTAACAATACCTGAATATCCTCCCAGCGCATCGATCTCGCGGACGATCTGTCCTTTTGCGATGCCTCCCATTGCAGGGTTACAAGACATCTGGGCCATATTGGTCATGTTCATGGTCACAAGCAACACGGAAGAGCCCAGGTTAGCAGCCGCGGCAGCAGCTTCACACCCGGCATGACCGGCACCGACGACAATAACATCGTATTCTTTGAACATGATTTTTAAATGGAATTTATGCGAGCCTGTTCCACGTGGAACAATTTACGACAACGGCAGCAAAGATAGGTAAAATTCCTCTTTTTGGCGCATCAGTTGCTTTTCTTCCGAGGTCTTGTCCTTATATCCAGCAAGGTGCAGCATGCCATGAATGATCAGCCGGTGAACCTCGTCGGAAAGTGAAACTTTGTATTCTTTTGCATTTTCCCTGGCCCGGTCAATACTGATAAAAACATCCCCTGCTATTTCCTGTTTCTTTTCCGACATATCAAAAGTAATGATATCAGTGAGGGTGGAATGGCGCAGGTACTCCTTATTTAAGGTGAGCAGAATATTATCGTTTGTGAAAATAAAATTCAGGGCGTCTATTGTATGTTCTTCATTTTCAGCCGCTTTTACAATCCATCGCCTTATCTTTCGCTTATCCTGAAGGTTATACCTGGCTTCTTCCAGAAAGAAATATATTTTCGGCGCAGCGCCCATATGATGTTATTTGTCAGACATTCAGCTTTTTATAGACCCTGAAAAAATCCTGCATAAATGCTTCCCTGCGGCTGAAGATCTGCTCATCAATTCCATTGATCCTGAAAAGCATTTCAAGCTTGCTACCATTGGCATCAAACCTTATTTCATCGCAAAGTTTCTGGATCACTAACAGGCCTGTTTTCTGCAGGTTATAACCGCTATCGGCATCCTTAAGCATGTATTCCTTATAATTAAAGCCACTTCCCTGGTCCACTACCGTGATCCAGAGTCCTTCTTTCGTAAGATTCTCGCTGATCCTGACCAGTTTCGACCTGTCCTGACCGTTCCCGTGAATAATGGCATTCTGCACAGCCTCCGTGACCGCCATCATAATATTTCCGAAATAACTCCCATACAACATGTGATCATCACTGATCCCTTCCACGAATTGTTCCACCCGGTACATCTGGTCAACAGATGACTCGATCTTTATTTCCCTGTGCCTTTTCATGTATTATTTCAATTCAAACTGGTAAAAGTACTGGTTAACTTTTTCTTTATAATAAGGACGTAGATTTGGTGGCATTGTCCTCAACAATTCAATTTCTTTATCCTGTAATTTGTTATACTCTAAAAAATCCTCAGGGTTTCTTTTGTTAATATCTTTTCCTTCCCTAGATTCTCTTTTTTCTTCCTGCTCCCTTTTCAGTTCCGCTTTTTCATGTTTCAAGAGCCTGGTTTCTATGTCCTTGAGCCGTTCCATGGTTTGCTCGGTGATGATCTTATTGACCAGTTCTGTTTCCGTCTGCTCCATTTTATCCATCATTTCCTTCAGTTCCTTGCTGTTGCCCATTCCCTGTTCTTTCATCTGATCCTGGTATTCGCCCATCATTCTTCGAATAGCTTCCTGTTGCGCTGCCATGCGGGCAAAACCTTCGCTTTTGGCTGCGTTGCGGCTTTCTTTCGATTTACTGGGAGCTGCACCCTCTTCCTTCATTTGCTTAATTTGCTCATTTAATTTTTGCTGCAATTCCCTCATGCTTTTCATAGAGGCAGATCCTTTTCCCGGTTTCGGGCTTCCTTTTTTACAAGCCCCGGAACATTGCATCTGCATGGCGTTCATCATCTGGTCCAGGGTTTCCGACAACAGGAGCGCCAGGTCATTGACGGATGTCATGACGAATTGCTGATTCTCGCCGGCGGGACCTTTTCTTCGTTCGGTCAGGTTCTCCAATGACTTATCCACGTGATGGTTAATATCCTGGATTTCCCGCGTAATATACGGTTCGATCATCTGTTGCCGTTTACTTAAGGCCCACAATGAATCCTCGACCATGACCAGGTCGTCTTTCACTTTCTTCTGGGCTTCTATGACAGAAGGATATTGCGGATCGATTACAGATATTTCGGCCGTACGGCTGATCAGCGCTTCCTGGTCGAATGAAAGTTGGATCAGGTTCTCCAGGATCTCTCTCAGATCCTCGATGTTCTCACCCAGTTCCTCTGAATACATCTCGCTCTGCATCTGCTCCATCTTTTGTGCCATGTTATTCATCTTACCTGAGGCATTTCGCTGCGAAGGAGCAGCCTGTGAAGGTTTTCCCTGTTCCAGTTCATCAGAGCTCTGCTCCATCTCCTGCTGGATCTCTTCTTCCTCCTGGTCTGTGTTTTCCATATTATTGGGCTCTTCCAGCTCCTTATTCTTTTGCTCCAGTACATCCAGGTCGTCGCGCAGTTGCTCAAATTCCTCGTTGAGCTGATCCTGTTTCTTTTTCAATTCTTCTGCATCGGCATCCTTTTCTGCACTCTTTGCAGCAAGTTCATCCTGTTTCGTTGCCAGTTCCTTCAGTTTATCGATAGATTCCTGAAGTTTCTTTTCGAACTCGAGCTGTTTAAATAATTCCAGGTTCCGGTCAAGCTGCTTTTCAAGGTCCTTATTATCCATCTGCATCTTCTCGAGCATCTCATTGACCTTGTCCTTGTCCATCTCTTCCAGCAATTTCTGCAACTCTTCGAACATCTTCTTCATTTCTTCGGTCATGATCTCATTGAAGAGTTCCTCAAGCCTTTCCTGCTTTCTTACCAGTTCTTCGTCAATCTCCTTGTACTGCTGTTCCTGGATGGATTTGATCTCATTCTCTTTCTGGATGCGCTCAATCTTTTCCTGCAACTGCTTCTGTTCATTGAAGAGGTCCTGGATCTGCTGCTTTTCCTGCCAGCCGATGCTTTCTTTTTCGATCAGCTTGCGGCTCAGCTCATCTGCCTTTTTCTGCAGGTCTTTTGCTTCCTGGATGCTCTTTTCCAGGTCATCCATGATCTTTTCATTGTTCTCCTCCGTTTGCTGCTCAATCTCCTCCAGCGTCGGGGCCCTGAAAAGCATATGCTGCGAGCGGGTCACCTTGCTGCCGTTCACACCGTCATTATCCCAGACCTCAAAATGATAGACGATCTGGGCCCCGGGCTCCACCTGGATCGAATCGAGTTCGAAGAAATGGAAAAACTGCTGCTGGTTATTGCTCTTGCTAACCGGCAATTCCACAATATATTCCTGCGAGGGCTCTTTTCCCTGGATCCCTTCATGGTCCAACTGGTAGTTAAATGTTAGTCGGCTGAAGCCATAGTCGTCCTTGATCAAGCCCCTGAAATAAATCCGTTTGTCAAATACCGAATCCCTGACCTGGTTAATGGATATGGACGGGTAATTATCGGGGATCACATTCAGGGTGTAAGATAAGGAGTCGGCGTTGCGCAAATATTCGTTGGCTGAAATAACTGAATACGTGCTGCTTCTCAACGCCCTTTGATTAAAGTTGAAGGTGTTTGCAGCCTGGTGGCCCAGCTCGGTCATTTCGTCGCCGAGGCGGAATAATATCTGCCTTGTATCCCGCGTAAAGAATTTCCAGTTGATTACCGTACCGGCAGGGACAATCAAATCACCGCTGTTTTCAACCGTTTCGTCCGACTTTCCGGTATAGGCAGGATAATCCAGGCTGACCTCGAAACTCAGCACGATGGGTTTTGGAAAAACTTTCAGTTCAAATTGTTCCGAACGGAACAGCTCATTCACCACGTTAAACCGCTTTGTTTCCTGTATATTTCTGAAGTTATACCGGAAAATAACGGGTGTTTTCCGTTCCATCCGGTACTGTACGCCGTTCATGTCAAGGTAAAGTTCCGCCGGCAGTTCCGACCCTTCCGCCTTGACCTCCAGCAAAAAGTCCTCCTGCTGAAAAGTTTCCAGTTTCTCGTTCATCACACTTACGGTGAATGGCGCAGGAGGCTCATAAACGGTCTGGTACCTGACAATCCGTTCGGATGGCTCGGTGATCACACCCGGCGAAAGGATCAGGATGAGCAGGATGATGAGCACAGGCGGAACGGCATATCGCAGGTAGCGCACGTTCTGCTTTATATCGATCGCGAGTGTAAACGGAATGGGCCGGAGCCGGTTGATCTTCTGATCGATCCCGGCTTTTATAAGCTCTGGGGGAAATTCCTGGTCAGCTTTATCCTGTAAAGCATGCAACTGCAATGTATTGAGCAGTTTATCCCCGATCTCGGGGAAATGGCGGCCGATGATCTCAGCAGCCTGTTCGTGGGAGATCACTTTACCGAATTTAAGCAACCTGAGGACCGGTACCAGGATCAGTCGCCATAAAATAACCAGGTTCAGGAAGATAAACGTGTAAAATATCAATGCCCTGGTAACGGTATTGAACCGCCCGAAGAACTCGGTCAGGGTGATGAATAGGTAAAACAGGGCCAGCAGGGAGATAAAAAATATCGTACCCCTGATCAGCCGGTTTTTATAGTATTTACGGATGAATTCATCGAGCTTGCCGATCAGTATCCGGTAATTATCTGTTTGCATGGATCGTGTCAGGGTCTGATGTACTGCTTACAAACGATATAGAACAATTAAATATTATCTTTGTTCGCTATACAAAGTTAGTCATAGTTTTCGCCAATCCCGGCAATGAAATGATTTTCCGTCATGAAAAAGATATTTATCTCCATTTTGCTGAGCCTGTCAGCCGGACTGCTCACCGCGCAATATAATATTCCCGCTGATCTTCCGGGCGATTACTGTTATCATCTCAATTCACACCGGCATGATGCAGAACGTTATTACATGCCCACTGTCCGGAATGCATTGATGGACAACTATGATGTGACCTTTTATTTCCTGGACCTGGCGGTTGAGAACAATAGTGTGGATATCGCAGGAAGTGTCACGATCCGGTCAAAATCGATGGTTTCTTCTCTTGACACATTTGCCATAGAACTTTATCCCGGCATGACCATCGACCGGCTCGAAGTGAACAATGTCGTGCATGGTTTCATTCGCAATGATTATCTTGTTAAAATTCCAATTCCGTCCCCTTTTACATTGAATTCCCTATTTGATGTAAAGATAACCTATCATGGCACCCCTCCGAGCGGGGGATTCTTTTCAGGTGTAACCACTGATTATAATCCTAACTACCAGAAAAATGTAACGTGGTCATTATCCGAGCCTTATGCGGCTCGTGACTGGTGGCCGGCAAAGCAGGACCTGGGAGACAAAGCCGATTCGGTATGGGTATTTCTTACGACAAGCGAGGAGAACATGGCAGGTTCACAGGGGTTGCTGAAAGCCATCACCCCGATGCCAGGCGGAAAGCTCCGGTATGAATGGAAAAGTTATTATCCGGTCGATTATTACCTGATCTCTTTTGCCGTTGCCGATTACCAGGAATACAACATTTATGCCCATCCGGAAGGAACGGAAGATTCGGTCTTTATCCAGAATTTTATTTATGATCATCCGGATTGCCTTCCTGCCAACCAAGCCGGCATTGACCGGACAGCAGCCTTTATCGAGCTGTTTTCGGAACTTTTCGGTATGTACCCTTTCATTGATGAAAAGTACGGTCATTGCCAGACGCAGCTTGGCGGGGGCATGGAGCACCAGACCATGACCACGATCGGGAATTTCAGCTTCGGGCTGGTAGCCCATGAGCTCGGGCACATGTGGTTTGGCGATAAAGTGACCTGTGCCACCTGGAGCGATATCTGGATCAATGAGGGGTTTGCGACGTATTCCGATTACCTGGCACATTCCTTCCTGAGCACGCCGTATTACGATTCCGTCTGGCTCAAGCTGCGGCACGACCATGTGAAGAGCCTTCCCGGCGGCAGCGTTTATGTACCGCCGGAAGAGACCGGGGATATCTGGCGGATTTTCGATGGCCGCCTTTCGTACAACAAAGGGGCGCTGCTGCTGCATATGATCCGTTTTGAGTTGCAGGATGACGACCTGTTTTTCGATATCCTCGCTTCCTACGTTATCGAATACGGTGATTCAGTGGCCACAGGAGATGATTTCAGAGAATATCTGGAGTTGCAATCGGGCAAAGACTTCACCGACTTTTTCGACCAGTGGTACTACGGGGAAGGCTACCCGATCTATGATATCACCTGGAGCCAGTCGGGAAGCCAGCTTGATATCGTTTCGACACAAACCGCATCAACAACAATCACTCCATTGTTCAAGATGCTGGTTCCATATCATATTGTTTACACCGACGGAACGGATACTACGGTATTGCTCTACCAGGATTCCAACCTGAAAGCTTATTCCGTGCCGGTCAGTAAAACCATCGAAAAGCTGGAGGTTGACCCGGATCAATGGATCCTGCACGAATTGAACAGCCTTTCGGTGGGTGATGACGAAAAAGACAACCCGCTGCATTTCACCATAGGGCCCAATCCGGCAAAAGACCGGATCAACATCTATTTTTCACATAAACCTCAGAAGAACTTACAGTTGTCTGTCTATGACCTGGCCGGGAGAATTTTACATGAGGAGGATATCAGCGCTGATAATAAGACCGCCGATATCAGCCGCCTTTTACCGGGCATTTACCTTTTATCGGTAACTGACGATACAGCAAGAATGGACAGGAAATTGCTGGTAGAATAAAAATTGTTCCAGGTTTCAGGTTCATTAGTTCCAGGATGATTGAATTAATTTTGGAACATGAAACCTGAAACCCGGAACCTGGAACTGAAAATTATGACGAATCAAATCAGGGTACGTTTTGCGCCCAGTCCGACCGGTCCGCTGCACATCGGCGGGGTACGGACCGCGTTGTACAATTATCTGTTTGCACGCCACACAGGAGGAAAGATGGTCCTCCGCATCGAAGATACGGACCAGAACCGTTATGTTCCCGGAGCAGAACAATACATCATCGATTCCCTTGACTGGTGCGGGATCATGTTTGACGAAGGGGTCCACACCGGGGGGCCGTATGCGCCATACCGCCAGTCGGACCGGAAGGAGATCTACAGGAAATATGCCGACGAACTGGTGAGCAAAGGGCATGCCTACTACAGCTTTGACACCGCCGTAGAACTGGAAACAAAGCGCAGGGAAGCTGAAAAGGAGAAACGGGTGTTCACTTATGACTCATCAGTCAGGATGCAGTTGAAAAACTCCCTTTCCTTAACAGCCGATGAAACCCGCCGGCGGATTGACTCCGGTGAGCCGTACGTGATCCGTTTCATGATCCCTGAGCATGAGATCCTGGTCTTCAATGACCTGATCCGGGGTGAAATTACGGTCAACACGAACACACTCGACGACAAGGTGCTGTTCAAATCGGATGGAATGCCCACCTATCACCTGGCGAACATCGTGGATGACCACCTGATGGAGATCTCGCATGTGATCAGGGGAGAGGAATGGTTGCCTTCGCTTCCGCTGCATATTTTACTGTACCGCAGTTTTGGCTGGGAGGCGCCGCTGTTTGCCCATCTTCCGCTGATCTTAAAGCCCGAAGGCTCCGGGAAGCTGAGCAAGCGTGACGGGGACCGGCTGGGATTCCCCGTATTCCCGCTGGAGTGGAAAGACCCTTTCACCGGGGACGTATCATCAGGGTACCGTGAAACCGGATATTTCCCTGAAACCGTGGTCAACATGCTGGCCTTGCTGGGCTGGAACCCGGGCACCGAACAGGAGATCTTCAGCATGGAGGAGCTGATCCGTGAATTTTCGATAGACCGGGTTGGTAAATCGGGATCACGTTTTGATCCGGGGAAGATCAGGTGGTTCAATCATCATTACCTGGTTTCCAAGCCTGACAAGGAACTGACCGCTCTTTACCTGCAGATCTTAAAAGATAAAGGCATCACGGCCGATCATGATTTTGTTCAGAAAGTCGTTGAAATGGTGAAGGACCGTTCCGATTTTGTCAGCGATTTCTGGGATCAATCTTATTTCTTTTTTGAACGACCGGCAAAATACGATACTGAATTGATCAGGAAAAAATGGAAGGAAGACACTCCAGTGTTGCTCAGATCGTTCAGCGAGATCCTTCCGGACCTGACGGATTATCGGGCTGAAAGAATCAAAGCGCTGGCCGAATCCTTCGTTCACGATAGAGGCGCCGGGCTGGGGCAACTGATGAACCCGCTGAGGCTTTGCCTGGTGGGTGGCAGTTTCGGGCCAGACCTCGCGCTGATCTGCGAAATGCTGGGCACGGAGGAGGTCGTCACGAGGATCGATATGGCGCTCAACAATTTTAAAGAACAAGGATTAATCCGCTAGCATATGGGCATCATTTCAATTGAAGGCATGGAATTTTTTGCCTATCACGGCTGCTTCGAGGAAGAACAGCTTATTGGCACGAAGTTTATCGCGGACCTGTTGTTTGAAACCGATACCAGCGCAGCCGAAACAAGCGATGATTTATCCGATACGGTTGATTACCAGGCTGTTTACAGGATCGTTGCAGAAGAAATGAAGGTGAGCTCAAAGCTGCTGGAGCATGTGGCACGGCGGATACTGAAGCGGATTGGGGAAGAGTACCCCCAGGTAACGGGATGCAGGATCAAGATTTCGAAGATGAACCCGCCGGTGGGAGGGAGAGTGGAGAGGGTGAGCTTAGAGATTTGAGGATTTGAGGATTTGGGGATTTGGGGATTTGGGGGTTTGGGGGTTTGGGGGTATAATATGGAAGCTTAAAAGAATATCGTCTAATGATCAGTGATAAAAAACCTGGAACCTGGAACGAGGAACTTTCTAACTGTCCGCGATGCGGGAGGGAGTTTGAGTGCAGCAAGTCAGGAAAGTGCTGGTGTTATAGCGTTTATTTACCACCGGAACTGCTGGAAGAGATCGGAACAAAATATGATCGTTGCTTATGTCCCGGATGCCTGGATGAATATACAGCACCCGTCATACCAGATAATGGAAGAAAATAAAGTGGAGGCTGTCTCAAAAGTTAATTAATCACATTCTATTGCGAAACTCCGACGGGTAAATCCGTCGGTTAATTATATGCAACAATCTTGTAACCAACGGATTTACCCGTTGGAGTCGGATTCTTAAGAATGAATACCAAAAATATTTCTGACATTTGAGACAGCCTCCTCATTCTTTTCAGGATTATTTTTTCCCTAAACCTGCTTCGAATTCTGTCCTGGGTACTTTGAATTTAACCGGAGCGATGGTCAGCTCGTCCATAATGTTTTGCGCGCCGGCGTATTTGTCGATGATGAACAGGACATACCTGACATCGACGCAGATCGTGCGCTGGAGGTTCGGTTCATAGGCGATATTGCCGCTCATGGCTTCCCAGTTACCGTCGAAGGCAAGACCGATGAGTTCACCGTTGCCGTTGATCACGGGGCTTCCCGAGTTACCACCGGTGATATCGTTATTGGTAAGGAAACAGGTTACCAGGTCATCCCCGGAGCCGTATCTTCCGAAATCTTTCTTCTGGTATAATTCTTTCAGCTGCGCAGGAACGATAAATTCCTCATTGGTAGGATCTTCTTTTTCCATAACGCCGCTCAGATGGGTCTTATAATCGTAATAAACCGCATCGGCACCTTTATAATCCAGGACTGAGCCATAGGTGAGGCGCATGGTTGAATTGGCGTCGGGATAGAATGCTTTATCGGGCATCATTTCACGAATTCCGGCCATCCAGAGTCTTTCATATTTAGCAAGATCCTGGTTGCCTTTACGGTATTCTCCCGACAGGTTCATCATGGCACCCATCAGTGCATTACCCAGGATCATGGCCGGGTCTTTTGATATGACCTTATAGCTGGGTTTATCCAGGAAGGCATTGACTTTAGATTCCGATGAAAGGAAAGAATCTTCAAAAATCGAGGCAGCCATGGCTTTATAATCGTTTTTGTATTTAGCGGCCATATCCCTGAACTCCTTGGGCTGGGCCTCAGCCGGGATATCTTTCGCATAGATCTCCATCATTCGGGCCAGCACCTTCTGGTCAGTGGGGGGGTTATAATCCTTGAAATGCTCTTTTGCTGCTTCCCTGATCTCGTCTGCCGTCGTTGCGATGGCACCGGTTTCATCCTTGCTTTCCAGCAAACCGCTCAGGACGCCGAAATTTTGCGAGAAGCCCAGGATTTCAGGGCCTGAGGCTGCCAGCGCGGCCGTTATGAACGGAACGAACGACTTGCTGATGCTTTCGTAACCGGTTTTTATACCGTCGAGCACTGTACCGTATTTATCGACCCGTGCCTGGTCCTTGTTCATCCAGTTGACAAAATCTGCTTCAAGGGCTTCTTTCTGACCCTTTACATTAAGCCGTTTGAGCCCTCTTTCCTCGCCCATATAGAATTTCCAACCATTGGCCGTACCAGCGTATTTGGAGGCATATTTGATACCCACTTCACGGTCGGCATCCATATCTTCCTTCCAGATGGCCAGTTGCTCGCCCAGCAGCCTGACAATGTTCGGATCGAAGTAGTTGATCTGAAAATCAACACCGTAAGAGGAGAGATAACGATCGGTGCTACCGGGGTAACCCCAGATCATGGCGAAATCACCTTCTTCGACGCCATTGATGCTGACCGGAAGATGGTGCTTCGGCTTCATGGGGACATTATCCTTTGAATATTCTGCCGGGCTTCCGTCGGGGGCAGTGTAAACGCGGAGGATGCTGAAATCGCCGGTATGGCGCGGCCACATCCAGTTGTCGGTATCCCCGCCGAATTTGCCGATAGCGGATGGAGGAGCACCTACCAGGCGGACATCGGTATAGACTTCATAAACAAACAGGTAGTATTCATTCCCGTTAAAGAAGCTGGTCACGTTGACGTGGAACTTCTTGTCAGGGTTGGCTGCTTTCTTCAGGCGGTTGCTGATCTCTCTCACCTTGTCCGACCTTTGCGATAATGTCATTGTATCGGAAAGGAAGGGAATGATGGAGTCCGTCACATTCTCCATCCTGACAAAGAACGTTGCACTGATGCCTTCGTTCGGGAGCTCTTCTTCAAAGCTTTTAGCCCAGAAGCCATCAGTCAGGTAATCATGCTCGATTGCACTGTGCTTCTGGATCATATCATAGGCACAGTGATGGTTTGTGAAGAGCATTCCTTTGTCGGAAACCACTTCTGCGGTACAGAAGAATCCCGCCGGCGTCGGGCCGTTGCTGAGGCCGACAATCGCGTCTTTCAGACTGGAATTGTTGATACTGTAAATTTCCTCAGCAGTGAGGTGGAGACCCATCTTCTGCATGTCGACATAATTAAGCCTTTCAACGAAGATCGGCAGCCACATTCCTTCGTCGGCCTTCATTGAAAGCCCGGAAAACAGGAATAAAATCCCGAAAAGTAAATTTAAACGTTTCATTATTAAATTGTTAAATTGCTATATTGTTAAATTGCTATACTGTTATTCAATTTTGAGATTTGAAATATTACAGGCCAAGTACTTTTTTTCCTTTTTCGAACACCACATCAACCGGGATGCCGGAGGCGTTGATCCGGTCAAGGTCAGTTTGCAGGTCGGGTTTGACGATGCCTTCGGTTTCGACCCATTTTTTAGCTGTATCATAATCGCCATCTCCCTGGATGTAAATGATTGTCTGCACCAGTTTCTCCATGGCTGCTTTGGTTTTTTCAAAATCAACCGTATAAATACCATCCGCGCTGCGGGTAAAGGCGCCTTCCTGGCTGAAGAAGTTGAAGCGCATCATATTGGCTTTACCGTGGGCGCTGGCAGCTCCAAACCTTGAGGAGCGGAAAATGCCGGCGAAGAACGTAACGTAATTGTCCATCACTTCCCCTTCCGTGAGTTCACCCATTTCATAAAGTTTAGTGACCAGGTAGAGGCCCATGATGTCGGCCTTACCTTCCTCGATGCTTGAATACATTTCTTTCAGTGCGGTCCGGGCTGGACCTTTCCCGTTGATCGTGTTTTTCACGCCCATCGCATGGGCCACTTCGTGGAACATAGTATTTCCGAAAAATGCGTTAAAGGTCACGTGTTTGCGCTGGGCCGGATCGATGAGCAATTCGGCAATGGGCACCAGGATCTTATCGAATTTCGCCTGCATGGCATTCTTAAGCTGCAGTTTGCGCGAACCTTTCTGAAGTTGCACCTCTTCATCGTTAGGCAGGTTGATTGCGATGGTTTTGCTTCCGGCATTGCAATCGCCGGCATAATAAACCACATCATAGGCATTCAGATCGGCATCGGCGCCGGGGATCTCGGTCTTGTACTCGTCTTTTACCGGAAGGCCACGCTGCAGATCGGGCAGCATGGCGGCAAATTTCAACAGGCGGGCGCTCCAAACAGGGTCTTTGATCAGGATGTAGCTTTCAAAGGCTGCTTTATAACCGAACAGCGCATCTTCATAATTCTCAATCGGTCCGACCACAAAGTCGATATTTGAATTCCGCATTTCCATCCATGCAAAGTCGCTGGGCTGGTAATTGCTGGTAAGCAGTGCTTCGGCACGCAATTCCAGGTATTTTTTGAGGCCGGCATCATCAGCCAGTGCCGCCGCCTGATTGATCAACCCGGCCGCTTTTTTCAACTGCTCCTCGTAGGCCTGGTGATACCAGACACTACGCAGCGAGCCGTCCGGGTTCCGGCGAATGACCGTATACAGACTGCTCTTGTTGGGGTCATTCAAAGCTTCAAATTCCTCTTTTGTCATATCGACCGGGTAGAAATTTGCCCCGGCAGGTTTTTCACCGATCTCAGCGATGAAGGATTTGTTTCCGTCGAGACGGTCCCAGGGTCCGTAGTTGATCATGGCAAACTGCCGGGTGGTTTCATCCTTGATCCGGGCCAGGAACGGATCCTTCGGGCCCATGGCCTGCAGCCAGAACAGTTCGTCCATAATGTCGGCCACATCGAACAGGATAGTCAGCATTTCTTTTTCCCTGGCAGAAAGGTGGCTGATGTCGGATGTCAGTGTAAACGGGGCAAAGGTGGCAAGCCGGCCGGCTACATGAGCAGCGTCAGTCGGTGTGAGCGCCTGCTGGCCGGCGGTGGTGCCCGGGTATGCATTTTCCATCTGGAATTCGGTTTTGGTTGGCTGTTGACAGGAAATGACAATGAAAATTGTCATGACCATTAAAACGGGTAATAAGATTCTTTTCTGCATGGTATTGGTCTTTAATAAGTTTAAGCCGCTAAATTACTTAAAATCTGCAACAACAGGCAGATGTAAAGCAATTTTAGCGGCTTGTTGCCCCATTATTTCAGGGAACTGCCGGGTTTTTTGATCTTGTCTTCCAGGTTCAGTCCGGAGACGATTTCAACATTGATTCCGTCGGACAGTCCTGTTTTGATAAACCGTTTCTCAAACTGCTGCGGGGCTGTTTCCACTTCGACATAGGTGGAGTCGCCTTCAAACATAAGGAGGCTTTCCGGGATAGCGATCACGCTGTCGGCTGTTTTATCGAGAACAATTTTAGCATTGGCGCTATAACCGGCCCTAATGAATTGGTCCTGTTTGAGGCTCACATTGGCTTTGATCTCAAACTGGACGGCCCCATTTTCTTCCACCCCTTTAGGTGAAATATGCTCAAGGATCGCATCAAATGTTTCATCATCAATAGCGCCTACGGTAAGGATCAGCGGCATGCTTTCCCTGATCTTTCCGACTTCCGTCTCATCAATTTTCCCTTCGAAGATCATATCACCCATATCCGCTACGGAAGCAATGGTGGTACCATCATTAAACGTATTGCTTTCGATCACGGAAAACCCGACCTCAACGGGGACATCGAGCACCATGCCGGTTGCGGTGGAAGTGACTACCGTGTTGGTTGCCTGGTTACCTTTTTTAGTCTGTCCTTCCTTGATCAGTTCCAGGTTATTTTCGGCTGCTTCCACTTCTTCCACGGCATTTTTAAACGCAAGGTCAAATGCTTCAAATTCAGCTTTTGCGATCACACCCTGGTTGAGCAGGTCTTTCTGCCGGTCATATTGTCTTTTTGCATCGTCATAATTTATCCGGGCACGGTTGAGGCGTGACTGGGCATTGTTAAGGCTCACCATGTCGGGGATGATCTTGATCCTGGCAATGAGGTCGCCTTCACGGATCATATCCCCGGCTTCGACGTACACTTCTTCCACGATCCCCGACACTTTCGGCTTGATCATGATCTCTTTTCTCGGTTTTACCGATCCGGTGGCAACAGTGCTCTTGATGATCTCCGTTTTGAAAGGGGTTGATGTTTCGTACACAACCGGCTTGGCCTGTGATTTCTGGTACAGGAAATAGATCGTGTAGATAAAGATGGTGATGATGATTACTGCTGCTGTAATTTTCAATACTCGTTTCATAGTTGTCTGTTATCTTGTTGAGACTGTTGAGACGTTGCCTTATCTTGTTGAGACGTTGCCTTATCTTGTTGAGACGTTG
>CAYUQP010000032.1:0-54731 GCA_964447005.1 uncultured Bacteroidales bacterium
CAAAAATAAAATAATTTTGAATTTATATTTGGAAATTAACGGTATAACTTCGTGGGTCTTCGTGAAAGAAAAGAAAAAGGAAGGCCGCAGGGCAAACACGCCAATGTTTTTTAACGCCCTGCAGCCAATCATGGAAAAACTCCCATAAACCCAACCATCTATTAATCCGGTTTTTTCGAAAAAATACCCGGTCAAAATGAAAAATTTTTAAAAAATATTTTTTCAGACTGAATATCAACCAGATAAAATCCCCTAAAATTGCGTGCTATTACAATTTTTGTTAAAAGTTTGTTAAATACCTTGTTGTGAAAAGGTTAACATTTTGTTGGTAACAGTTTTTTATAATTTTGCGGTAATAAATTAATCAGCCATACATTTTATTTATATAAGTTCTTGATACCAAACCATATAAATAATCTGATGAAATCTCGACACGTTGCAGCCATGAAATTTTCAAGGATTCTGATCATTATTGCGGTAGTCTTTTCGTTCGGTCACAACCCGCTGAGGGCACAGGGAACAAACTATGAGTATGAAAAGATCCAGATCGGGGAGGTGAAAAACCTGCTGGTCTGGCTGGATTTGCACCCGGATAAAAAAACGCTTGCCGTCAGCAGTCACCAGTCGTTTCCGTTATACCTGTATGATCTTGAGTCAAAACAGATCAAGAACGAATTTGATGTGGGAAACTGGTATGCCGGCTCACGGGCCAGGTTTTCGAAGTCAGGAAAATATTTGATGCTGCAGCAATTATTCTTCCTGGATTTCGCTCCGAACAAAGACCGGGAAGTCAATTTTGAAGTGATGGATGTTGCCACTGGCCGATCCATGCTGAATTTCGGGGATTATAATGACGCCAAGATCACTCCCGATGAGAAATATCTCGTTACCCTGAATGGAAATGACAAGGTTGCCATTCATGACATTGAAACAAAGAAGGAGCTTCGTTCATTCACTGTTCCCCAGGCCACCAATTCAGTGGCAGTCAGCGCTGATGGCAAATTGATTGCCGTATCACACAAGACCTATATCAGTGATCTGAAGAACAATCCTGCCTATAAAAACAATAAGAAAAACCAGCCCATCCTCGAAAAATACAAGCAACAGGTTTCCGTTTTTGACTACAACACCTTTGAGAAGCTCTATACCATCGATGCTTTTTATGACCTGATCTACCTGCTCAGTTATTCCGACGATGGCGAATATCTATTCATCTACAGCATTCCTCACATGAAACTGCAGGGGCCGAACGGAAGAAAAAGTTATGTTGAAGTGGTCAACGCGAAAATCGGCGAGCCGCTCAGGCAGTCGTTCGGTTCGCTCTCAAATTACGAGCCGGACTTCAAACTGAGCCATAACAAAAAATATTTCGGGATCATGTCATTGGGAAAAAATACCCCGGAATTACATGTCTATGATTTCCAGACCAATGCACTGTTGAAGCGATTTGAACTCAGCTATCGCCTGTTTGAAAAAACCGCGGAAGGTGAATTTCCGACCGATGGCAGGTCTTCATTCATATTCCTGCCTGGTGATGAAGAAATACTGCTTGTATTTGGTAACCGGCTCGTTAAATGGAAGATGGACCTTTAAATAACTTCATATGAGAAATGCACTATTGCTTATTTTATTTGTAATCATAGGATTACCTTCGTTTTCACAGAAGAAAGTACTCATTGAGGACAAGGACCTGATCATTGAAAGGGCGAAGGCCGAACTTGATTCAGCGATGGCAGCCCCTGAAGGTTCCATTTACCTCTGGACTCAAAAAAATCCCATCCATGGCGAGTATATTTTTGACATCAGCATCTGGGAGAAAGGAACTGTAACGTCGATTTATGTTGTGGGCAACAACGGAGGCACGGTCGATATGCAGAACCGTTTCCGGTCGTTCCTGATGGAATTTCAATTCAATTTTAAAATGCCCAAAGGCAAGAGCTACAAGTTCAGGCACGCTTTCGTCTTTAACTGACGAGCCCGGAACTCCAACGACTAACGCCGTTGGTTTTAAGAAACATATAAAACAACATTAATAACTATCAAACATGAAAAAACAGATCATTACTTTCATTGCTATTTTAGGATTTCTGGGAGTTTTTGCCCAGGAAGACATGCCCATGGTATGGGAATTCAAGGCTCCGCACAAGATCACATTCAACGGCACCGGCACGGAAGACCGGAATTACAGCTTCATTGCATCCGATAAGGAGATCACCCTCTTTGCCAACGAGACCGGCAGGATCAAGTGGACCAAGGCTTTTAAGGAGCTGGCCCCGAAACTGAGTAAGATTGACGAGCTGATCCCGTTCTGGGAATCGAACACTGTGTTCCTGTTTGACCGCAAGATGGGCAAAGACCAGATCGCCTGCGTGGATATGGAAACCGGCGCTCTCTTATGGGCGACCGACCGGTACCAGAACGTCACCGAAGAAAACGTCGTGTACATTCCCGAACGGCAGGGTTTTGCCATTTCGTTGAAAGACAAGCTGGTTTTCATTAAAGTGTCCAACGGGGAAGAATTATGGTCAACCATGAAGTTCGGAGGTGTGGTCGGAAAATATGTCTACACCAACGACGGCTTCCTGACCACCGTTAATTTCCAGCCTTCCGGGCTGGTAGCGCTGTTCACCGGGTTCAAGAACATGATCGCCAAGATCAACATGGACAACGGCGACATCGTCTGGAGCAACACTTACATCGGCCGTGCCGAGCGCAAGATCATCTCCAGGGAATTCCTCTATGATATCACCGTGGAAGGCCCTAGGGTCATCCTGCGCCTCAACGGTATCCAGGTGTATGATTACGCCACGGGGGCCAACATGTGGTCCGCCGCGTTTGATTTCACACCCGCCGGCGTCAGGGCCAGGCCGGCTAATGCAAGGCAGTGGGGCGTGTATGGCGCTGTGGCCGACCCGGTCTATATCCCGGAGACCAACGACCTTTATGTGCTCGACATGTCGAACCGCAATAACCAGTATGTTAAGAAATACGATGGCAATACCGGTAAAATGATCTGGACCTCTCCTGAAATAAAGGGTGCAAAAGCTATTCCGGGCATGTATGTCGTGAATGACAAAGTCATCTGCCAGATCGGGGGGATTGTTGAATTCCAGTCGTATGAAGTCGTTCAGAGCGGGGATTATACATATTATGTCTGGAAAATCTATTATGACAATGTAAAACCGAATGGCCTGCAGGCTTTCAATACCAAAGACGGGTCGTTTGCATGGGAATCCGAGAAGTTCAAGAAGGGGATTACCAATGCTTATGTTTACGAAAATAATCTCCTTTGCTCCTCCGGAAAAGAGCTTTATAAGATCAATTACAGCGATGGCCAGGAACTTTATTCAGTCCCGGTGACTGACGGTGGCGTGGGGCTTGCTGTAGAGATCATGCCATACAAGGACAAGATGATCGTGATTGGTGAGAAAGGCATTTCAGCCTATACCCCGGCAGATGGCAAATTCCTTTTCAGCGGGAAATACAAAGCGGCAACCCTCGAAGATGTGTTTGACAACATCCTCATCATGAAGACCGATAAGGCCGACATTGCTTCCTTTGACCTCGATTCAGGCAAGTTCACTGAATTCAAGGCCAAGACCGGCGCCACCACCACTTTGACCACGGATGGAAAATTTGTGTACGTTTACGAAGATAAGGTTGTGACAAAGCTTAAGACAATGTAATGAAATAATTTTTTTTATTTTGAAAAACGTGGTACAGGTTTTAAGGTGCCACGTTTTTTTTTACTTTCACATTCCAAATCCCCGCCCCCGATGATCCGACGAAAAGATGTCCAGCCTATTGTCCAGGGAGATAAAAAAACTATCTGGGGCTGGGTTATGTATGACTGGTCGAATTCCGTTTACCAGCTTACCATTACTACAGCCATCTTCCCGCTTTATTATGATGCCATAACCAGGAACGGGGGGATCTATAAAGTTTCATTTTTCGGCATTGAAGTCATCAACACGGTCCTGTATTCCTGGACCATTGGAGCGGCCTTCCTGCTGGTTGCAATACTTTCACCATTATTATCATCCATAGCGGATTACACCGGGAGAAGAAAAGCGTTCATGAAATTCTACACCTACATCGGAGCGCTGGGATGTTCACTGCTGTTCTTCTTCGATAAAGATAACATTGAGCTCGGCATCCTGGCCTTCGGCCTGGGGACATTCGGCTACGCCGGGAGCATAGTTTTTTACAATTCATTCCTGCCGGTCATAGCCAAGCCGGAGGATCATGACCGGATCAGTGCGCGGGGTTATTCCATGGGTTATCTCGGGGGAGTGATCCTGCTCCTGCTGCAGCTGGCCGTGATCATGAAACCCGCCTGGTTCGGGATCGCTCCCGGTTCAGACCTGCAGTTCAGGCTGGCTTTCCTGACGGTCGGCCTCTGGTGGATCGGTTTTTCCCAGATAACTTTTTCAAGGCTGCCTAAATATGTTTTTAAGAAAAGAAGAGGAAAGGAAAATGTGATCTTCAACGGTTACAAAGAACTCCGGACCGTTTTCAGGCAGATCAGCAAATCCAGGCGGCTCAGCCTGTTCCTGGTGAGTTATTTTTTCTTCATGATGGGTCTGCTGTCTGTGATGTACATGGCTGCCTCGTTCGGGAAAAAAGAAGTGGGCCTCAGTGATGACATCATGATCCCGACCCTGCTCCTGATCCAGCTTGTAGGGATGGGAGGCGCCATGTTGTTTGCGTGGTTATCCGGCAAGATCGGGAACCTGCGCGCGCTGACCATTGCCCTGACCACCTGGACCCTGATCTGTGTCGGCGCCTACTTCATTACCGACGCTTTAACTTTTATCACCGCGGCATTTTTCATCGGGCTGGTCATGGGAGGCACCCAGGCGCTGGCCCGATCCACTTACTCCAAGATGCTTCCCGAAACCACCGACCACACCTCGTTTTTCAGTTTCTACGATGTCATGGAGAAGCTGGCTTCCGCCGGGGGCACATTTTCCTTCGGCCTCATCGAGCACCTCACCGGCAATATGCGCGCCAGTGTGGTGCTGATCGGGATATTCTTCCTGATCGGGCTTAGCTTTATACTTGTAATTTTGAGAACGAGGAAATAATTTTGAATTTTAAATTTTAAATGTTAAATTGGGGAATCTTGTTTAACACTTCGTGCCTCTGTTGTTAAGCCAGGTACTTGCCGTATAACTTATATACTACCTCCTGATATAAAAAGATTTGTACCTCTCTAAACTATAGAAACACGAAGTGTAGAAGATATTCCCGAATTCAAAATTTAAAATTCAACATTCAACATTCTAACGAATGGTTTACTTCTTGGATGCGCCCAACCAATTGTAGATCAGCCCACCAAGAACACCGCCCACGATCGGTGCCACCCAGAACAGCCAGAGCTGAGCGAGTGCCCATCCGCCGGCAAACACGGCAACGCCTGTGCTGCGGGCAGGGTTCACCGAAGTATTGGTGACAGGGATGCTGATGAGATGGATCAGGGTCAGGGCGAGGCCGATGGCCAGCGGGGCAAACCCTGCAGGCGCCTTTTTGTCGGTGGCTCCCATGATCACGATCAGGAACATGCAGGTCAGCACTACTTCTGCGATCAGGGCCGCCAGGAAAGAGTATCCTCCCGGGGAGTGCTCGCCGTAACCGTTGGAGGCAAATCCGCCATCGGTGCTGAACCCTTCCTTGCCACTGGCGATCAGGTAAAGCACCAGGCCGGCAAACAATGCACCAAGAACCTGTGCTACAATGTAAGGCAACAATTCCTTGCCGTCAAACCGTTTTCCGGCCCAGAGGCCAAACGATACGGCAGGATTGAAGTGCCCTCCGGAGATATGTCCTACGGCGTAGGCCATCGTCACTACTGTCAGACCGAATGCCAGTGCAACACCGGCAAACCCGATCCCCAGTCCGGGAAATGCGGCGGCTAAAACAGCACTGCCGCAACCTCCGAACACCAGCCAGAAAGTCCCGAAGAACTCGGCGGCGGTCTTTTTGATAATCCCGTTTTCCATTTGATTGTTTTTAAGGTTATAACTTCACGCTGAGGCCAAGAGCACCGCCATACCAGGTACCGCCTCCGAATTCAAGGTTTACGCCCCACCTGTCGCTCCAATAGTATCTTCCGCCAAGTTGAAGACCAAGCGCCGGATCAATGTCATTACCGATATTCACACCTAAACTGGCACCAAGATAAAAGTCCCAGTTGGATGGTATTTCCAGAAGCCTGTTCCAGTGATAATCAACACGGCCAACAGCTCCAAAGCTGATGTCATCATCAATGTTGACCCTCAAAACCGGTCCTGCGGTCCAGTCATCATGGAATGCGAAGTCCATGCCAGCGTACAATGGAAGTCCCCAGTAACTGAATCCCAGTCCGAAATTCAATTGTTTGTCGCCTTTTGAAAGTGGCGCAGACTGTGCAAAAATCGCGGTTGCCATCACAACCATCATTAAAGTCAGACAGATTTTTTTCATAAGTTATCGTTTTAAGTTAGTGAAAATATGTAAGTTTTTGCCTATAAAATTAAAATTTATTTTTAAAGACATTTTTTCAAATTTAATAATACTTTCCCTTTTTCACAGGATTAATTCTCAGAACTAAATTCTTTGAATTAATTTTATAGTCAAAATAATATACTTAATAATGGCTTATAAAAAACTTAAGATCACTCATTACACCATCGCGATTATTCTTTTACTTGCACTCTTCTCAAACCGGTTAAACTCGCAGATTCAGCAAAGTAAGGCATGGACAGGCCTGACCTCGTCAACACCCATGGAATCTGAATTGACCCTTCTTTCTTCTGATTTCAATACATCAATAATTGAGGTCATCAACCATGGATTCTGGAAACAGAATATCCGCATGGTGAATAATCAGCAAGAAGTTTTAATATCTGCAGAAAACACCACTCCGTTGCTGGTCAAAGGCGCACCGGACCTCGGAAAGCTTACTGCTTCCGTTGCTATTCCCGACCTTGCGAGGATGCAGATAACCATCCTTGAGGAAGAATATACTGATCTCCAGGATGTTCACATCATCCCTTCCAAAGGAAACCTGACCCGGGATATTGATCCGGATGATGTGCCTTACGAGTATGGCAGGGAATACCAGGCTGACGCCTTTTTCCCGGGAGTGCCCGCGGAGCTCCGGACACCGCACATCATCAGGGATGTCCGGGGTCAGACCATTGTCATTTATCCTTTCCGCTATAACCCGGTGCAGGGAATTCTGAGAGTTTATACCCGGATGGTGCTGGAGGTGAAAGCTGTTGGGGATGATGGGGAGAATGGGAGACCTGGAGACGGGGAGACCTGGAGACGGGGGGAGAAAATTGTTAGGGCGTTTGAAGGCATATACCAGCGGAATTTTTTGAATTATGATGAATCCCTTGGTGCTTCGCGGTATACACCGCTGGAGGAAGACGGAAATATGCTGATCATTTCCTACGGCTCCTTTATGGCTGATATGCAAGACTTTGTGGATTGGAAGAACATGTCGGGCATCCCGACCGAAATAGTTGATGTCAGCAGCATCGGGTCCACGGCTGCTGCGATTAAAACATACGTCGCCAATTATTACAATACCAACGGCCTCACCTATCTTTTGCTCGTCGGGGATGCGGCACAGGTTCCTACTTCATCGACCAGTGCAGGCGCCTCCGACAATGATTATGGCTATATCGTTGGGAATGACCATTACCCGGACATTTTCGTAGGGCGTTTTTCAGCGGAAACCAACGCCCATGTACAAACCCAGGTGCTGCGGACCCTGAATTACGAGAGGGAACCCGACCTTTCTCCGGCATTTTTCGAGCGGGCCATGTGTATCGCTTCCGCGGAAGGGCCCGGAGATGATTCAGAGTATGACTGGCAGCACCAACGAAACATTCGCACTGATTATATGAGTTTCACCTACACTTACGGCGCCGAGTTGTACGATGGCAGCCAGGGAGGGCAGGATGCGGCAGGGAATCCGACAACCACAATGGTGGCCTCGGAAATAAACACCGGAACCGGCATCATTTCATACACCGGGCACGGGAGCACCACTTCATGGAGCACAACCGGTTTCAGTAATACCAATGTGAACAGCCTCACCAATACGAATAAACTGCCTTTCATCCTCTCTGTAGCCTGCGTGAACGGGAACTTTGTGGGCTATACCTGTTTTGCCGAAGCCTGGCTCAGGGCAACCTACAACGGGCAGCCATCGGGCGCCGTGGCCACGGTCATGTCGACCATCAACCAGAGCTGGAACCCTCCAATGCAGGGACAGGACGAAATGGTGGACATCCTGGTCGAATCGTACCCGACCAACATAAAAAGATCGTTCGGGGGCATTTGCATGAATGGCTGCATGAACATGAACGATGTATACGGAAGTGCAGGCGATGAAATGACCGATACTTGGACCATTTTCGGGGATCCTTCGCTGATGGTCAGGACGGACGCCCCGGTTGCCATGACCGTCACCCATGCCTCAGACCTGCCGGTAGGTTCCAGCCAGCTTACCGTGTATTGCAACGAAGAAGGTGCACGGGTGGCCGTTTCGAACGATTATAACCTGCTCGGCACAGGCTTCATCAGCAGCGGGTCTGCCATCGTTGATTTCGGCCAGATCAATACGGAAGATACGCTCACCGTGACCGTGACTGCTTTCAACTGCCTCCCTTCCATCGATACAGTACTCATCACCGATGTGGAAATGTCTTATGTTTCCTGCACTTCTTTCCATGGAAATCTCTCTGAAGCCGGTCCCGGCGAATCTAATACAGAAGTGCTCGGCATCAGGGTGGTGATGTCCGGTTCACTGAATCCGTTCAGTTTAACTTCTCTGACGGTCAATATGAATGGCACTTCGAGCCAGGATGATGTGGACGGCCTGAAAGTCTACTACACGGGAAACACCCCGACGTTCAGCGCGGGTAACCTTTTCGGCACGGCGTCTGTATCGTCCGGCGAGATCACCATAACCGGTTCACAGACCCTGACCGGCGGACAGAACCATTTCTGGCTGGCGTACGACCTGGATGGATCCGCCATGGTTGGTCATTTTATCGATGCGGAATGCACCGGGCTTGTCATCAGCGATAATCCGGGGCTTACCAGGGTGCCGGAAGTCACAGCTCCCGCGGGATCAAGAGAGATTGACGCTATGGCCCTGGTTACATTAACCACAACTCAACCGAATACCGGGGCGGTGGCTCCCGGGGCGGCCAACACGGATATTATCCGCATAGACGTCGTTACCGATGGCGCCCCGCTGCCTTTACAGGTCAGTTCAATCAAAATAAGCACCGATGGTACGGATGACCTGAATGATGTAAGCCAGGTCAGGGTTTATTATACTACTTCCCCCACATTCAGCACCACACAGTTATTTGGTTCGGCCACTCCGGCAGCGATCGTTACGATCAACGGCAGCCAGGTGATGGCCGACGGCAATAATTATTTCTGGGTAACCTACGACGTTGCAGGTGTGGCCAGCCCGGGCAACGAACTGGATGCCGAATGTCACGAGGTGACCTTTGCCGGGGCAACCGGCACCGTGGTGCCGGCGGTAACCGATCCGGCAGGTTACCGGTTGATCCAGCTCAACTACTGCATACCTGCTTACACATATGGCACAGGCTACGGCGATTACCTCAGCCTGGTCAGCATGGGAACACTGTATAAAGCGACGGGGGCTTCCGCCTCTCCTTACTATAACTATTACCAGGATGTTACCACCCACCTTGTGCCTGGTACAACTTACCAGTTGACTGTAAGTCCCGGAACATACAGTTCGGGCAACAACATTGCGGCCTGGATCGATTTTAACCGGAACGGGACTTTTGAAACCACGGAAAAGCTCGGGGAGTTGAATGTACCACCAATGCCAGAGACAGGTACGATCACCTTTACCGTGCCTTCCGATGCGATCATAAGCATCACAAGGCTCAGGGTCCGGGAGGTCTGGAACAATACCGGCCTGCTCCCCTGCGATACTTATTCTTACGGGGAAACGGAAGATTATAATGTGCACATCATGCCTCCGGGTTGCTGGCTTGGCTATTCCAACGAATGGAACAATCCGTCGAACTGGAGCGACGGAAGCGTTCCCGGACCTTCAACCCAGGTGTGCATCCCTGAGATACTCCTGGGAGATCATTATCCCGAAGTCTTTACCGGCAATCCGGTAATTGAGCAGCTCGAAATAGAAGATGGCGCCACCATGAGCGTTCCCGGAGGAGTGATCATCACAGTAGGAAACGGGCAATAGTTCCTATTGGGAAGTAAAAAATCACTAATTTTCCGCCCGATTTATTAACCTGTACTTCAATATGCTGGTCAAGATCATCGCACTCTCGCTTTACGCCCTGGTCATTATCATTGTGGGCATCATCGGGCTGAGAAAGACCCGTTCCTTTAACGATTTTTTCCTGGGAGGGGGAAAGGTCGGAGCGATCATGAGCGCTTTTTCCTACGGCACGGCATATTTCTCAGCCGTAGTGTTCATCGGTTTCGCCGGTAAAGTTGGCTGGGGATTTGGTTATTCAGGGATCTGGATTGGTGTTTTCAACGCGTTGATCGGCGTTTTGGGCGTCTGGGCCCTGCTCGGCTGGAAAGTGAAGAAAATGTCGGTGGACCTCGGGGTCCATACACTCAGCGAATTTCTTGAAAAAAGGTATGACAGCCCGATGCTCAAGCTGATCGCGTCAGTTGCCATTTTCATTTTCCTGATCCCCTATTCTGCCGCAGTCTTTATCGGTCTCTCCTACCTCTTTGCAAGCTCTTTCGAAGGGTTGCAGTACTGGCACGCCGTGGTGTTCATGGGCGTGTTCACCGCAGTCTACATCGTGCTGGGCGGATACAAAGCCATGACGATGATGGATACCTTTTTCGGCATCATCATGACCGTCGGCGTGCTGATCCTGGCTGGTTACACAATGAACGCGGGAGGAGGGCTCGCGAAGATCTCGGAAACGCTGAGTGCGGTAGATCCGAAACTGGTTGCACCGGTAGGGCCCCCTGGATGGTGGCCTTTGCTGTCGCTCATCATTCTTACCAGCCTGGCCCCTTTTGCGATGCCCCAGCTCATTCAGAAATTTTATGCCATCAAGGACCGGAAAGCGATCAGGACCGGGATGATCGCCTCCACCATTTTCGCTTTACTGATTGGCGGGATTGCATACTTTCTCGGTTCCACGACCAGGATCTTTCTGGATCCTGCAACGTCTCCGGCAGCTTTTAACCCGGAAGGCAAACCCGTTGTAGATGCGCTGATGCCAGAATTGCTGGCGACAGTCGTTCCCGAATCCCTTTCGATCATCATCCTGCTGATCATCCTTGCCGCGTCGATGTCGACACTGGCCGCCCTGGTGCTGATCTCCAGCTCCTCGTTCTGCAAGGACTTTTATGCCGGTTTCATCAATAAAAAAATCACAGACAAGCAGTTAACAATCCTGATGCGCGGGGCAAGCCTGTTTTTCGTGCTCCTATCGGTCATTCTTGCATTGCTCAAACCATCAACCATTGTGACCATTCTGGCCATGTCATGGGGTGCGATCGGTTCAGCCTTTCTCGGGCCGTTCATCTGGGGATTGTTCTGGAAAAAGACTACCCGAACGGCCGCTTATGCTTCGATGTTCCTGGGACTGGGAACGTGCATCGGTTTGACAATCGCCGGGTTCGGGTCACCGGAGGCCGGCACGATCGGGATGGGGGTGTCGCTGGCTGTACCGCCGGTCATTGGCATTTTCAAATCCGTTTAACATTCGACCCCTCCGGGGTCGGTTTTTTTCGCTAATTTCATCCGGGCTATAAACATGCGAATCCTACGGATTCGTGGTACTTATCAGGATTAACCCATCATGCTGTTTTTATCAAATGTATCTGCAAGAAAACTGCGATTCCTGCGGTTTCGCCAGGCTTACCAAGGTTAACCCATCATGCTGTTTTTATCAAATGTATCTGCAAGAAAACTGCGATTCCTGCGGTTTCGCCAGGTTTACCAGGGTTAACCCATGATGCCGGAGGCATCACATGTTTATAAAACGCGACGTTGACCTCTTGGCCCACGACCCCGTCAGGGGTCGAATGTTAGAAATCCGATCTTCAGAAACGCCCGAGAAAAGCCCAAAACAAAAAAATCTCTTTTCAGACCGGGTATATTTTCAAAAAAACCGGATTAACCTATATAATCCATATCATGTTTAACTGTAAAATTATCCCTTATGGCAAATACTTATTCTAAAATTTACATTCACCTGGTTTTTGCGGTTAAAAACCGGGAGTCGCTGATCAAGGCGGATTGGGAAGAGGAATTATTTAAATATATCACCGGGCTGGTCCAGAACAAAGGACAGAAAATGTTAGCTATTGGCGGGATCCCAAATCATATACATTTATTTATTGGATTGAAACCTGATTGCCGCATCTCTGATTTGGTTAGAGAGATCAAGAAATCGTCCAATGCATTCATCAATCAAAATAAATTTTCAAAATTTGCATTCAACTGGCAGGAAGGTTTCGGCGCATTTTCATATGCCGATTCACAAGTGGATACAGTGGTTAAATACGTCCTAAACCAGAAAGAGCATCACCGCAAGATCACATTTCAGGAAGAATATTTGAGGTTCCTGGAAAAATTCAAGGTAGAATATGATCCCAATTACTTATTTGACTGGAATGATTGATATTACTTTAAACAACATTCGACCCCTCCGGGGTCGGCATCTATTATTGTTATCATCCGGGCTATAAACATGTGAATCCCACGGATTCAGGGATTGCACGGATCGAAATTGTCAGGGTTTGAAACGTATGAATTCTGCGGATTCGGAAACAACTGCATGATCTCTGCCGAAAACCAGAGAATCCATAGATATCAGAGAATTCGAGATTGAATGAAGAGATCAAAACTTCAACCCAAAACTGGCGTAAATAAACGGCAATTCCTCAAACGACAGGTACCTGAAATTCACCGAGGTGGTGAACATCTTAACGGGTTCATACTGGAGGCCGACAATATAATAATTCAGCACTTCAAGATCGGTTGGTGATACTTTCTCTAAATAATCCCATCGTGCCAGCACGTCAAACTTCCCGGTGAAATTCCATCCGCCGAACACGGAAAAGCCCCTGTAGTCAGTCCCTTCCATCCAGTTATAATTATTCACATAGTCAAATTCGCCGCCGAACCTGTATTTTTCCGTTTTATATCCTGCAAAGAAAGAGACCACCCATTTATCGCCAAAGGTGCTGCCTGTGTCGATCGCCGGGCCGTAATCGCCATAAAGCTTGACTGTCAGCCCTTTGAAAGGCACTACCTGGATGTTGTTGGAAAAAATAAATTTGCCATTCATATCCTGGTGGCGGAACGGGCCCTCGCCATTGACGACCGAAAACTGATTCAGGAACTTGTCTTTCACCTTCACATCGAGCTGGGCCCCGAAATCAGCCGGCTGCCCCAGGCGGTAACGCTCCTGGAACGTTACATCGATATATCGGTAGCCCCAGAACGGGTCGATAAAAGTAAGGTACTGCGTGTTGAGCAGTTGACCGACTCTCAGCACCAGGTAATCATTGATATCCCACTTGATCTCGGCCATCTTCAGGTAAGCCGTGTACTTGCTCCCTTCAAAATAAGTCACTTTCATCGATTGCCCGGAAGAATCGGTGATACTGGTAATGTTGGTCGTACGCGTCACATCGAACATGATCTTGCCGCTGACCTGCGGGGCAAGCTGGTGAAAATACCCGATGATGCCCTGGTTGAACTCGAACGCGGCCCTGGGTTTATAGGTCTCTTTAAATCCGTACCTGAAATCCGTGTAGATCTGCCCGAAAGCATAGCTTTCCTTTTCTTTTTTCACATCCTGCGCCGACTGCGAAAAAACAAGCCCCGGAAAAATGAGGGATAAAAAGACTATAATTCTTTTCATAAGCTCAATATTCATGACAAATATAACAAGTCTTGCCACGGGGTCGTCTTTTTAACCGATAATACGGATAGTTTTAAATATCTCTTTACATGGATTTTAAAATCTTTATATTTGTTAGAGATTTCACTTTAATTCCTGAACAATTTTCTATCTGGTTATGAAAAAGCTCATCATGAAAATCAGTGTTACCGCAGCCATCCTCCTCATCACCACTATTTGCAGCATTAAAGCCCAGTACAGGCCTAATATCTATTTTGATCCTCCCGAACTGGAAGCAACCCTGGGCATGAACGACTCGGCGGTGGTGCATACCGTGCTTCACAATGGTTCCGGCCAGGATGTCGAATTCGCATTCCCCGGTTACTATTCAAAGGGCCAGGGCGGACCGGACGAGTTCGGTTACACCTGGATCGACAGCGAAGAGCCGGGTGGTCCTGAATGGTCATGGACTGATATCGCCGAAGCTGGAATATTGGTGGAAGGCCTGGGCGATGACGAGATGGCAGGCCCTTTTGAACTGCCTTTCACTTTCCCGTTTTACGGACAGGAAAAAAATCATTACTTTATCAGCCCCAATGGGGTCATCAGCTTCGACGACCAGTTTATTCCCTATGCTAATGAGCCGATTCCCACCAACAGCAATTATATCGATTTCATTGCCTGGTTCTGGGATGATCTGAAGATTGACAGCTCTATTTCAAGGGTTTATTATAAGAATTTTGAAGAAAAAACGATCATACAATTCACCAAAATGGTGCATTATCCAGGCACGGAATCTTTTATCACGGGGCAGGTGATCATGATGATGAACGGATCCATCCTGATCAAGTACCGACTGGTCAGCGAAGATTTTAATAAAACAAGCGCCACTGTTGGTTTACAGTCCTGGAGTCCAAGTAAGGGTTTGCAGGTGGTTTACAATGAGACATACGTTCATTCGGAGCTTGCCGTCCGCTTTGACCTGAACCGGGATTTTATCACCCATGTCAATCCTGCCACGGTTTTCCTTCCTGCCGGCACACAGGAAACGATCTGGATCACATACAGTTCCGAGGGTTTTGAAGCTGGTTCCTACGAGCAGGAGCTGAAATGCATTACCAACCACCCCGAAATTCCCTATCTCATGCTCCATAATGTGATGCACGTTGGCAATACGGAACCGGCCGGTTTTAAAGGATATGTGACGGATGCAGTTACAGGATATGCGATCAATGAAGCCCTGGTGAAGGTCGGCGAGCATCAGACTTATACCAACGCCAATGGTTTCTATGAACTACCCCTGGAACACGGCTCCTACAACGTGAAATTCCAGCGCAACGGTTACCAGAACCGCATCGTGGAAGACACAACGGCTTTACCCGGCTATTCCATCCTGGATGTAACCCTGGAGCCGGTTGATCCGACCTATTTCCTCGTCGGAAGGGTTTATGCTGCGGACAACCTGCTGGAAACAGGCTTTGCTTATTGCTACAAAATGATTGAAGATGAGGTTGTTGATGTTTTTGCTGAAATGGTGGGGCCTGAGGGATGGTATGAATTCAGCGGGCTATCGTCTGCCCATTATATCCTCAAGGCAGAACCGGGCCCGGGTTCCGAATTTAACGGGGATTACCTCCCGACGTACTACGGTGATGTGCTTCACTGGGAAGAAGCTACGGCGATCTACCTTACTCAGAACACCGACGGCGCCCACATACACCTTGTGCCGGTAACCAACGCTCCGCAGGGGCCCGGGAGTATCAGCGGTACCATCCATAACAGCGGCAGAACCGCCGATGTACCTATCATATTGCGTACTTCCGATCCCACGGCCGCTATGATGACCATGTCTGCTGCAGATGGTTCCTATGCCTTTAATGACCTCGCCCTGGGTTCTTATGAACTCTTTGCCGAAATACCCGGCAAATCCATCACACCGATGACGATCGTCCTGGATGCTGCCACTCCTTCCAAAGAAAACATCGACATGATGGTCACCGGCAACGAAATTATTTTCATGGGCCTGGAGGAATCGGATGTTTTTACTACAATGCCGCATGTTTACCCGAACCCGGTAAAGGATAAGGTAAATATTGCTCTCAACCTGAAAAAAACATCGGATATCCGCGTCAGCATGCAGGATCTTACCGGAAGGCAGATCGTATCAGAAAATCACGCCCTAGGTGGAACTGAAATCATTTCACTTGAGATAAGCAATCTTCCTTCAGGAATCTATTGTTTGATAATTAACGCGGGCACAGAATCAATTATTGAGAAATTCGTTAAAGAATAAGTCTCATAAAAAGAAGTGGGATGGATCAAAAGTCCATCACCTTTCTTCTTCTTTGAATCAGTGGCGGCACTAAAAGTTGTTTATTAATTTAACCGCAGAAACCGCTGAGAAGACGCAGAGGTCGCAAAAATCGTGGTAGGTTTCTAAAGACAAAGGATTCCTCTTGAGCCAGGAATTGGGTCGCCCCTGACGGGGCTTTAATGATCGTGTCGGGCTTTTTTCTACAGACAGAAGGCTCCTACGGAGCCGGAGGGCCTGGCAATCATGTTGCCTCGCTCCGAAGGAGCGCCCCGTCTGTAGAATCAATGTTTACCGCAAACTTCAAGCTCCGGAGGAGCGCTCCGTCCGTTGAACCTCTACCACACTATTCTCACAAGTCAGGACAGCTGGGTGACGCAGAGATCGCAAAAGCTTGATTATTTAATAATATTCTGTTTTCTCTGCGCGTTCTCTGATATCTCTGCGGTTAATTGAGTAAGATGCAATCTCATTTTTACCTATTTTTGCGGGTTCTGCAAATTTTTGCTTTATAATAACCATAATCTGAAAAATGATTTCAAGATCATTCGTTATAATTTTCTTATTGATCACTTCCCTGGCAATGATTTCCTGCAGGGAAAAGAAGCCACAGGCGCCGCAATCCGCTGCACCGCGGCCCGTTGAAGTGAATGCCGTTGTCGTCATTCCACAAATGATGGAGAATAAGATCTTCTCCACCGGCAATATACTCGCCAATGAAGAAGTGGAAATCCGTGCCGAGGTGCCCGGCCGGGTCATGTCCATCAATTTCCAGGAAGGGACCATGGTAAGGAAAGGTGACCTGCTGGTGCAGATCAACGACAGCGAATTGCAGGCGGAACTAAAAAAGCTCCAGCTTGATGAGCAACTCGCGAGCGATGATGTTTACCGGAAGGAAAAGCTGCTGGAACTGAAAGCCGTCAGCCAGGAAGAGCTCGACATTGCACGCAGCCAGCTGGGGGTGATCCGGGCACAGATCGAACTGGTAAGGGCCAGGCTGGAAAAAACGGGCATCTACGCTCCATTCGGAGGCCGGATCGGTCTGCGCTACGTGAGCCCGGGCGGATACATCTCTTCCTCCATGCTGATCGCTCGAATGCAGCAAACCGACCCGGTCAAGATCGAGTTCAACGTGCCGGAAAAATACAACACCGGGATAAAAGCCGGCATGGAAGTTTCGTTCACTGTTGCCGGCATCGACAGTGTGTTTACCGGCACGGTCTACGCGATCGAGCCCAGGATCGACCCTTCCACCAGGGCCTTCACAGTCAGGGCGCGCTGCCAGAACCCGGGCGGGCTCCTTGTACCCGGAGCATTTGCTAAAGTCAATATAATCCTGGACAGGATCCCCGATGCGCTCGTCCTGCCCTCCGATGGATTCATCCCCGATATCCGGGGTGAAAAAGTGATGGTGGTAAGAAATGGAAAAGCGACAACAGCCTACGTCACCACCGGTATCCGGACTGAAAACGAAGTACAGGTCGTGCAAGGGATCAACCCGATGGATACGGTCATCCTGTCGGGCCTGCTTCAAATCCGTGAACAAATGAGCGTTAAGCCTGTTATCAAAAAATAGAGGGAAACAGCAACATTCCGGGGCATGAACATTTCTTCCATAAGTATAAACCGCCCGGTGCTCGCCACCGTGATCTCCATCCTGCTGGTCCTTTTCGGCGCCATTGGTTACACCTTTCTCGGCGTCCGTGAATATCCCAGCGTGGATCCGCCCGTGGTCACGGTATCCACCAGTTACATCGGTGCCAATGCAGATATTATTGAATCCCAGATCACCGAACCACTGGAAGAGTCGATCAACGGGGTCGCAGGGATCCGTTCGCTAACCTCGATCAGCAGCGACGGGCGAAGTAATATTACCGTTGAATTCGAGCTCGGGGTGGACATGGAGGCGGCTGCCAATGATGTACGTGACCGCGTGTCACGAGCTGTCAGGAACCTCCCGCCGGACACCGACCCGCCCGTGGTCACCAAATCCGACGCCGACGCCAGCCCTATCGTCGTGGTCATGATCCAGAGCAACACCCGCAACCTTATGGAGCTTTCGGATTATGCCAACAACGTTTTCAAGGAAAGGCTGCAGACCATACCGGGCGTCAGTGAGATCAGGATCTGGGGAGAAAAGAGATTTTCGATCAAGTTGCTGATGGACCCGGCGAAGCTTGCCAGTTACCAGCTCACCCCGGTGGACATTCGGAACGCGCTTAACCGCGAGAACATAGAGCTTCCTTCAGGGCGTGTGGAAGGCTACCGCACCGAACTGACCATCCGCACGCAGGGCAGGCTGACTACGCCGGAGGAGTTCAACGATATGATCATCCGGGAATCCGGGGGCACGCTGGTTCGGTTCAGGGACGTTGGAAGGGCCGTCCTGGTCCCTGAAAATGAACGGAGCATCATGCGCGGCAACGGGGAACTGCCGCTCGTGGGCGTGGCCATCACACCTCAGCCCGGCGCCAACCAGATCGAGATCGCTGATGAGATTTACAAACGGCTCGACCAGATCAATATCGACCTGCCTACCGATATCACCTACGGGATCGCTATCGATACGACCCGGACGATCCGGAAAGCCATCACCGAAGTGTTTGAGACCCTGCTGATCGCCTTCGGCCTCGTGGTGCTGGTAATCTTCGTTTTCCTGAGAAGCTGGCGCACCACCCTGATCCCTGTCGTGGCCATTCCCATTTCCCTGATCAGCGGTTTCTTCATCATGTATATCGCCGGATTTTCCGTCAACATCCTCACCCTGCTCGGCATCGTACTGGCCACCGGGCTGGTGGTGGATGACGCCATTGTGGTGCTGGAAAATATCTACCATAAGGTGGAAAGCGGCATGAACTCCATTGAAGCAGGCCATAAAGGATCCAAAGAGATCTATTTTGCCATCATTTCCACTACAATCACCCTGGCGGCCGTCTTCCTGCCCATCATCTTTCTCCAGGGGCTGACAGGGAGGCTTTTCCGCGAGTTCGGAATAGTGGTGGCAGGGACGATCCTCGTGTCAGCACTCGTATCCCTTACCCTGACGCCGATGATGAGCTCCCGTATCCTCAGGAAAACCAGGACTCACGGCAAAATGTTCACCACCACCGAACACTGGATCGACAACCTGATCGAGGGTTATAACCGCGTGCTGACCCGTTTTATCCGTTACCGCTGGCTGGCCATACTGGTAATGGTCCTGTCAATCGGCATGATCCTGGGCATCGGCGCAATGGTGCCTTCAGAGCTGGCGCCCATGGAAGACAAAAGCAGGCTTTCCATCGTTTCTACCGCGCCGGAAGGCACCTCGTTCGAGGTTATGGACGAATACATGCTCAGCCTTATACGCGTTGTGGATACGATCCCCGAGAAGACCAATTTACTTGCGATCACCGCGCCAGGCTTCGGGTCCAGCGCCTCCACCAATGCCGGGTTTATAAGGATCATCCTAACCGATCCGTCTGAACGGGAAAGGAGCCAGCAGGATATCGCCGATGAGCTCGGTGTGATCGCCAGAAAGTATAATTTCGCCAGGAGCTTTGTAACGCAGGAACAAACCATCGGCGGTGGCAGAGGAGGAGGATTGCCGGTCCAGTTTGTCATCCTGGCCCCCAATTTCGAGAAGCTCAGGGCGGTCATACCGCAATTTATGGAGCAGGTGCAGGCCAGCCCGATGTTCCAGGTCAGCGACCTGAACCTGAAGTTCAACAAGCCGGAGATCAGTATCGACATTGACCGGAACCGCGCCAGGGCCCTCGGCGTCAATGTCAGGGATGTGGCCGAGAACCTGCAGTTGTATTTCAGCGGGCAGCGCTACGGCTATTTCATTTTGAACAACAAACAATACCAGATCATCGGGCAGGCTGACCGCACAAACCGGGATGAACCGCTCGACCTCAGCTCGATCTACGTCAGGAACAACCGGGGCGAGCTGATCCAGCTCGATAACCTGGTGGATCTTTCGGAGAACAGCAATCCGCCTCAATTGTACCGTTACAACCGCTATGTCTCGGCGACCGTTTCCGCCCAGCCTGCTAAAGATGTGACGCTCGGGCAGGGGATCGAAGAAATGCGCCGCATTGCCGGTGAAACCCTCGATGATAGCTTTTCTACGCAGTTGGCAGGCGTGTCTAAAGAATTTGAAGACAGCTCCAGCAGCCTGCTCTTTGCATTCCTCCTGGCTCTGGTACTTATCTACCTGATCCTGGCGGCCCAGTTCGAGAGCTATATCGATCCGCTCATCATCATGTTCACCGTTCCGCTGGCGCTTGCCGGGGCGGTGCTTTCATTGTGGATGTTTGGACAGACCATCAACATTTTCAGCCAGATCGGGGTGATTGTCCTGATCGGGATCGTGACCAAGAACGGTATTCTGATCGTGGAATTTGCCAACCAGCGCAAAGCGGCAGGTCTGGGCCTCCGGGAAGCGGTGATCGATGCAGCCACACGGCGTCTGCGCCCGATCCTGATGACCAGCCTGGCCACGGCACTCGGCGCGCTGCCGATCGCCATGGCGCTCGGTGCTTCTTCACAAAGCCGCATCCCGATGGGGATCACGATCATCGGCGGGCTCATCTTCTCGCTCATCCTGACGCTGTTCGTCATTCCGGCCTTGTACACTTATCTTTCAAGAAATAAAAAGAAAATTGAATACCAGGAAGATGCTAAAGAAATCGGTTAAGCTTTTCAGGAGATCATGGCTATTGGCACTGATCATTCTTTTATCCGGGATAAGCCTTTCCGGGCAGGAGGTCCTGACACTTTCAGATGCAATCCGGATTGGGCTGGAAAACAATTATTCCATTATTATTAAAAAAAATGACGCTGAAATAGCCGGTAACAACAACTCATTGGGCAATGCCGGGATGCTGCCGGAGGTGAACCTGAGCGCCACACAGAACAATACGATCACCAATACCACCCAGGAGACATTTTCGACAGGCAAACGGGAAATAGACAATGCAAAGAACCGGACATTCAATGCCGGCGTTCAGCTCACCTGGACATTATTTGATGGTTTCAGCATGTTTGCAAGCAAAAACATGCTGGGAATCCTTGAAGAAATGGGCGAGACGGAAGCCCGCATCGAGATAGAGAACACCCTTTCGGCGATCATCCTCAGTTATTACGGAATTGTCCAGCAGCAAAAGCTGGTCCAGGTGCTGGAAGATGCCGCCGCGCTATCGCTGGAGCGCAAAAAGATCATGGAAGCCAGGGTCGGGCTGGGAGCCGGGTCGGAGTTGCAGTTGCTGCAATCGACCGTTGACCTCAATGTTGACAGCATCAACCTGATCAGCGAGATCTCGGCCATGCAGAAGACCATTGCCGACCTGAACCGTTTGCTGGCCCGTAACCCGGAGATCCGCTTTCTCCCGGCCGACAGTATTTCCCTGAGCACTACCCTCGACTTTGAAAGTTTACTGGCAAAGACCCGCGTGCAAAACGCCGAACTGCTGATCGCCAGCCAGAATCTTGATTATACAAGGTATGCCATCAAGGATGCCCAATCGTTGCGTTATCCGAAACTGAACCTGAACGCGGCTTATAATTACAACCAGCTGAATGCAGAGACCGGTTACCTGAAATATAACCAAAGCAACGGGCCTTCGTTCGGGCTGTCGCTTTCCTACCCGCTTTTCGACGGTTTCAACATCAGCCGGGAGATCAAAAACGCAAGGGTGGAACTGAATACCATGGATAACTACCTGAAAGACACCGATCTGGGACTGCACACCGATCTTTATAAGATTTACAATGATTACATCACCAACCTCAGGATCATCGACATTGAACTGATCAACCAGGATGTTGCCCGGGAAAATGTGGAAGTGGCGTTTGAGAAATACCGGCTGGGCTCCATCAACGATATCGAGCTTCGCGAAACGCAGAAGAAATTCATCGACGCTCAGTACCAGTTGCTGCTGTCGCAGTTCCGGGCCAAGCAGGCGGAGGTGGAACTGCTCAGGATCAGCGGCGATCTCATCAGAATCTTAAGTGTTGAATTTTAAGTACTGAGATGTAAAAGTCACAGGTTCTTTATAATTTTACTCACTGGATCCTGCCTGTTGTCCCAAATAGTGTGGATTATGATCGAGTCTTTTGTTATTTCGTAATAAAGGATATAATTTTCAATGATTAACCCCCCGGATGACTTCGTCAGTAGTTTTAATTCCTATTTCAGGATATTTCTGTAAAAGTTTAACCTCCCGGGAAATTAATCTGTAAAGCTTAATAGAATATGATTTGCTCTTATTTCGTTCGATATAAAAATCAAGAATCTCATAAAGCTTTATTCTTGAGCGTGTTGACCAGATTATCTTGCGTTTAGCCACTGCTTAACCTCTTTATCAAGCATATCATTTTCAATACTCATTCCCTGGGCAATCTCCATTCTTGATGCGACAATCTCATCAAGCTGTGATTGAGTTAATTGAATAATTCCACTCTCGGTTTTAGAGTCGAGAATAGTTTTTAAAGCCTTTAGAAAAGATACGTCGTTTATTTCCGATATCCTGTGAATCAACAGGTTCTTCAATTCAATTGCAGTCATTACTATAATAATTAATGAAAATAAAGATAGGCAATTCAGCCGATAAGATCCAGAATGTAATAGTTAATCCTGCCGTGGCAGGTAACCCTGCAACGCATTCACGTATTTCTCGAAGGCTTCCACGCCTTTGGGAGTTATCCTGCACGTCGTCAGCGGGTAATTTTTCCTGAAGCTTTTAGCTACCTCAATATATCCCGCTTCGCTGAGTTTAGTGATCTGAACGCTCAGGTTACCCCTTGTGGCGCCGGTCTTATCCAGAAGGAAATTAAACTCAGCCGATTCGACACTGATCAGTACCGACATGACCGCCAGCCGAAGTTGCGAATGAAGCAACGGATCCAATTCTTCAAACATAGCACGCGTTTTTAACGGGCATTTCTCAGTAAATACCCCGGGATCAGGTAAGCAATGATGATCGAAACGGCAACCAGAATCAACGAATATTCGTCGGGAATAAAGAACTTACACATCGCGATGATCCAGCAGCAAATTCCTCCAATGACCAGGGGTTTGAACTTCAGAATCCCTCCGGACACAAACGTGCCGAGACCATACAAGGCGATGATCAGAACATTAGACATTGGCCAGGAAATTTTTCCGGTAATGGAAAATGCCATAATGACGATGATAGCAAAGAAAAATCCATACCAGAGGTAAATAACAGCCGTATCGATGTGGGTGCGGTAACCTGCCTTTTTTCCCATTCTGATCCCGGCAATAACAGAGATGACCATGCCGGTAGTCATCAAAACCGGCCACACAAGGTAAGATTTGTAAATGCCAAATTTCATCAGGATAAAATGAGAAAGACTGGCGATCAATACCAGCCATCCCCACAAGAGGAAAAAGAAGGCATTTTCCCTGATCCTGGTTTTTGAATTCTCGATCATTTCATAGATCAGATCGAGTTTTCCGTTGTAATCATTCGTTGTTTCCATAATGGTAAGTTTATTATTTTGCTTTATGATAATGCAAATATAAACTTGTTTATTTTATAAACTACATTTTATAAAAAATATTTTTTGAATATAAGTTTGCGGTCCCAAGTGCAACCTTTCTATTTTGCATCGCCAACGGCTTAACCTCACCCCCTGTGAGGCAGGGGGTAAAGGGGGTGAGTTTGTCGGATTTGTTTTTAATGTATTTTCGTGTTTTTGTGGCAAAAACAAAAATGAATACGGAATCCAGGATAAATAAAGCGAATGAGCTTTTTAACGGGCCCTATAATTGCTCGCAGTCTGTTGCAGCCGCTTTTGCAGATATTTTAGGTAAAGACGAAGAAGAAATCTTCCGGCTGATGAGCGGATTCGGATTTGGGATGGGAGGAGAACGGTCGGTTTGCGGCGCCGTTTCAGGAGGCATCTTCGTCATTTCTTCAACAGTGAAAGACCCGGCCCAGCGTGAAGAATTATATGATAAGGTATTTTACTTCATTAGCCGCTTTAAAAAGCTTAATCACGGAAGCTTAAATTGCCATGACCTTGTCGGAAAAGAACCCACGGATGATCAGTTCCACACCGTCTGCCCCGTATTGATTGAACAGGTAGTAAGGATCGTGGATCAGATGCTGGGGGAATAAGCCTCAAGCCTCAAGCCACAAGCCACAAGCCGCAAGCTAAAAGCCACTAGTATAAAATTAGCATCGACAAAGCTTGTGGCTTGAAGCTAGTGGCTTGTGGCTCACAGCTATCTGTTAAAATTTCCCTAACAATATGTTAAAGTTTTGTTAATGTTTTAATAATGAGATAAAAGAGGTATTTGCCAATGTAATTTTGCTGCAAATTTAACTCCCTCTCCCATTATGAAAAACATCTCCTTCTTTATCAGTTGTGTTGTATTACTGTTTTCGGCTGTTAAGACGACCGATCTTTCGGCCCAGGCTTGTTGCCCCGATTTCATCCTGAAAGACGCCCTGGAGATCTGCCCTCCTTTTGGAAGTTGCGGCAGCGATGCGGGAGGGATGCAACACAGGACAGCTGCGTGTAAAAACAGTGTCCATACCTACACTGTATACCCGAATGACCCGTCCTTCACTTACACCTGGACTGTTACCGGAGGCACACCGGCTAATTTTACCGGCAACCCGAATGCCATCTTCTGGGGCAATGGCGTTTCCGGGAATATTAAAGTCGTGATCACCAGCAATAATCCTTTGCTCGACTGCAAGGACTCCATCATGGCGCAGATCTGCCTGATCGACGGGCCGATGGCGGGTTTTACGCTGGGGCCTGACACGGTCTGTGTGAACACGCCGGTGAATTTTAACAACACCTCGCTGGGAGGAAGCAAATTTGTCTGGGATTTCGGTGATGGCAACACCTACACCGGACCTGTCCCGCCTCCGCACAGCTATTCGGCGCCCGGAACCTACACCGTTCTGCTCACTGTGCAGGATATGGGATCCGGCCAGTTTAGCGGGGGCCCGAACGGTGAGACCAAAGCCCCTTGCGGATGTGTAGATACCGCAACCGCTGTCGTGGTCGTGCTCCCCGGCGTCGGTCCGACGATTGAAACCGACTGTTGTTACGGAACGGTTTGCCCGGGCGACACCTCCACTTTCTGCACCCCGATGGTTTGCAATAACTTCAACTGGAGTGTGACCGGCGGCACCATCGTTCCTCCGGGCAACACAAGCTGCATCAAGGTTGTATGGGATGCGACCTATTCCGTACCCACCACCGTTACGCTGCAAAGTTGCGCATCATCCTCCTGCCCCGGCTCAACCACCATTGAAGTGCCCGTTCTCTATCCCAACCTGCCCATATCAGGCCCGACCACATTATGCGTTGGAAATTCCGGAACATACTCTCTCCCGACGCTTCCGGGGACTTTTTACAAATGGACTGTTACCGGCCCGTGGTACACCTTCAACGAGCAGGATAGAAATGTCCCGCTGGTGAATATTTCCTTCCTTCAGGCCGGATCTTACTGGGTCAAATGTGAATATCAAAATCCGCTGGCCGGCTGTAATGGCGTCGATTCAGTGCTGGTAAACGTTCTCCCCAAATTTGAAATCTTCGGGCCTGAAAAAGTGTGCGAAGGTGATCCTACATTTTTCGACACAAATCCCGGCGCCGGTGGTCCTCCCGCCACCTGGACCTTCTCGCCGGCCACCCCTCCGCCGACCATCCTTGGCGGACAGGGAACGCCTAATGTCTCCATCAGCTGGCCCGCCGGTAATTATGTCCTTACCGCCACTTCGCTTACGCCCGGCGCCCATTGTAACCTGACCGCAACTAAAAATATCCAGGTCGTTGCCAAACCAATCCTCGGAAACATAGCGGGCTCGCAGCTGGCTTGCCCTAATGCTAACTACACTTTTAGCATCACATCCAACACCAGCGGCAGCCCGTTTATTTGGACAGTATCCCCGGGAGTGATCCTATCACAGATGGGAGATGATAACGACTCTGTCGTTGTTAAATTCACCGGCACCGGCCCCTCCTGGACCGTAAACGTTTACCAGGAAATTGACCTCGGCAACAACACCTTTTGCCAGTCACTCACCAAATCGATCACCGTATTACCTTATCCTCAGCCTGTGATCAGCGGGAACAGCGCGGTTTGTGTGGATTACGTCGAAACCTACACGGTAAGCGGGCCAACGCCGCCGGGAGGGTTCCAGTGGTCCATCTCCCCTTCCATCAATGGAACGATCCTTTCCGGGCAGGGAACCGCTTCAGTGAATATCAAATGGCACGGGCCCCAGGTCCCTGCTACCATTACCGTAACAAGCTGTTCCGGTTTCGACACGCACCCCGTAGCGATCACCGATCCGCCAATAGCTTCCATCTCACCCAGCACCACGCCGATATTCTGCCTCGGTTCATCCCAGGTCCTGACACTGACGGCCGTGAATAACGGGTACACCTTCCAGTGGTACGATAACAACGGCATCCTGTCGGGACAGACCTCCTCAACGCTGAACATCAACATCGCGTCGTTCACCAACCCGGGAACCTATTCCTATTACGTCATCGTATCCAATGGCAACTGCTCACTGCAATCCAATATTATCAACGTGATCATTCAGACCTGTACCGGCGGCGGCGGCCCCGGTGGCGGTTGCCCGCCCAATCCGAACCCGGACTGCCCGACGGTTTGCTTTACCAACTACGTGCTTTGTGACCAGGTCACCTTCTTCAATGGTTCTTATGCTACCGCACCGGCAACCATCTCAAGTTATAACTGGTCTGCGAGCCCTGCAACAGGGACCTGGATACCTAACAATACAGCTCAGAATCCCGTATTTATAGCAAGCGCATCCGGGGCTTATACCTTCACCCTGATCGTAACCACATCCTTTGGCTGCTCTGATACCTTGTCACAAGTCGTAAACGTACTGCTGCCATCAGCTAATTACACGGTCACAACCCCTGTTTGTGAAAACATTCCCGCTACATTCACTGCCATCCCGAATATTCCCGGCTACAGCTATTTCTGGTCATTCGGCGACGGCAGCACTTCGTACACACCAGTTACCCAGCACGCCTATGCCTCGGCGGCCCTGTCACCTTACTGGGTTAACCTGGTCATCACCGATCCGTACGGTTGTATCGCCACGGTCTTCGACACGGTGACGGTCAACCCGGTCCCTTCCTGCACCATATCCGCCCCCGACACGGCTTTCTGTCCCGGCGACTTCCTTCCCCTAACTGCGTGTGGCGGGATGAGCTCCTACCAGTGGTATAAAGACAGTACGTTGCTGGTCGGCGACACAAATCAGACATATAATGTCACCCAGTACGGCGAGTATTGGGTCGAAGTGACCAATAATTACGGATGTTCCAGCATCTCCAACAAACTGACCATCTTCATGCATAAAAGGCCTAAGGCAAAGATCACCGGCGACGGTTATTACTGCGTACTTCCCGGCGGGACTGCCTGGCTCTCCATGAGTACGGTTTTTGATCCCAACTATTCCTATAGCTGGAGCAGCATTCCGGCCGGCGGGGTTACTTTTTCGCCGCAAAATGGCGATTTTACATCGGTCACCGTAACTGCTCCGTTCACTCTTCCGGCTTACTACCAGTTCATTGTGGATGTTACAGATAACATTACCCAATGTGTTAATTCTGATACCCTTTGCGTTTCATTTTACGAAACGCCCAACCTGAGCATCGTCAGCATCCCTGCGCTGGATATCTGCGAAGGGACACCGGTCACGCTCATTCCAAGCATTAACAATACTTCGTTATATAGCTACCAGTGGAACAACGGCGCAACTGTCCCGGTGATCACAGTATCCACACCCGGATTCTACAGCCTTACGATCACGAACAAAGCTACTGGTTGTTCCGCCACCGCCAATGCCGGGAGCATCCATTCAAAGCCCGACCTGAGTCTCTTCCCGATAGGCTGTGATCAGCTTTGCGATCCCGATACGCTGAAGCTTTACATCCCGCTGCCACTGAACTGGCTGCCGCCGTTCAACACCTATGCCACTGCTTATCCAAGCATCACCTGGCTGGATTTTGGGGTGCCGGTCGGCACCGGGCCAACACTCAATTTCCCGGCAGGCACTTCGGGTAACCACCAGTTCTCGGTCGTCGTGCAGAATCAGTATGGCTGTATCGACACAGCCGGTGTATTCTGCCTGGAAAACAGCTGCTGCGATATCATCCTCGAATACCTCGAAGGAGTGAATGCCACCTGCCCGGAAACGGCTGACGGGTCGTTCACCATTGTCCTGGATCCGGCTTCTTCAGGCGGGCCGTTCACCATCACGTCCATCCCGGTCGTGCCTCCGCTGCCGACCACTATCACGCCGGGTATCCCGCTAACAGTAAATAACCTGCCTCCCGGTACCTATACGATCGTTATCACCGGGCCGACGGAAGACTGCAGTGAAACCTTTGTGGTCGATATAGGCCATGAACAGGAAGAATGCTGCTTCGCGGAATCGGATTCGCTCTTTGTCAAGATCTATTCCGACCCGGCCTATACCTCGGATGTTGTGTGGGACGGCAAATACTATATCGATGACGGTGTGATCGTCACGGTTTCCAACGGCGCAACGCTGGATATCACCAACGTGGACGTCGTGTTCGGGGAATGCGCCGGGATCCTGTTCACCGGCGGCGCCATGCTCAGGTCCAACAACTCGGTCTACCGCCCCTGTGACGTCGACCAGACCTGGAAAGGGCTGCGCTTTGTCGGAAAAGGCCAGTTCGACAACATCATCAACGAATGTACCTTCAAGAATGCCGAGGTGGCGCTTTATTTTCAACAGAACGCCGACGCGGTGATCTCCTCCAACCTGTTCTCCAATTGTAATTACGGAGTCCGGGTGGAAGGCAATAACACCTTCAATCACCCGATCAGCGGCAACCGGTTCGTGACCGAGCAGTTCTTCCCGGTCTTCGACTGCCCGACGAAGTACTTCTTTGTGAACAATGCCAGCACGTATGGAATTTATACCACGACCTCGAGGTTCCGCCAGCAGGTCTCGCAGAATGAATTTGTAAATACCTGGGGAACTGCTAATCCCAAAACTTATGGGATATACCAGTTCAGCGGCGGCGGGGTGTTTTCCAACAATACCTTCACCGACCTCTCCTATTCCATCTTCCTGAATTCATCCCTGTTCACGACCATCATCGAAAACAATGAGATCGAGATCAATGAAGCGGTGAGCATTACCCTGGCGCCGATTTATATTTCATCCACCAACAGCCCGATCGTTGAGATCAACAACAACGAGATTTCCGACAATCTCCACCAGTTCGCTTGTTTCTCGGCTATTTATATCCGGAACTCTTCGAAGATCAGCATCATGAATAATAAGATCGACGGGTTCCAGTACGGTATTTATGCATTATCCGTAAGAAATATCCAGATCAGCAGCAATGAGATCACCGACAGCGATATCACCGGGATTTATTTCGTGGGGAAAGGTAATTTCAGCAATTACATCACCTGTAATGAAATCAAACTGCGGACCTTCAGCAATACCAGGGGCATCTTCACGTATGACCTCACGCCGCTGACCGAGATCAGCAGCAATTGCGTCAACGACTGTTATACCTCGCTGGATATCAGGGCTACGGCCACGGGGCTTTCGTTGCCGAAGATCAGGAACAACTTCCTGTATAATTATAACTTCGTCGGCATCAACGCGGTGAATTACACCGGCAACATCGGCACGCTGACCCCGGCCGATCCGGGGCTGAATACCCTTTGGAGCAACTATAACCCGGCCATCGATATCAACAGCAGCGCCAACATCACGGTTGCCGATAACTTCGGTATGTTCAACATCTCCTGGCCAACGGTGCAGATCACCAGCAACCGGCCGTTCCATTCGACGGCCTCCTGCTCGCAGCAGATCTTCAACATGCCATCCCAGGGCAACCTGAATGTAAATTATGTCTGTGATAACTTCAAGAACCTGTTTTCTGTAATTGCCGGTTCCGGCGGCCAATACAGCCTCCCCGGCGATTACAGGGAGCGGCTAAAGGTTTCTCCGGACCAGTTCATGGAGGCAGATCTGATCCTGGCATCCATTGAAAATGCCGGCGCTGACCTGCTGGATGAGGTGATCGGTGCAACTTCCCTCAGTTCCAATGAAGCTGCCATCCTGAAATATAATTATGCTTACAGGAATTCCGACTTTGCCGGTGCAAGAATGTACCTGGGCCAGTTTATTCCGGCAAATGAGGATGAAGCGGATTTCATGTCCCTGAGGCTTATCGACCTGAATATTGTTGAAACCGGCTGGGATGTCGTCATAGAAAATGAGTTCGCTGTTTTAGAACAGATCATGGATAAAAAATCGGTGAACTCGAACTTCGCCATCAACCTGCTGAACAATTCACCGACATACCGTGATCACATCTTCGACGAGGTGGTCATGCCCGAAGTGATTGCCGGCGCGGAGATAAAACATGTCCAGGCGGAAGACAACTTCCTGGTGATCCGTCCCAACCCGGCTTCAAACAAGGTTTATGTCGATTATATCGATTTCAGCCTGTCGGATAATAGCATCCAGGTGTTTGATGCAAGCGGAAAACAGGTCACGAACTATACCGTCAGTTCCGCCGCTGCAGGCATTGAGCTTGATATCACCAGCCTGAACGAAGGATTCTACTTTGTCACGGTAACGGATAAAGGCACAGGTATCGTGAAATCAGGAAAGCTTGTTAAGGCCACCCCTGGCAGGTAAGTCATTTTTGGCAGGGACCGACGGCTTTAGTCGTTCCAACCTCACCCCCTGTCCCCCTCTCCAATTTGGAGAGGGGGAATAGGGGGCAAGGGGTAAAGGGGGGTGAGGTCAGAACTCCAACGACTAAAGCCGCTGGTTCCAAATAAGTTACAAAATATCAACCGACGGCTTTAGTCGTCGGCGATGCGAAAAAAAGAGACTATCCGGACTTCAATGATTGCCTCGTTCTGAGTGTAAATGAGCCGACTAAAGAAATATTGCTTTTCTAAATTATTTACTATCTTTGACATACGGATTCTTTTGCCAACACCCGTGAGAAATGAATGATTAAATAAGTGCCACGCAGCCATGGGTTCATAATACTGATGCTTTTTATGGTTCTTCAGAGCCTCGTATCTGCGCAGGATAAAATGAAGAAAGAAGACCGCCTGGTTCAAATCGCTGACTCATTATACAACCAGGCGGAATACGAACAGGCCATTTCGAAATACCGGGAATATATCGACAGCCAGGGTAAACCGGATGAGGGCCAGAAAAAGGATCTTGCAGATCTTCACGGAACGATTGCTTTTTGCTATTTCAGGCTGGATAAGTATCACGATGCCATCGAGTGGTACGGCAAAGCACTTGAACTCAGAAGGGAACTCGGCAACCTTGAGGATGTGGCCAATACGATCAATAATATCGGGTTGTGCTATAAGCTACTTGGAAATTATGACAAAGCGATTGAATATTATACTCAGACCCTGAAGATCGATGAGGAACTGGGCCAGGGAAACGAAATCGCGAAGACCATCAATAATATCGGAATGGTCTATAAATCCTGGGGAAGGTATGATAAAGCGCTCGAACATTTCGAAAGATCGCTCGTTATTAAAAAAGGCCTCAATGACCAGGTTGGCGTGGCTAAATCATTAAATAATATCGGCCTTTTATATTTTGACTGGAAAAAATACGACCAGGCCCTGCTTAGCTTTAAAGAATCCATTGAAATAGACCGGTCCCTGAATAATGTCGAAGATCTTGGAACAAGGCTCAATAATATCGGAAAAGCTTATTTCTTGATGAATGAATTCGACAGCGCTTTGTTTTATTTTGAGCGATCCCTTGAAATTCACCAGGAAGCGCGGGACCAGGACCAGATCGCACTGGAATACAATAATATCGGGAAAGTTTACCAGGCCCGGGATCAGTACAGGGATGCGATTAACTATTTTTCATCGGCACTGGATATTTACAGCGAATTAGGCATGGAAAGTGAAAAAGCAACCGTGCTGGCCAACCTCAGCAATGCTTACCGCACTGTGGGCCAAAATGAGAAATCACTTCAGATGCTCGATTCGAGCACCGCGATTGCCATAAAGATCAACCTGAGGAACCAGCTTAAACAGAATTACGAGTACTATTCTTCTATTTACAGCGACAGGCAGGATTATAAAAAGTCGCTGGAATATTTTAAGAAATACACTGACCTGAAGGACTCGATGTTTACCAGTGAAACATCCAGGCAACTGGCTGATTTTCAAATAAAATACGAAAAAGAGAAAGACCAGGCAAGAATACTTTCCCTGGAAAAGGAGAACCTGAAAAAGACCGTCCAGCGAAATGCATACATGTTCACCGGCCTCGCGGTGGTTTTCATTGCTTTTTTCATAATACTTTACTTACGTCTGCGTGCTGTTCATGTAAAGACCATTACAGAAGAAAAGATACACAGGCTGGAGGAGGAAAAAAAGCTGATGGGGGCTAAACTGCTGGTAGAAGGACAGGAAGAAGAGCGCAAACGCATCGCCACCGAACTGCACGATGGCCTCGGCGTATTGCTTTCAGCTACCAAAATGCAATTCTCTGTGATCCGCGATAAAAACACGGAAAACAGGGAAATTATCGATAAAGCTTACCAGATGCTTGAACAGGCTTCAGGAGATGTCAGGAAAATTTCCCATAATATGATGCCGGGATTGCTTACCAAACTGGGATTTTATGAAGCCGTGGAAGATCTGTTCGATAAGATCAATGATTCAGGAAAACTTCAGGCAGTTTGCACCATCACCGGCAACGAGGAAAGACTGTCCGAAAATAAGGAGATCATGCTTTACAGGATCATCCAGGAAATGGTGAACAATACCCTTAAACATGCCGAAGCGAAAAATATTGATCTTAAAGTCACTGCAGATGAAGAGAAACTCGATGTTTTATATGCTGATGACGGAAAAGGCTTTGATGTTAAAGAGAAGCTCGGGACCGAATCCATCGGTCTGAAAAGCATCCAGTCGAGGGTGGATTTTCTGAATGGCCAAATGCATTTGGATTCCAAGCCTGGTAATGGAGTCAGGTATTCTTTACAAATACCGGTTAATTAATTAATAAACCCAAATACTTAAACTCATGGCAACAAGGTTTCTTTCTCTTATGAATTTCAAGGATGGTTATGATGTAATGGCAAGACAGCATTTCATCCTTAATGAACTCGACTGGCTATTTACCAAAACGGGCAAGCCTCAGGATGCGCTGCTAATCTCTTATGCTTACAGGGGGGCCGATTTCAATGCTTTTTTCACCGATCTGCAGTCCATTTTCAATGCAAGGAACATTCGGCTCACAGATATCAGTGACCAGGCTGCAGGTACGCCGAAAGATTTGATTACCAATGCTAACATGTTTGTGGTTTGTGGCGGGGACCTGGCTGCACTGATCGCCGGGTTGAATGCCCTGAAAACCGGCACATGGAGTCCGTATCCTGTCATCAAATCGAAGATAGAAAATCGAATTCCTTATCTCGGCTGGAACGAAGGCAGCGTGGTCACTTCCGGGATCGAATTCAATTTCCCCAACAACCCGATCACAGCTTCGGTTAAAATAGGCAATTACGAGCTGATCCGAAATTATACCAACAATAACAATACCAGTAACAATCCTATCAAGCAGTGCCTTCTTAATAACAAATTAACCGTAAACCGGGTATTTGCCATGACTGATACGGCCCCTGAAACAAAAGAAGATAAATCGTCCGTCAGGCTCGAGGAATCAGGAGGAGGGCTGCTCTCCGTGATCATCGGCGATCCACTGGTGACGGAGTATTTTCTGGATCAGAACAATAACCTCGTGTATCAATAAAAACCTCTTAATTGACCCGGCTGTCCTGGCTTATATTGTTATTGTTTAATTTATTTCCGGCTACTGTTATCTTCTCCCAGGAACCGGATAAGGATCCTTTGCTTTTAAGGGCTGATTCTTTACTTGATGAAGGAAAATACGATTCAGCCCTGGAGAATTATATAAATTTTATTGAATCGAAGAAATCGTCCAGGCATGAAAAAAATGAGGCCATTGCTGCCTGTGCGGGTAAGATCGGGTTGTGCTGTTACCAGCTTGACCGCTACACTGAAGCAATTGAATGGTTCCAGGAAGCCCTCGCGGTACAGCGGGAAAAAGGTGACCTTGAATCGGTCGCCAATACGCTGAACAATATTGGCCTCAATTATAAAATGCGCGGTAATTACGATAAAGCCATCGAATTTTATGAGCAGACAATCCGCATCGATGAAGAGCTGGGCAAAGGGAACGACATCGCCAAAACCCTGAACAACATCGGGATGGTTTACCGTAACTGGGGGAAATATGACCGGGCCATCGAATATTTTGAACGGTCATTGCGCCTGAGAACCACACTGAACGACCGCGCCGGGATGTCAAAATCACTGAATAACCTGGGACTGGTCTATTCTGAATGGCAAAAATTCGACCAGGCCATCCTGAACTTCCGGGAATCGCTCAAAATTGAAGAATCTCTCAACAATACGGGTGAGATTGCAATCCGCCTGAACAACCTGGGCCGGGTGTACTTTTTCATGGATCAGTACGACACCGCCCTGGCTTATTTTGAGAAAACCCTGGATATACAGGTGAAGAACCAGGACCAGGACCAGATTGCCATGTCCTATAACAACATCGGAAAAGTTTATCTTAACCAGGATAAGTTTGAAAAAGCACGCGAATACATGGGTTCCGCCCTGCAAATTTATAAAGCGCTGGGGAAAGAAGTGGAAAAAGCCACCGTGCTGGCTAACCTGAGCGAAATTTACAGGGCTGAGCAAAATGTCGCCAGGGCGCTTCAGGTCCTTGACAGCAGCACCTCGATCGCTGAAAGGCTTAACCTGCAAAACCAGTTGCAGAAAAACTATCTGTACTACTCTGAAATTTACGAAGACCTTGGTGATTATCAGAAGTCGCTGGATTATTATAAAAAAAATGATGCAGTTAAAGACTCGGTTTTTTCTGATGAAATCCTGAGCAAATTGTCTGATTTCCAGGTCAAATATGAAACGGAGAAAAAAGAAAACGAGATTGAGCTGCTTAAACAAAATGAGATGATCCAGGGACTTGACCTGAAAAGGCAAAAGATCTTCCGCAATTCCATGATTTTAGTGTCAGTTTTGCTGCTTGCCCTTGCCGGGATGATCTTTTACAGCCTTCAGCTCAAGAAAAAAGACAACCGGATCATTGCCAGTGCAAGGGAAAAATCAGACCAGTTGCTGCTGAATATCCTGCCGGCCGGAATAGCCAACGACCTCAAGGAAAAAGGCAAGACGGAGCCCCAGATCTTTGAGGATGTGACCGCTTGCTTTATCGATATCGTGAATTTCACCCGCAGATCAACTGAAATTGAGCCTAAGATCCTGATCGGCGAACTGAATGAGATCTTTACCGCATTCGACAATATCATTGAGAAAAATCATTGTGAACGGATTAAAACCATCGGCGACAGTTACATGGCCGTGGCGGGCCTGCCGGATTACAATCCCCGGCATGCTGTTCATATCGTGAGAAGCTGCATCGAGATGATCCGATATATCAGGAAACGGAACCAGGGCACCCAAAATCAATGGGAGATCCGTATCGGTGTGCATTCCGGTGAAGTGATCGCCGGCGTGGTAGGCGTTAAGAAATATATCTACGATGTCTTCGGTGATACCATAAATACCGCATCCAGGATGGAATCCAACTCCGAGCCCATGAAGATCAACGTTTCCGAATCTACCTATGAGTTGGTCAGGGATGAATTTGAAACAGAATACCGGGGCGAACTTGATGTAAAAGGTAAGGGCAAGCTCCGGATGTATTTTGTAAAAGCGTAAATTCCACCGTAACTTTAACTTTTCATTAACATTTCATTATCAAATCGTAAGCTACTTTTGTAATCTTATCAGGATTCGTCTGCCCTTATCATTAGAAATCATTCCAGATGAAAAGAAACATCCTTCAATTGATATTATTCTTAGCCTTAACGGTTAACTTATCCACTGGGCAGTCGCTGGATCCGCTCCAGGGAGGTGAGAATGTCGCTACGGCATTCATTCTGAGCGGTTCATTGCCAATAGTTTCTTCCGGGACTACGGCCGGTTACCTGGACGATTATAATGAAGAATGCGAGTTCCCCGGATCAGGCGCACCCGATGTGGTGTATTCATACAATCCTGCCTCTGGAATCACGGTGGATGTTGACCTTTGCGGATCCTCTTACGATACCAGGCTGTATATTTATGAAAACAGTGTTACGCCCGGCAATCCCTTTGCCTGCAGCGATGATTTCTATTTCGATGCTGAATGCGGCTTTTATGTTTCCAAAATTGAGAATGCAACACTAACCGGCGGATCAACTTATTATATCGTGATCGATGGTTATGATGAAACGAGTTACGGCAGTTATATGCTTACGATCAGTGAAACGGCAGGAGCGGAATGTACCTGGGGAACCGATATCTCCTGCCCCGCCTGGGCTGAAGATGAAAGCGAACCCTGCGGCGTAACGTCCAATGAAGGTTGTGATATGCCCCCCGGCTTTGAGAACTGGGAAACCGTGCCTTCCACCGGGGCCACATTTTGCGGGACGACGTTTGCCGATGGGATGGTCAGCGATGCCGACTGGTACGAACTGGTGCTCACCGTGCCTTCTGCCGTTTCCCTCACCGCCGATGCAGACCACTCCATTGTTTTCGGGCTTGCAGAGACCACCACGCCAGGTGCACCGCTATGCTCCACACTCACCGGCGAAGTCAATCCTTCCGCAATGGCCGGCCCTTGCTCCGAATCCTTCATCGACCTGGGAATTCTGACCGCCGGCACGTACTGGTTCATCGTTGAAAGAGGTGACGATGGGATCAGCCCCTGTGAAAGCCACTACCGGATCGAATTTGCCGTGAGCCCCCAGGGCTGCCCGGCCCCGGAAGCGCAGTCCGTAACCAACATCACAGCCTCCACCGCCGACCTGGGCTGGATTGAGACCGGAACGGCTTCCTCGTGGGAGTACCAGGTAGGTCCGGCCCTGTTTGATCCTGCCGAAACCGGCGTGATCACGGCCATGAACCCCGTCACGGTTTCCGGCCTCGATGCAAACACTAATTACGATTTTTACGTCCGGTCCGTTTGCGGTGAAACATCAAGTCCCTGGACAGGTCCTTTTACCTTCACCACCGCCTGTTCCGGGACTGTTTCCATACCCTGGGCCGAAAGCTTTGAAGGCACCTGGCCGCCGGCCTGCTGGACAGATACCGAAACCCTTGACTACGGCTGGGCCCAGAGCACCTACGGAACCGAACGCTCCGGCAACGAATGGGCCTATTGCAACAAGGCAGGCGCAAAGCTGGAATCCCCGGATTTCCTGGTGACCAACGATGCTTGGCTGGTCTTTTTCTATAGGGCCGAAAACGAAGCCAATCCGCAGGATCTTACCGTTAAAATCAACAACCAGACGGTTTTCCAGCTCACCGGGGCAATCAGTGAGTCATACAGCCAGGTGAACGTGCCGCTTTCCGCCTATATCGGGCAAACCATCAAGGTTTCATTCACCGGAGGAACAGGCCAGGGAGGGCTGGATGCCGGGATTTGCATCGACGACGTCTCTATCCGGAATGCCGTCACCTGGACCGGAAACCTGAACAAAGAATGGAATAGCGCTGCTAACTGGAACCTCTCTGCAGTCCCCGGTCCCGGGGATATCTTGACAATACCCTCCGCGCCTTCAGGGAACAGGTTCCCGGAGATCAGCAGCACGGTTAACGCAAGTTGTTTCCAGATCTTTATTGAACAAGGCGCCAGTATCGTTGTTAAAAATGGCGGTTTGTTGAATATCATTAATCCTTAATTAATTTAAAATATACGATTATGAGATCAGTAAGACTATTGGTTATAAGCCTGATTTTATCCATATCCATTCACACGTTGAATGCACAATGGGCTACGGATCCGGCCAATCCCGGCATCGTAACCGATGCGGCCGGGGTACAGAATAATGTCCGGACCGTGGGCGACGGAAATGAGGGTATTTTTGTATTCTGGCTGGATAATCGCTCCACTCCCGATCTTCCGGCCAAAGAGATCTACGGTCAGCATTACGATGCCGACGGTTTTCCTTTGTGGGAAGAAAATGGCCGGAAGATTCTGGAAAACTACAACAGGATCACATCGTTTTCCATCGGTCGCTATAATAACGAAGATCTGGTCATCGGATGGCTTACACAGTCGGCCGGCGCCGGTGCCCCTGACAGTCTTTGGGCCAATAAGCTCGATAATGACGGCTACCGGATCTGGGAATCGGACTTGGTCATCGGCTCGTCGGCGGAGCAGCCTCCCAACAACATCCAATACATCGGCAGTTTTAACATTATTCGCAACAACGAACAGTACTATGCACTCCTCCGGGTGGGATACGGTTTTGGATTCGATGGCAACCGCTACACCCATTTCACCGGCGAGGGCGTGCTGACCGGCCCGATGAACGGCTGGGCCGTGGGGCCGCAGTCGTATTACGGGGGTTCTGTGTTGCTCCCCACTTATGATGGGCAGGGAGATGTATTTTTCTGTTACAGTACCGGCAATGGGGCTGGCGCCGCATTGAACTGCATCCGTAGCTCGAGTGACGGAAACCAGGTCTGGGGCCCTTATTCTGTGACACAAGGCACCTCGGGACTGCAGTATGGATTTTCTGCCATCAGTGATGAGCATGGCGTGACCTGTATCTGGCAGGGTGCCGATGGCTCCGTGAATTATTATGCCAGGCGGGTGACCAACAGCGGTTCGGCCGGATGGGGCGGTGCCACCACAAACATCTGCAATGCCGACGGAACACAGGACTTCATCTCCTGGGCCAGGACCGGGGCAACCTACTATGCCGTCTGGGGTGATGCCCGACCGGGAACGGATCCGGGCTATTATGACATCTATGCGCAAAAATTCGATACCACCGGCGCGTTGCACTGGCAACCCAACGGGATCGAAATTGCCAGCTTCAATACTTACACTCCTGCTCCCCGCTTCACGTTCGACGCGGAAGGTAACCTGATCGTGACCCATATCTCCAACGTCTCGGGGTTTATTGCCCAGAAAGTTACTCCTGACGGACAACTTCCCTGGGGCCCTTCTGCAAAACTCATTTCAACGATGACATTCGTCCCCAACGGCTCCGATTATGGCATGACTTCTTCCGGGGATAATACTATTGTGGCATGGTCGGCTGGAAATTCAGGAAGTGAAAATATATACATCACCCGTGCAAATGAAGTGCTTTATGCTGGTTTGGGAGAGTCGGAAGGCAGTTCCATCGTGCTGTTTCCCAATCCCGCGAAGGATTTCGCTGAACTGATCCTTCCCAATGAAATGAATAATGCCACTGTAACGCTTACAAACCTCTCAGGACAGCAGTTAGGGAAATGGTCATATCAGTCTGAAACCGGAGGATCCGGCTTCCGTATTCCCACTGACAGGCTGGCTCCCGGGATTTACTCCTTAAAGATCAGTTCCGGGACCTTCACGGAAGTTAAGAAACTGCTCGTAAAATAATAATTACACGGACTGGCTGACTTTCCGGGATGAAAATTCCCTGATGCATGCTTCCACGCTTTCCTTCACCTCTTCCGGCGTCGGGTTGAGCTCTGCTGCCGTGAACCTGCCGTGTACGGGATCAATGCGGTTGTATATCCTGAGATAAAGATGAAAGATGATCCGCAGGCTGAGCATGTAGCGCGGTTCCAGCTTGCCTTCCAGGGATCGTAGCATCCTTTCGGTGGCGGTTTTGTATTTCCCGGCCAGCGTTTTGTATTCTTTAATAACAGCCCTGAAGCCTTCCGGAATTTCCCCTCCGAGTGCAATATCTTTAAGCATTTCGGGAGTTAATCCATTCTTTTCAAGAATATCCTGCGCAAAATAGTTCAGGTTGTTGAACTGGTCTTTCTGAAAGTCGCGCACGATATGGACAAGGTAACTGAAGATCGCGCAGGGCCGCGCCACATCTGAGATCACCACGTTCATAGGAACGTACTCGCCCTGCAGTTGATCGAGGCAGCAGAGGTGCACGAAGACCGAGGCCGGCCCGTTGGAAGCGCCTTCGGCATAGTCCAGGAACTCGTCGAACGTTGCAAAGCCATCGTGGTGAATATCAAACACCATCGAGCGGGCAAAGTTGTAGAAGAAGTGCAGCGGGATCCGGAACCGGTGGATGGTATCCGTGACCTCCCCGAAGATCGGGTCGCTGGCCTGGTCCATTCCCAGGCAATCGATCCAGGCATTCACCTGGTCGGCATAGATCTTTTTCTCCATGCAGCTCAGCATGCCATCCAGCGCCTTCCGGTCGTCAATCATATCATCGATATAGCGCATAAAACGGTAGATCGTCTTCGCCGCTTCATACCGGTCATCTTCCCAGAACCGCGCCGCAATCAGGATATTCGGGTGGTCCTTGATCTTATGGAAGTCTATTTTGGTAAATGTTTCTGCAACGATGTTACTCAGGTCGGTCATTTTGGTCTTTAGTCTTTGGTCTTTGGTCTTTAGTCATTTGTCTTTAGTTGATGGCTCTTCGCCCTATGCTCTAAGCTCTACGCGCACAATCTTCTCCGCAGCCAGCCTCGCCGAGATCAGCGCCAGCGGCACGCCGTTTCCCGGGTGCGTGCTTCCCCCGGTGAAGAACAGGTTCTTGTACCTCGGATGCTGGTTATGCGGCCGGAAATATCCCATTTGCATCAGGTTATGGTTCAGGCTCCCGAACGTGGCCCCCCGTGAAAGGTTGAACAGGTTCTTCCACGTCACCGGGTTGTACACCTTCTCAAACTTGATATGGCTCGCAAAATCCGCCATCCCCTCCTTCGCCAGCCTGTCCAGTACCGACCTCCTCGCCTCCTCCCTCACCTTCTCCCAATCTCCCAGTCTCCCGGTCTCCCCGTCTCCCAGTCTCCCGGTCTCCCAGTCTCCCAGTCTCCCGGTCTCCCCGTCTCCTTGTCTCCCGGTCTCCCCGTCTCCTTGTCTCATACTCCCTACCGGCACGATCACCGACACACTATCCTCTCCTTCCGGTGCCGCCGATTTGTCCGCTCTGGCCGGAGAGTGGATGTAGAAGCTCGGCTCCTGCGCCACGCCGCTGCCGTGGAACACCTCCTCGATATTCTTCCTGTAATCGTTTGAAACATAAACATTATGCTGTTCCAGTCCCGGCATCACCGTATCCATTCCCCAGTGGAACACCACCGCCGAGCAGGTATAGCCCAGCCTGTTGATCCGCTTCAATTCCCTTCCCGGAGGCAACAGTTCCTGGTACACATACGGCAGATCCGCATTCGCCAGGATAACATCGGACTCATATAACGAACCGTCTGCTAATTCAATCCCCGTAACCCGTTCACCCGTAACCCGCATACCCGTAACCGACGACCGGTACCGTATCTCCACCCCGTTCTCCAGCGCCATCTTCTCCAGGCTCTCCGCCACCCGGTTCATCCCTCCTTTCGGGAAAAATACCCCGTCGGTAAGTTCCATGAAGGGCAGCATACTGAAGATCGCCATGGCCCGGAACGGGTTCTGGCCAACGTAAATATTCTGGAAGGTGAACGCCGTGCGGAGGTTCTCATTCTGAAAATACTTCGCCGCCGTCCGGTAGTGGTTCCCGAAGGCGTTCAGCCGGTAGAGCCGCCAGAGACTGACGGGATTTATGAACTGGAAAATATTGGAATAGTTGCGGTCGATGATGTGCTTCATGGAGACTTTGTAAGCTTTGAAGCTCACATCCATGTATTCGAGAAATTTCGCGTAGCTGCCCGGCTCCATCGCTTCGAGCTGGTCCTGCATCTTCATCAGGTCGGATGAAAAGAGCAGTTCCGAATCGTCCGGGTATTTGAGGCGATAGACCGGATCCATGCGGATAAGGTCCAGTTCTTCCCACATGTTTTTCCCCAGGTCGGCATATATGCGTTCGTAAACCTGGGGCATCATGAGGAGCGTCGCGCCGATGTCGAAGCGGTGCCCGTCCTTGGAAAAGCTGGCGCAGCGCCCACCGGGGAAGGCGTTCTTTTCAAACACGGTGACCCGGAACCCGTTGCGCGCCAGGTAACTCGCCGCGGCAAGCCCCGCTACCCCGGCGCCAATGATTGTTACAGTTTTCACAAATACAAAAGACAGGAAAAAAGCGGAAAGGTTACAAAAAAGTAGATTATTTTATTGACCATTTTTCCTGGTCAGCAAGAATGAACTGAAGGAACAGCCCTGCGTCACAGCGACTCCGCGGTTTTCTGCCCCTTTTCACCGCGGGGACGCAGTGGCACAGAAATGCTTGAAATCTCAGCGCCTCAGTGTCTCCGCGGTTTTTTGAGAAAGTAAACTATAAAGGGAAATCATTTTTAAATAAATTTGAATTCCATGTGAAATATTAGATTAGTAAGCAACAGAAATCCACCGAAGCCTTCGTCAGATTAATTCCAGTATCTTTACATCTAAAATAAATTAATATGAAAAAGCTCCTTTCAATTTTAGTGCTTTCGCTGACCATCAGCACCCTTCTCTCCGCCCAGGAAAAAACCAGGGAACCCATCAAACCGGCCCTTCTCGTCATCGACATTCAGAACAAGTTCCTACCCTGGATGGATGAGAAAGACCGGGAAATGGGCATGATGTATATCAAAGGCTATATCGAAGAATTCCGTAAGAACGGCCTGCCCATCATCCGGATCCATCACTCCGACCCTACCGAAGGCCCGTTCCCCGGCACTCCTGAGTTTGAGTTCCCCGATGATATCACCTTTTACAAAGACGATCCGATGATCGTGAAAACCTACGGCAACAGCTTCACCAAAACCGACCTGGACAAGATCCTGAAGGAGAAAGGCGTCAATACGCTGTTCCTTTGCGGCCTGAGTTCCGTCGGCTGCGTGCTGGCAACTTACATCGGCGCCCAGGATCACGATTACAAGGTGTTTATGCTGAAAGACGCCATCTTTAGCCACGATGCAGAATACACCGGACAGATCGAGTCTATCTTCGGCGCCGTAAGCTGGGAGGTCGTGGAATTGCTGATCGAATGATGAATAATAATTCGTGTAAATTCGTATAATTCGTGTCAACTGCATCCCTTTAATAGAACACGGATAACACGAATGCAACGAATCTTCACGAATATTTTCGAAGGTAATTCTCGGATCTTCATGAAAAGAATCCAGGAAATTTGATGTAAAGAAATTCGTGTAAATTCGTATAATTCGTGTCATTCGTGTTCTATTGTCAGCAAACGAATGCAACGAATCTTCACTAAATATTTTTTAGAATTTAAACCGATGAAAACCAAACTATTAAACCTTCTCCTTCTCTCCCTGTCTCCCTGTCTCCTCCTCACCCTGTCTCCCTGTCTCCTTTTCTCCCAATCCATCTCCCTCAGGGACGACATCATCGCCGCTCCCTGGTACTACGGCAGCATCAACAACAAGCCCGTTTTCGTCTACCTCGACTCCACCGACCGTGAAACCGGCTATTTCTTCGTCGCCGAGCGTGCCCTGCCCGACGTATACACAGCAAACATCAAGTGGAAGAAAAGCAGCCCGAAATCCATGAATTTCAACTTCCGCGGGAAAACCATCAAGGCAAAATTCACCGGCAAAATAAACCCCGACACCATCTCCGGCTACCTGAAAACCAGTAAAAAGAACGCCATCCACCTCGGCATCTCCCCACGCCTATCCCTCTTCCTAAAAAAAGAATCTCCCATTCTACCCCTCTCCAAGTCTCCCGGTCTCCCCCTCTCCAAGTCTCCCAGTCTCCCCCTCTCCAAGTCTCCCAGTCTCCCCCTCTCCCCTCCTCCCCGCTATCTATCACCAATATTCGGCAACGTCGGCGTTCTCGACGACATCAGCTTCGGCGCCGCCAAAGGTTATTACTCCAGCATGCCCGTGGAAGGCGAAGGGTACGATTACCAGCAGATCATCCTCGACGCCATGCGGAAAATGTACGTCAACCCTACCAAAGAGGCACTGGTGCACTTCTTCAACCGCGATCCCGTTTCCTTCGCCCTGACAGACCTGCAGGCGCTGCGGATGGACATTTACCAGCCGGTGAACGACCCTCAGCAGAACCGCCCGTTGTTGCTGCTGCTGCATGGCGGCGCGTTCATCCTGGGCGACAAGGCCACGGAGTCGATCCAGTCGCTCGCTTACGAATTTGCCGGCAGGGGATATGTTGTCGCATCGGTCAACTACCGCATGGGCTTCAACATGGCCAGCAAGAGCTCGCTGGAAAGAGCGGCTTACCGGGCCGTGCAGGATGCAAGGGCGGCACTGCGATTTCTGTCTGCCAACGCAGCCACCTACCGCATCGATCCCGACTGGGTCTTTCTCGGGGGCAGCAGCGCCGGCGCCATCACCGCGCTGAACGTCGCCTTTATGAAAGAAGACGAGCGGCCGGAGAGCAGTCGCCGCAACCTGTTCCGTGCCCAGCCCGATCTCGGCGGGCTCGACGAAAGCACGAACAGCTATACCGGCGATTTCACCATCCGGGCGGTCGTGAACCTCTGGGGCGCCGTGAACGACACGAACCTGATCGACAAAGACGAGAAGATACCCGTGCTCAGCATCCACGGCGACGCCGACAAGATCGTGCCGTACAACCACGCTTTTCCCTTTCTCGACCTCGACACCAGCCTCACCAGCAACATCGTCAGCAAGCTCTACGGTTCTTACCCGATCCACCGGCGACTGAGCAGCCTCGGCATCCATTCCGAACTGATCACCCTGCGCAACGCCGGCCACGAGCCGCAGTACGAGCCCGGCAAATACGCCATGATCATGGACACGGTGCTGTACCGCTCCACCGAATTCTACTTCAAAGCCATGTTCAACTTCCCCGAGATCTCCGGACCGCGCCAACTCGCCATGGGCATGAACCCACCGACCTATTCCATCCCCGTGCAGGATGAAATAAGCTACACCTGGCGCGTCACCGGCGGTAAGATCGTCCCCGGCAAAGAGACCGCCGCGGTCCGCGTCGTGTTCCTGGCAAATAAAGAAGCAACGGTATCGGTAACATTGGAGCATGAGAACGGGGGGAGCGCGGAAGTTGTTTTACCGGTGGAGCTGCCGTGACCCCCCTCCCAACCTCCAACAGCCCCCCTCCCGACCTCCCCCCATTCGGGTGGAGGAGATTATGTATCGGGATTACATTAGCTCCGTATGGAGCGTAATATTGGTAGCCCCGGGTTTTAACCCGTGGGGAATAGGCGGGTACCAACGATTTCCCCCGCCCCAACGAAATCTGTCAATGGAACTGATCGGTTTGCACGGGGCGGGGGCCAGGGGGCGGGGCGAGGGAATGCCATGTTGCGTGGCTGGCGGAGCCCCTTCATGGATGATTGAGCATGGATGATGGATCATTTTTCATTTCATTGGTCATTTTTTATTGGTGATTTGAATTGTAACAAATCCGCGTAAATCCGTCGCATCCGTGTAAATCCGTGTGCTATTGAAGGATGGCAAACGGAGTGGCTATAAAGTAGTCATAAAGTGGTCATAAAGTAGTCATAACGTAGTCATAAAGTGGTCATAAAGTGGTCATAATGTTGTGATTTTGAGTTTTGCTTTTTGAATTTGTTTGGAATTTGGTGCTTGGATTTTGGAATTTCCTTATATTTGATCCAGCCAAACACCCGGGCTATGCCGCAAGCCCGGAGTGCAGATGAGAATTTAATTTTAAATGCTTGATTAATAGGTAAATATGATGAAATGCCTATTTAATAACATGCGGCGATAATGAAATTCAACGAAGACTCCCGTGTAAAAATCCCCGCCCTGGTGCATCTCACTCGCCTGGGATATGGGTTTTTACTGAAGTCAGAAATGAAGAACATTCATGAGGAAACAAACATCTTCGTCGAAATTTTCAGGAATGCCATCTCAAAAATTAATCAATATCAATACTCCGAAAAGGAAACACAGTCTATTATCGGTGAACTGAATACCCAACTGGAAAATAAGGACCTGGGAAAGGCATTTTATCGCAGCCTTAACGGCGATTTTTCATGTAAACTTTTCGACTTTGATACTATTGACAACAACTTATTCCACATCGTTACAGAACTGACCTGCAAGAACGAGGAAGAAGAGTTCCGGCCCGATATCACCATCCTGGTCAACGGCATGCCGTTGGCATTCATCGAGGTCAAAAAGCCGAACAACCGCGATGGCATTCTCGCCGAGCGCGACCGGATCAACCGGCGCTTCAAAAATCCGAAGTTCAAAAAGTTCATGAACATTACGCAGCTTCTCATCTTCTCCAATAACCAGGAGTACGACGAAGAAGCCATCACCCCGCTACAGGGAGCTTTTTATGCAACACCCGATACCCTGGCAGTTAAGTTTAACAGCTTCAGGGAAGAAGATTCGGATTTGCTGCGCGATGTTCCGACTTTAAATGAGGAAACTGAAAAACTGATCCTGCTCGACAATAACCTGATCGCGATCCGGGATACGCCCGAGTATGAAACGGCAAAGGATATACTCAGTCCTACCAACCGGATACTAACTTCGCTGCTGAGCCGCAATAGGCTGGCCCTGATCCTGAGATATGGTATCGCCTACGTATTGAATGCGCATGACAAAGGCACCCTGATCGAAAAGCACATCATGCGGTACCCGCAGCTTTTCGCCACCCTGGCCATCGAAAACAGGCTGAAAAGCGGCATCAAAAAAGGCATCATCTGGCACACGCAGGGGAGCGGGAAAACCGCCCTGGCTTTCTACAACGTGTTCTACCTGCGCGATTACTACCAGCGTCAAAACATCATCGCTAAATTCTACTTTATCGTCGACCGGCTCGACCTGGCCTCACAGGCGAAAAACGAGTTCGAAAGCCGCGGACTGAAAGTGGAAATGGTCAGCTCCAAAGAGGATTTCATCAGGAATATCAAAACGGCCGGCGCCACAGCATCTTCCGTCGGGCAGCAAACCATCACCGTTGTCAATATCCATAAGTTTTCGGAAGAATCCATTTCCAAAGCAGCCGATTACAGCCTCAATATCCAGCGTATCTACTTCCTCGATGAAGTGCACCGCAGCTACAACCCCCGCGGTTCTTTCCTGGCCAACCTGATCGCATCCGACCGCGAAGCGGTGCTGATCGGCCTCACGGGAACGCCGCTGATCTCAGGAGATTATACGAGCAGGGCGATTTTTGGCGACTATATCCATAAGTACTATTACAACAAATCCATCGCCGACGGTTACACGCTTAAGCTGATCCGTGAAGGAATAGAGACCAGATTCCGGAATGAGGTGAACGAAGTCATGGATTCGCTGGTGGAACAAGGATCTGTCGCGAAAAACCTGCTGTTCTCCCACCCCAGGTTCGTCAACCCACTGGTCAGGTACATCATCGAAGATTTCAGGAAAAGCCGTGTGCTGCACAACGAACCCGGCATCGGCGCCATGATCGTCTGCGACAGCTCCGACCAGGCCCGCGCCATCTTCGCGCAACTTTGCGTGACCTTTGCGCCCTTTGCGAGAAAATTGTCAGATAGCTACGAAGGAGATGATCTTTCAATTGCTGCAGAGGACGCTGAGTATATGTCTAATCCACCGGCAGGTCTCACCACCGCCCTCATCCTCCACGATGAAGACACCAAAGAAATCCGCCGCGACTATATCGAAGGCTTCAAGAAATTTTTTACCGTCGATATCCTGGTGGTTCATCAAATGCTCCTCACCGGCTTCGACGCCCCCAGGCTGAAAAAGCTCTACCTGCTCCGCAAGATCGACCGCCATAACCTTCTCCAGACCCTCACCAGGGTAAACCGGCCGTTCCGGAAATTCAAATACGGCTTCGTGGTCGACTTTGCCGATATACGCAAGGAATTCGACCGCACCAACCAGGATTATTTCAGGGAATTGCAGGAGGAACTGGGCGACGAAACAAAGCATTACAGCGACCTCTTTAAATCCGTCGAAGAGATTGACGCGGAAATCGCAGAAATCAAAGACCGCCTCTTCCGTTACGATTTTTCCAACCTGGAAGAGTTCCAGAAAGTCGTCAGCCAGATCACCGACAGGGCAGAGATACTGGATCTGAAGACCAGCCTGGACAACCTGCGCAGCCTGTACAACCTGATCAAAATGATGGGCTATACCGAATTGCTCGACAGGTTCTCGTTCAACGTGATCAACCAGCTTAACAACGAGGTGTCGAACCGTATCGATATCCTGAACCTCAAACGAAGCCTGGAAGATGAAGCGGACAAAACGAGCCTTTTGAACATCGCGCTGGAGAAGATGAATTTCACCTTCCGCAAGGTGGCCGAGCATGAGCTGAAGATCGCCGACGAGTTCAGGGAAGCGCTCGCGAGAGCCAGGCAGGAAATGGAAGGCAATTTCGATAAAAAAGACCCGAAGTTCGTCACCCTGTTTGAAGAGCTGAAGCGGCTCTTTAGCAGGAAGCACATCGAAGAACTGACATCGCCGGAGATCAGCGAAGCCATCAGCGCCTTAAAGCGGATTTACAGCCAGGCACATCAGCTAAATCTCAACGATTCGCAGCTGGCGTCGCGGTACGAGAACGATACCAAATACGCCCGCATCCACAAGCGGATCAGGGAGAACAAAATACCGGCGTTCACCTCGGAAAGCGCGCTGCATGAAGTACTTATCGATATCAAGCACCAGACCGACCGGCTGGTTCTGAACAACCGTGATATCCTGAAAAACGAAGATTATTTTGCCGAGGAAACCCGGGCAACGATACTGAATGTGCTGGAAGGGAAAGGGATACGGGATATGGGCTTGATAAGATTTATTAATAGTACTTTAGTTCAAGAATATTTCATTGAAAGAGCTGCATGACTTTAACCACAAAGGAACACAAAGGATTTCACAAAGGCGCACAAAGGATAATCCGTGTAAATCCGTTTTATCCGTGTCATCCGTGTGCCATTAAAAAACCATCATGACCAACCACTTCGAACATACACAGAAAACCAAAGAGCTGATCGACGGCCTCAAAACCATCCTTGCCGGCTTCGGCCTGGGCAATACCGGCAGCGAATACAAGATCATCACCGAGGTGTTCCTCTATAAATTCCTCAACGACAAATTCTTCTACGAAGCGCGCAACGCGGACAAGAACCTTCAAAAGAGCGGAAACATCGAGCAAGAGCTGTTGAAGATGCCCGATGACGACTATGAATTCCTGCTGGCCAGGATCGGCACGAAGGCCGCCAAGCTGAAAAAGACCCATTTCATCAGCCACCTGTTCAACAAGCAGAATGAAGAAGGCTTTGCCGACCTGTTTGACAACACCCTGATCGGGATTGCCGACCTGAACATCCGGCTGTTTTCCGTGGCCACGATCAGCGCCGAGCGGATCCGTTTGTTCGACAAGATCTCGCCCTACATTATCGAGACGCGGGAAAAAGCGCCGTTTTGCCGCGCCATCATCAACAAGCTGGTGGCCTTCAGCTTCGAGCCCGTGTTCAGCGAGAAGTACGATTTCTTCTCCACGATCTTCGAGTACCTGATCAAGGATTACAACAAAGACAGCGGCAAGTACGCCGAGTACTACACCCCGCCGGCTGTGGCCAAGATCATGGCGCGCATCATGGTGCCGGAGCCCGTGAAGAGCGTCACGCTTTACGATCCCGCGGCCGGTTCGGGCAGTTTGTTGCTGTCGCTGGCCCACCAGATCGGGGAAGACAAGTGCAGCATCTATTCCCAGGACATCTCGCAGAAGTCGAGTGAGTTCCTGCGGCTGAACCTGATCCTGAACAATCTCGTGCACTCGCTGCACAACGTGATCAAAGGCAACACGCTCACCTTTCCTTTTCACCGCAACGACGACAACAGCGATTTGAAGAAGTTCGATTACGTGGTGTCAAATCCGCCCTTCAAGATGGATTTCGGCGACGACCGGGAAACGCTGGCCAGTGATACCCACAAGAAGCGCTTTTTTGCCGGTGTGCCCAAGGTCCCGGCCAACAAGAAAGATTCCATGGCCGTGTACCAGTGCTTTATCCAGCACATTTTGTATTCCCTGAACGAAAAAGGAAAAGGAGCCGTGGTGGTGCCGACCGGTTTCTGCACCGAGAAATCAGCCATTGCCCTGAAGATACGGCAGATGATGGTCGACAACAACTGGCTGCGCGCCGTGGTGCAGATGCCGCCGAACATCTTTGCCACCACCGGCACCAACGTCTCGGTCATTTTCATGGACAAGGGCAAGATGAGTAATACCGCCATTCTTGTGGATGCCTCGAAGCTTGGCACGAAGGTGAAGGACGGCAAGAACCAGAAGACGCTGCTTTCCTTTGAAGATGAAGAGAAGATCATCAGCACCATCAACGGCAACGAGGTGGTGGAAGACTTCTCGATAGTGGTAGAAAATGAGAAGATCAAACAGAAATCCTATTCCTTTGGCGCCGGGCAGTATTTTGATACCAGGATCGAGTACAGCGAACTCACGCCGGAGGAGTTTGATGCGAAGATCAGGACTTTTACGACAAACCTGGAACGCTTCTTCGAAGAATCCAGGTTACTGGAAGAACAAATAAAGAAGAATCTGGGAGGGTTGAGGTATGAGAAGAGGTAAGTTAATTGTGTCCACACTGCGGACACAATTTAAATCATTCGTGGTCATTCGTAAGATTCGTGTCATTCGCGTTCTATTAATGGCACTCGGATTTACGCGGATGCAGCAGATTTACGCGGATAATTCTCTGTGAGAAAATAAAATCAAATAGTATCAACGAAAATTTGGGAGGGTGAAAATTATGAGCAACATTAAATTATTTGAAAGCAGGCAAATCCGCACCTATTGGGATGAAGCTGAAGAACAATGGTACTTCTCAGTGGTAGATGTCGTGGAAGCTTTAACAGAAAGTGTTAATCCCCGCGACTACTGGTTCAAGATGAAGAAAAGGGTAAATTCGGAAGATGGAATCGAACTGTCGACAATTTGTCGACGGTTGAAATTAAAAGCGATTGACGGGAAAATGAGAGAAACGGATGTAGCTGATACAAAAGCTTTACTGAGGATCATACAATCTATTCCTTCTCCCAAAGCGGAGCCTTTCAAGCAGTGGCTTGCAAAAGTAGGCTATGAAAGGATACAGGAAATCAATAATCCTGAACAAAGTCTGGATAGGGCCCGTGAAAATTGGATTAAGTTGGGCCGAAGTGAAAAGTGGATACAACAGCGTATGACCGGGCAGGAAACCCGGAATAAACTTACCGACTACTGGAAAGAATCAGGTGTGAAAGGAAATGATGAATATGCCCTGTTGACCAATATTATTCACCAGGAATGGACTGGGCTGACAGTAAGGAAGCATAAGGATCTTAAAGGGCTGACAACACAGAATTTACGTGACCATATGAATGAGGCAGAGTTGATCTTTACGGCTTTAGCTGAGCTTTCCACCCGAAAGATAGCTGAAGCTGAAGAGGCTAGAGGCCTTGAAGAGAATGCCAGAGCAGGCAAAAAAGGCGGATCTGTAGCAAAGAACGCCCGGTTGGAACTCGAAGCAAAAACCGGTAAATCCGTCATTACCGATGAAAACTTTTTGCCTCCTGCCAAGAATAAAAAGAAATTAAAAGAATAAAAATCTGCGAAACTCTACTAGAAACAACAATGATTAAATTATTAACAACGAAAATTTGGGAGGGTGAAATATCATGAGCAGCACTAAATTAAATGAAAGCAGGCAAATTTGCAGGGGACTTCGTGAAGCTGAACTGGCAAAAGGATGGGTACAAATTGTACCTGCCCTAAATATTCGCGCAAATTCGTTTAATTCGTCTCATTCGTGTTCTATTGATGAAGCATGACAATGATTTGAGTGAGGATAACCGCAGGGGCGCTGAGGCGCAGAGAAAAACCCTCTGTGGCCCTCTGTGCATCCTCTGAGCACTCTGTGGTGAAAAGAGAAAGGTAACAATCAGGCACCTACAATGGATTAAATGAGAACTGAAAGCCTTAAAGATATAACGACAAAGATAGGCAGTGGAGCTACCCCGACTGGTGGAGAGAGATCCTATAAGTCTGAAGGCATTTCTTTGATCAGGAGCCAGAACGTGCTGGACTTTACCTTTTCCAAAAATGGCTTAGCTTTCATCGATGATGATCAGGCGAAAGCCCTTGACAATGTCACAGTCGAAGAGAATGATATCCTGTTGAATATAACCGGAGATTCGATTGCCCGCTGCTGCATTGTTCCGAAAGAAGTATTACCTGCCAGGGTAAACCAGCATGTATCTATTATTCGATGCGATTCCACGGTTAACAGTAATTATGTTTTTTATTACCTGGAATTCCTAAAGCCCTATTTATTAAAGATTTGCGGTGTAGGTGGAACCAGGAATGCGCTGACAAAGGAAGTCATCGAGAAACTTCAAATAGCAATTCCCGAGAACCAGGATAAGATTGCCGATATCCTCTCCTCTCTCGACGCCAAGATCTCCCTCAACACCCGCATCAACACCGAGTTAGAGCAGTTGGCCAAGACCCTATACGATTACTGGTTCGTGCAGTTTGATTTCCCCATTTCCGCCACCCAGGCCGCCGCAATGGGCAAGCCCCCTCTCGAAGGCAAGCCGTACCGTTCCTCCGGCGGGGCGATGGTGTGGAACGAGGAGCTGAAGAGAGAGGTGCCGAGGGGGTGGAAGGTTGGAGGTTTCAATAATCTCATCGATGAATTTATAAGTGGTGATTGGGGGAAAGACAGTGAAAAAGGAGCTAATACCGAAAAGGTAATGTGTATTAGAGGGGCAGATATTGCAAATCTCACATCTGAGAAACTAACCGAAGCACCAATAAGATTTATTTCTAAAGGAAACGCGGATAAAGTTCTGGTTGCTAATACATTGATTGTTGAAATATCTGGAGGAAGCCCAACTCAATCAACAGGAAGGATAGCCTATCTAAATGAAGCCTTATTGAATAGGCTAGGCCATGCAATTATTTGCTCCAATTTTTGCAGGGCTATATCTTTAAAGGATGGTGCGTATCTATACTTTTTCTTCTTAACTTGGAAGTTATTGTACGAGGCAAAAGTGTTATTTAACTACGAAGGCAAAACAACCGGACTGAAGAACTTACTGATCGACGATTTTATTGATGATTATAAAATATTAGTACCGGATAGTTATTTTATTAAAAAATTCAATAATTTAGTGCTGCCTTACTTTACCAAGATCCAAAAGAATGCAGAAGAAAATCAATTGCTCACAAGTCTCCGTGATTTTTTATTGCCGTTGTTGATGAGTGGGGAGGTTTCAATCAGTATCAAGTAATACGGCAAATCAGTTATATCTATTGAAAAACCGGAAACAGAGAAGTACTCCCCCCAGAATTTAGAACCCGGATCCCTCTTTAGACTTCCTCTAAATTACACCAATATTGTAAAAGATATTTCATAACTACTTATATTTGATATTGCTAAGTTGATAAAGGGCTGAGCCGCAGGCCCGAAGAGAAGAAAAGATAATTATTAAGTATATTATTTTCGAACCACCATGCAAAATTTGAAAATAGTTATGCAAGAAGGTACTCATGAAAGCGGCATACACAATAGCATTCAACACAGAAGCCATCGAGGCAGAACTAATGTTTGCGCGGGGTGTTTGTATCTAATTCCGTTAAGTTGTTCGTGTGAAAAGACAGGGTGGGTCTGATTTTGTTGTCGTTATTGATGACTGGGGAGGTGGGGGTTGGAGGAGTTGAGTAATTCTGTAGTTTAAGTAAACATTAAATATCTTTCTTATAGGAACGTCTCTATTTTGAATAAAGTAAAATACTTTTAATATGAAACCCGTAATAATATTTACATCAATATGCTTTTTAATAACGCTGATATCTTCATCTTGTGGGGGCCGAAATGAACGACTTGGAAAAGTAAAGAACAATCAACATAATGAAAACACTTTAAGAGACAACATGGTAGACATACCTGGTTATGGTAAATTTTATACAGGAAATACTCAAAACCCTGACACAAATCAACAACTACTAATCTCAAAAGTGACCTTTTTTATTGAAAATTCTGGTAGTATGTTGGGTTACGTTAAAAGAGCAAATGATTTTAAAAACGCATTAGTCAGTTTGTCATATTTCCCTGAATTTGACAATTCTACAAAGGAGTTTTACTTCATTAATGGTACAAGTAATACAAGTAAGAAATCAAATATTTCTATTAATCTAATTGGTACTGATCCCGAGTTGCTGAAAAACAATTTAAATCAGAGCAGTTTTATCCAATTTGGTGATCCAAGATACAGCGACTTAGCACGAATGTTTGAGAAAGCATTAGCTAGTGCAAATGGAAGTGAAATATCCATCCTTGTTTCAGATTGCATTTATGATGTTGGTGAAGAATCAGATCCCATTACGGCACTTAAAATTGAAACGGAAAAAACCAAGAAGGTCTTTCGTGACAGATTGACTGCAGAAAATGTACAAACCATTATTATCCGTAACTTTTCATTTCTTAGGCACAGTTATTCACCGAAAATTGTTTAAAAGATT
>CAYUQP010000033.1:0-51662 GCA_964447005.1 uncultured Bacteroidales bacterium
CGGGATAAAATTAGTTAAAATGAGTTTCCTTGGTTTTTTATTAAAGAAGAATTTTTATCTCCATCTCGGGATTTCCATTATCCTGACCATCGTGTTGCTTTTGCTGGTGATCGGACTTCTCAAGGCCTATACAAATCATGGTGAGGCCTACGTGGTTCCGGATTTGGAAGGGCAGATGCACAACCTGTTATTAGAAAATGAAGAAAACCGTGTATTCAATTTTATGATCACGGACTCGGTATATGACAACAGCCTTCTGCCCGGCTCCATTATAAAACAGAACCCATCGCCGGGTTCCAAAGCCAAGGAAGGAAGAACGATTTACCTGACCGTGGTTTCATATACACCGAAAATGAGCATCATGCCCGACCTGAAAGATTTGACATTACGCCAGGCGGTCACGACGCTCCGGACCAATGGGTTGAAGATCAGAAGGGTGATCTTTACGCCGCACTTTGCCGGAAATTCGGTTTTAGGACAATATTATGAAGGTGATACGCTGCTCGCGGGAACCGAGATACTTGAAGGCAGCGAGATCGACCTCGTGGCAGGCCTGGGGGAGAACAAATCATCCAGGGTGCCGTTTGTAGTCGGGCTGACGCGAGATGATGCGCGGGGTTCGCTCCAGATGGCTTCATTCAATGTCGGCCGGGAATCTTATTTTGGAAATGCCGATCCGATGCACAGCCGCGTTTACCGGCAATTTCCGATGTGGAATGAAGAGATGTATCCCGGCGACTCTGTCACACTCTATTTCAGGTCTGACCTTGATTTTGATTTTGATTCCCTGTTAAGTACCATCAATCCGGATACGGCGGTTGTGCTGGACTCACTGGATGCGATGATGATTGACTCACTGGAACTTGAAGAAGATTAATGAAGCGATCCGTTTTTATCATACTTCTGCTTGCCGGCTTCCGGCTGATCCCTTTCGCCCAGGAAGTGATCACAGGCTTATACATGAACCCGGTGGTAAAAACCGGATTTGAGAAGCTGGTATCAGATCAGAAGGCAAACCGCTTGACAAATAACGACATAACCCCCATCACCCTGCCTTTTTTCGATGATTTTCATCAATCCTGGATCTATCCGGACGATGCCAGGTGGGTGGACCAGGAAGCATACGTCAACAACAATTTCGGTTACCGGTCGGCAAACGTGGGGGTGGCTACGCTGGATGCGATCGACAGCAAAGGGAACCTGCACTCCAATGCCAGCCATTTTCCGTTCCTGGCCGACTCGCTGACCTCGCGGCCGATCCGGCTGGATTCGCTGATCTATCCTGCCCCGAGAAAGATCACCGTAGCGGATTCCATTTACCTGAGCTTCTACTATCAGCCCCAGGGCCGGGCTAACCCCCCGGAGCCCATGGACTCGCTGATCCTCCAGTTCGGTTATTATACCGGTGATTCCATATTTACCAATTCCTACGATTCTATCTGGATTCCATTAAGCCTGTATATCAATGATGGCGATACGATCTTCCCGGGGGATACGCTGTACAGCCCGTCCGGCGAATGTGACCAGGGGCTGTTTACCATTGCCGGCCAGTATTACTATTATGAAGATTTTATCCGGCTCCCCTGCGATTCGGTCTTTGAACCCGAATTCAAATGGAAAAGGATCTGGAGTTCCATGGGCATGACCCTGGATGAATTTTACCAGCTTTATGGAAAATACAGCCGCCAGGTTATGATCCCCATCACCGATAGCATCAAATACCTGCAAAAAAATTTCCAGTTCAGGTTCATTAATTTCGCCAGCCTGGCCAGTGAAAACAGCCCGAGCTGGAGAGGCAACTGCGACCAGTGGAATATCGACTACGTGTATCTCAATATCGGAAGAAAGTATTCAGATACCGTTTATCGCCATGTGACTTTTGTAGAGCGTGCCCCATCCATGCTGAAGAACTACGAATCGATGCCCTACAGGCAGTATACGGATAACCCGGCGAACGAAATGAAGGGAAACCTGGAGATGGTGATAACCAATCTCGATTCGACCATCTTCAACTCAGGTTATTATTACGTGGTCTATGAACTCGACGGTCCGTTCCAGTACCTCTACCCGGGCGGGAACTGCAACCTGTTCCCGCAATATATCAAGGGGTATCAAAATTGTTCAGAATGTGCCGCCCATGCCTGTCCGCCGGTGAATTTCATTTATCCCATTTCGAATGCCGACAGCGCGGAATTTGAAATACGCCATTTCATCATCGGGGATATTACGCCCAGTGATACCGTTGGCGATACAACCAGCTACCGGCAAAAGTTTTATAATTATTACGCCTACGACGACGGCACACCGGAGGAAGGCTACGGGCTCACCCCTACCGGGGCCAAACTCGCTTACAAATTCAGGCTGAATGTAAAAGACACGCTCAGGGCGGTTCAGATGTTTTTCAACCACACGCAGAACAACGCGAATGAGAAATATTTCAACCTGATGGTCTGGCAGGATAATAACGGCAAACCCGGGGATGTGATCTATTCCCAGTTGAATGAAAAAGTGGAATATTCCCCCAATCTGCTCGGCTTTCATACTTACATGCTCGATGAACCGCTGCCCGTGAACGGCATCTTTTATATCGGCTGGGAACAGCAGACCGCTGAAAACCTGAACCTGGGCTACGACCGTTACAACAATGCCCAGCAGAACATTTTCTACAACAGCACCGGGGAGTGGTTCCAGTCAATCTACCAGGGAGCCCTGATGATGCGGCCCGTGCTGGGTAAGGCGTTTGACATGTCGGGGGTGGAAGAGAATGCCAGTGAGAACGGGACCATCACCCCCTACCCTAACCCGTTGCAGGGCAGTCAGCTTCGGTTCAATTGTACCGGCATCTATTCAAATTCCGCTGCTACCGGTCATCTCACCGTTACCATTCAAAATCTCCTGGGTGCCGCGGTCTTTACCGGATCATTCCGTACATCCCTGGATATCGGTGAGATCAGTCCCGGCATCTATATCCTCTCGGTCCGGAACGATAAAGGTGAAGTGATTTCGGTGACCAAGCTGGTAAAGAACTGAGCACAATGCCTGACGAATTCCCGAACATTACTGAAAACCAAGACGTTCTGGAGGAGAGCCAGGACCTTTACGAGCATTTCCGTTTCGTTGTGGATAAAGGCCAGGGGCTGCTGCGCATCGACAAATTCCTGATGCAGCGCGTTGAGAACGCCAGCCGGAACAAGATCCAGCAGGCGGCCCATGCGGGCAACATCCTGGTGAACAATTTGCCGGTCAAGCCCAACTACCGGGTTAAACCTGCGGATGTCATTTCCATCGTCCTGTCGCATCCTCCCCGCGAGATCGAGATCATCGCTGAGGATATCCCGCTGGAAATCCTTTACGAAGACGAAGACCTGATCATCATCAACAAAAAAGCCGGGATGGTGGTACATCCCGCGTACGGCAACTACACCGGGACACTGGTCAACGCGCTGGCTTATCATTTGCAGGAAACATCGCCCGACAAAGCTCCCGGGCGCACGCCCTTCCTGGTCCACCGCATCGACAAAGACACCTCCGGGGTGATGATGGCGGCAAAGAACGAGCTGGCCCAGGCCAGGCTGGCCGCGCAGTTTTTCCATCACACCATCGACCGGCACTACACAGCGCTGGTCTGGGGCGATTTCGAAGAAGATCAGGGCACCATTACCGGGCATATCGACCGGAGCACCCGCGACCGGAAAGTGTTCGCGGTGTATCCCGACGGCAGCCAGGGGCGGCATGCCATCACTCATTACACTGTGCTGGAGCGGCTGGGTTATGTGACCCTGGTGGATTGCAAGCTCGAAACCGGCCGCACCCACCAGATCAGGGTGCATTTCCAGTACATCCGCCACCCGTTGTTCGGCGATGAGACCTATGGCGGGAACGTGATCCTGAAAGGAACAACCTTTACAAAATACAAGCAGTTCGTCAACAACTGCTTCGCGATCCTGCCGCGCCAGGCGTTGCATGCCCGTTCCCTGGCTTTCAGGCACCCATCCACCAACCAATGGATGCAGTTCTCATCTGAACCGCCCGAGGATATGGCGACGGTGATTGAGAAGTGGCGGCGGTATAGGAGTGCTTAATGCTCTTCCTTTTTGGCTTCATTCCAGAATGCGTCCATCTCTTCGAGCGACATCTGGTGCAGGGCCCTGCCTGAGGCCAGCGCTCCGTCTTCGACGTACTGGAACCTCCGGATGAATTTCCGGTTGGTGCGTTCCAGGGCATCTTCCGGGTTGATATTGATAAACCGCGCATAATTGACCAGCGCGAACAACAGATCGCCGAATTCCTGCTCCAGCCTTGCCTTGTCACTGTCTTCCTCCGCCCGTTCCACCTCGGCTTTAAACTCGTGCATCTCCTCCATCACCTTGTCCCATACCTGCGATATCTTATCCCAGTCGAAACCCACGCCGCTGGCCTTTTCCTGGATGCGGTAAGCCTTCACCAGGGCCGGCAGGGAATGCGGCACGCCTCCCAGCACCGACTTCCGCCCTTCGGTCAGCTTGATCTTTTCCCAGTTATCCCTCACCTCGCCGGCATCTTTCACCTTGACGTCTCCGTAAATATGCGGATGCCTCCGGATCAGCTTCTCGTTGATCGATTCAAGCACACCCCTGATATCAAAAGCTTTCATTTCGCTGCCGATTTTTGAATAAAACACAATGTGAAGCATCAGGTCGCCAAGCTCCTTTTTGATCCCGTCCAGGTCGTGCTCCATAATGGCGTCGGATAGCTCATAGGTTTCTTCGAGGGTCAGATGGCGCAGGCTTTCAAGGGTCTGCACGCGGTCCCAGGGGCATTTTGCCCTCAGTTCGTCCATGATCCCTAGAAGCCTGGCAAATTCGTTGATCGTTGCATCCATGATGTTGAATTTTCCGCAAAAGTACGATGAATTGGCCTTCCACTAATGGTTCTTCGGGGAGGGATTTTAGTATTTTTGCCCCCGTGATTCAGAAATCTGACCTTCTATGCTAATGCTTCCTTCCAGGGCACTATTCAATGCTTCCTGCCCGGACAGGAAATACCGGCCATGGCTCATCCTGGTACTGATCATCTTGATCGCCTGCCCGGCTTTGGCACAGAAGGGGTTTCATCACAAGTTGCGCAGCCCGAACCTGGTCATGGAAGGTAAGGTTTACTATGGCTGGACACTGGACCATCACATTGAGATCACGCCGTATAAAAGGCATTATCCTGCTTTTGAAGTGAGCCTGCAAAGAGCAACTTACGGCCGTACCCGGTGGGAATACATGTACAATTACCCGCTCATCGGGATCGCTTACTGGTATTCCGACCTGGGAAAAACAAAGCCGCTCGGCGAAGCGCATGCCGTTTTTCCTTTCATTAATTTCCCGCTGCTCGGCAAGAAAGGCTTTAATATTTATTTCCGCCTGGGAGTAGGGCTCGGATATCTCACAAAAAAATACGACCGCTACGAAAATTACGAGAACCTGGCCATCGGCTCTCACCTCAACGGCAACGTGAACCTGCTGGTGGAAGCGCGGATGAATATGGGGAAACGGTTGATCGCTGCCGGTGGCGTATCGCTGGTCCACTTTTCAAACGGCGGTATCAAACAGCCGAATTACGGCCTCAACATGCCCGGCGTCAATCTTTCCCTGGCTTACCGCCTGAGCACGGAGAATCCTTACATGAAGAGAAAGCTCCTGCCCGAGTTGTATCTTTTTGAATTCGACGGGAAAAGATATGTCAATGTCGATGTGGATGTGGCTTTCGGGGCCAAGAGCATGCAGCCCATGCTCGGCAAGGGGAATATGTATCTTGTGAGCGCCGTCTGGGCAAACATGATGTGGCCCGTTGGCTATAAAGGCCGGCTGGGCTTTGGCGTGGATATTTCTTTCGACGGTTCCGACAAGAAAACGCTGGAATTGAGGGGAGTCTACCCGGAACATGATATCCAGCTTGTCAAGACCGGGTTGAATGCAGCGTATGAGATGGCTTTCTCCAGGATGGCGATCATGATGAACCTGGGGTGGCAACTGACCGGCCTGGATAAGCGCGATGGGTATGTTTATGAGAAACTTGCCCTGAGGTTCGGAATCAATGAAAATCTTTACACTGCCCTTACCCTCAAAGCCAATTACGGGAAGGCCGATTTCATTTCCCTGGGAGTGGGCTACAGGATAAGGATCAAATACTACCGCGATTTATGAAACAATGGATCATACCGATAGGACTGGTGCTTGCCCTGTTCGTCGCAGGCTGCACGGATGACGACGGGGTTTGCGTTTCGTCTACAGGAAAGGTCTTGGTGGAAGAAAGACTGGCACTCCCCTACCGGACGGTGGAAGTGTACGACAACATCAACCTTATCCTGACACAGGATTCCATAGTCAACCGGATCGCGATCGAAGCGGGTGAAAATCTGCTGGGAGGGATCACAACTGAGATCGACAGCGGGAAGCTCGTGATCCGCAACCAGAACCGGTGCAACTGGATGAGGAGCTTCGAAGTCCCCGTGAATGCTTACCTGACCTTCACAAACCTCGATACGATCATCTTCAGGGCCGCCGGCAACATCACCTGCACCAATCCCTGGACAAATCATTCGGTATGTCTTGATGTAATTGAAGGCGCGGGCAAAATAGACCTGAAGCTGAATGTTTACAGATCATATTTTATGGTGAGATATGGAACCACTTATCTGAACATCTCCGGAAAAGCTGAGGTTTCTACCCTTATCCATTATGGCTTCGGGCCGTTTCATGCAGAAGAACTCACATCAAAATTCACCTACGTTTCCTGTTACAGTCCAAATGACATGTTTGTATACTCAAGCATCGACCTTGCGGTGGAAATAGGCAATATCGGGAATGTTTATTACCGGGGAAATCCCTCAGGAATTACAACGACTTTTCTGAGCGAGGGCAGACTATATCAGTTCTAAGTTCAAAGTTGCTTTGCCGGGGGTCCAGTTGGCGGGGCAGGCTTCCCCGGTCTCCTCATAGTACTGCAGCGCATCGATCATTCGGATAGCTTCATCGATATTGCGGCCGAGCGGAAGGTCGTTGACCAGTTGATGGCGGACCACGCCCTGCTTGTCGATCAGGAATAAACCGCGGTATGCGACGGCTTCGCCGGCAAAATCCATTTCCCCGTCTTCGTTGTACTCGTATTCTCCGGCGAGAACATCGTAATTTTCAGCGATTGTGTTGGAAAGGTCCGATACCAGCGGAAAGGTTACTCCTTTGATCCCGCCATCTTTCGGTTCAATGTTCAGCCAGGTGCGATGAGCGTATTTGCTGTCGACCGAACAACCCACCACTGCCACGTTCCGCTTCTCAAACTCCTCCAGCCTGTCCTGGAATGCGAGGATCTCGGTTGTGCATACAAACGTGAAATCCAGCGGATAAAAGAATAAGATTACATATTTTTTCCCTATGTACTGGTTCAGAGAAAATTTCTCAACAAAATCACCACCATTGACAACAGCATCCGCTTCAAACAAAGGAGCCTTCTTCCCAACTAAAACTGCCATAAATTGAAATTTTAAGTTTTAAATTTGAGTTAGTTTCGTTTATCCTCAAGCCGCAAGCTTCAAGCCGCAAGCCAAGAGCTTAGAGCTTGTGGCTTGTGGCTTGTGGCTTGCAAAATTAATTCTTTCCATCAAATTATCAACATCTTATAAAACATCCCTGATATCGAAGATCAGCATTCGATTATTCATGAAATCGTACAGGGTCAGCTTACGCAGCTCAAAATAGTTGGTCCAGTAGTTCTGCAGGGCGCTGTAGTAATTCTGTTTTGCGTTGTCATTATCGATCTGGGCGTAGCTCAGTTCCTGCGCATCGTTGATCTGCCCGATCATATAGCGTTTCTGCGTGACTTCATATCTCTTCTGTGCAATGGTATCGGCCTTGGCAGCGATAAAAAGCTGGTCTTTCTGCATATTGAACTCCATGACATTGAGCAGAACGGTCTGTTCGGCGTCAAGATATTGTTGTTCGACATAAAGCTCCACGAGCTCATAATTCGACTCGGCCATTTTTATTTTGCCTTTGGCATTCCCCCAGTCAAGGATCGGGACCTGAAGCCCAAGATTGACGGATTGCTGGTCCAGGGGATTCTTATAAACTTCCGAGATTTCCGCATTGCTTTGGGTCAATCCGAACTGCAAATACAGGTTGGCATCAAACCGTTCATCCATTTTCGCTCTTCTGACCTGGCTTTCCGCCGTAAGCAGCCTTTCATTGAAGTCCAGGAAAGTGGAGGTGTTCCTTTTTGCTTCTTCCAGGGCATTGGCGGCACTCACCGCTCCATGCCAGGTTTCAGCCGGAGGAAGTAAAATGATTGCTTTATTATCTTTTAAAGCCAGGTAAATCCTCAGCCGGTTAAGCATTACCTGGTAATTAAGGTTGGCCCGGTCTACTTTAGCTTTTGCTTCGAGATAACGAAGCTCAAACTGCAACAGGTCATTTTCAGCCAGCTTGCCCAACTGGTACCTTCCCTGGCCGATCCGGTAAAGCGTATCGTAGTTATTCAGGTTTTTCGCGGCAATTCCCTGTTCCACCTGCGCTATAAGCAGGTTAAAGAAGTGATTCACCGCCTGTTTTGAAACCTCTTCCACATCTTCCAGGTATTTCCGTTTGGCCTTTTCATATTTAACAGGCTCAAGCTGCTTTGCCCAACGGTATTCATTGTACTGAAAAATCGGCTGGTTATACCCGACGATTACCGGTGTGGATTGGTAGGTGCTTAATGTGCTGTCGTTAAAAATATTATCGGTACGTTCAAGACCCGACCGCAGGAATACCGATCCGCCTGTGGGGCCAATCTCCTGGTTGAGGGTCATTTGTGCTGAATAGTAATTAAAGGTATTGTATTGATAGGTCTTGGAGCCATCATCAAGCCTGACCGACTCATAGGACCGGTTGAATGTCGGGAAAGAAGCATCCAGCGTAACGGAAGGCAAGTACGCTGCCCTGAATGAGCGGTATTGCCAGTAATTCATCCTGAAGTTGTTTTTGGCGATCAATGCATCCGTCGACCGTGTTTTGGCCATTTCTATGGCCTGTTCCAGGGTCAGGAAAAGTGTATCCTGCTGGGCCAGAGCACCCGGCGATAAGGCCATGAGGAAAATAACGACGAAGAAAATGCTTTTTAACCTGCTCATAGCGAAGAATTTGTTGCTATTCATATCGTAATGATTCGACCGGGTCCTGGTCTGAGGCACGTTTTGCCGGCATGTAACCGAACAGGATTCCAATAAATGCTGAAACCCCGAAGGATACAATAATGGACAGGGGCTTCACAATGGTAAGGATATCCGTGATCCGTTGTATTATTAAAGCAAAGATGACACCGAGCGCAATGCCTATCACCCCGCCGGATACGCTGATGATGATGGCTTCTGAAAGAAACTGGAAGATGACATCCTTTTTCGTTGCCCCGGAGGCCCTCCTGATCCCGATCTCTTTCGTCCGCTCCAGTACCGAGGCCAGCATGATGTTCATGATGCCGATCCCCCCGACGATCAATGAGATACCTGCAATGACGCCCAGGACGATGTTAAAAATATCGGTCGTCCGCTGTTCCTGTTTCAACAATAGCTCTGGAACGCTCACCTGGAAATCGTCGACTTGCTGGTGACGCCGTTTCAGCATCTTTTTAATTATCTCGGCCGTGGGATTAAGATATTTGCTATCGGTGACCTGGACCACGATCTTATCCAACTGGTTTAAATTCTCTCCGCCCTCGCCAAAGCTGGTGATCATGCTCCCTCCACCGAAAAAGATCATGTCGGCCTGCAATGATGCTTCATTGACGTAAGCCCGGTCTTTATATCTCAGCAATACGGTCTGGATAGGCGCGTAGATATGGTTGGAATAATCGCTGACCCCGATATCTTTTGCATTATCAACGTTAAACGCCCGGCTTTCAAGAACGCCGATGACGGTCAGCCAGATCCCGCCGCATTTGATCGTTTTGCCGATCGGGTCTTCCATGGAAAAGAATCTTGATTTCACGCTGGGCCCGATAATGCAGACGGGGCTCCCGTTGATGAGCTGTTGCGCCTGGAAATATTGTCCCTCAACCAGTTCAAGGTGATAAACCTCGAAGAAATCATTGGTGACGCCGATCAGTTTAGCCGGGGAACGCTTGCCTTCCTTGAGCACAAACGACTCGTAGCTCACCTGTGGGCTTACGCGGGTCACATGCGGAATGATGTCGGACATACTCTCAGCATCTTCAAGGGTAAGGCCGGGAGAAAATTTCTTCTTCATCTTCTGATCGCCCTCTTCCCCTTCCGAACTCTCGGAACCCGAGGCGGCTTCAATCACCGGGGTGATCACAATGTTATTGACCCCTACCATTTTGATCTGGTCAAGGATTTCCTTCTTCGCGCCGTTTCCGATAGCCATCATGGCAATCACCGCCGCCACCCCGAAGATGATGCCCAGGGCCGTCAGCATAGACCGGAATCGGTTGGCTATCACCGCTTCCACCGCGATGTTCAATGAATGAATGTACCGCTGGTAGGCCTTCTTTTGCGAATCGGCTTTATTCATGGTTTTGTGCCTTTCCGGCTGAACGGAACTTTCCAATGGTTGCCTCATCCAGGCGGATCAGCTTGCTGTCTTCGGCATCTTCCGGGGCTAACAGGTAGATCTCCTCTCCTTCTTTCAGGCCCGCCCTGACAATCACTTCATTTTCATTGGAAGGACCGAGGATGACCTGTTTACGGCTGCCGCCCGAATAAACATACGTGATGCTGTCATTCGAATGGACACAATCCAGCGGGATGAACAGCACACTGTCGAGACTGGCGGTGAGGATTTCATTCTTGGTGGTCATGGCCGGCCTGAGGATAGAGTCGAATTCATTCACCTCAATGCTGACCTCAAAGACTTTTGCATTGGAATTCGGCAACTGCTGGCCGATATTGGCCACTTCGATCACCTTGCCGGTAAATTTCTTATCGGGAAAGGCATCCACACCGATCCTAACCTCCTGGTTCACCTTGACTTTGCTGATATCGATCTCGTTGACGTAAGTCTTGGATTTCATCTCTTTGAGGTTGGGTAGTTCAGCGACGGTCATATCCTGCCAACCACGTATCATGGATCCGGCGCCGATTTTCGAGCCGTCCCAGTCGCGCTGGTAAATCACCATCCCGGCTTTCGGGGCGAAAATAGTCAGTTCGCTCCTTACCTCCGCCATCTTGGCATAATCAGACCTGACCTTTCGCAGGGAGGTATTGATCTCCTGCATGTCAGCCTCCGCCTGCCTGAGCTTGACCTCGAAATTCTTCAGGGCCTGGTGATAGTTCCGCTGAGCCCGTTCCAGGTCGATCGCCGCCTGCCGCTGAATTGCCGGAGGTTCGTAGATCGACTGGTCAACAACGATCTGTTTTTCCTCCAGTTCATACTCCATGTTGATGAGGTTGTCCCTGGTGGTCCTCAATTCGAGCGTCGTATCCAGCTGGGTTTTAATATACTGGGTTTCAAGCTTCTCGATTTCAATCTCCTGATCTTTCATCTTATTTGACAGCTCACTGTCGTCGAGCGAGGCCACATAATTCCCGGAATCGACCACCGTACCGTCAGGGATGATATGGTTGATCTTGACTTCCCAGATCCGGAACTCACGCAACCTCACGGGCCCCATGATCTTCTCGGAGCTTTTGGCTTCCAGTTCTCCGGTTGTGGTAACGGTGATATCGAACTTTCCTGATTTGACAGGCACCTTGATGGTGGATTCATTTTCCGGGCCGCTGCCGGTAATGATCCAGATGATGACGATTAAAAAAATAGCGGCCAGGCTGATAAGATATACCTTACTTTTTTTCATATAGGCCGGTTTGAAGTAATATTTTTATTTCAATAATTCCCCGATAATTTTATCAATAGTGTAACCTTCTGCTTCTGCCTTGTAATTTCTTACTATTCTGTGACGAAGGATTGACGTGGCGATCGCCCTGACATCTTCTATATCGGGGGAGTATTTGCCCTGGATGGCGGCATGGCATTTAGCCCCGATGATGAGATACTGGGAGGCGCGCGGGCCGGCTCCCCAGGTAATGAAATCGTTGGTGAGCGCATGAGCGGCCGGGGTGCCGGGACGTGTTTTCGCTGAAAGAGACACGGCGAAATTGTAAACGTTCTCCGGAACCGGGATCCGGCGGATCAGTCCCTGGAAGAATAAAATTTCCTCGGCACTGAGGATCACCTTAAGCTCTGACGGCTTATCCTGAGTTGTATTTTTTACGACGTCAATCTCCTGCTCAAAGGTCGGATAATCAAGCCAGATATTAAACATGAAACGGTCGAGCTGGGCTTCCGGCAAAGGGTACGTGCCTTCCTGCTCGATCGGGTTTTGTGTGGCCAGGACGAAAAACGGCTCCGAAAGCTTGTAATTTTTGCCTGCCACGGTAATGGCCTTCTCCTGCATGGCTTCCAGCAGTGCCGACTGGGTTTTCGGGGGGGTCCTGTTGATCTCGTCAGCCAGGATGATGTTGGCGAAAACCGGCCCGGGAATAAATTTGAACTTCCTGGTTTCATCCAGGATCTCGGTACCGATAATATCCGATGGCATCAGGTCGGGTGTGAATTGTATCCTGCTGTAGCTCAGCCCCAGGGACTTTGCTATCGTATTGACCATCAGAGTCTTGGCCAAGCCGGGAACCCCGACCAGCAATCCATGTCCCCGTGAAAAAATGGATATCAGTACTTTCTTGACCACCTCATCCTGCCCGACGATGACTTTGGCTATTTCAGACCTGAGGGCGGAATATTTTTCGACAAAAGCATCAACGGCTTCAACATCAGACTTGTAAGATATCATCGAAATATATTTATACAGATTAAATTCTTAAAAATATCAACTATTCAATACGATTGACCTAAGTTATTGTTCCGGAAACCATTGATAATCAAAATCACAGCTTCTATAATCATCGATGATCATGATATATGCATTTTCAACATTTTGATTCACCCATTCAATAATCTTCTGTTCTTTTTTGCGTGCCAGCGCGTTATCCGTGATCAGGCTGTAATCGTCGGTCAGGTTGGCCCGGTGCGGTTCAATCCTGGCTTTCAGTTTGATCAGCCGGAAGGCGTCTTTGCCTTCTTCAGTCTGGGCAGGGACCGGGGTTGAAACCTGCCCGACTTCCAGCTTGTTGATCACGAAAGATACCTGCGGCTCCAGTTGGTCCATTTCAAACCAGGTAGTGCCGGTGTAAGGATTGATGATATACCCTCCGCTCCGTGCGCCCGGATCGTCGGAATATTTCAATACGGCATCATCGAAAGTGATATCACCGTTCTTTATTTGGTTATAGATCGTATCAAGGCTCAACCGCGCCTGCTCCAGGTCGATTGGTGAAGGCCTGGTCATGAGCAGGATATGCCGCGTATTGATATAATCCCCCTTTCGTTCGATCAACTGGATGATATGATAGCCCGCTTTGGTTTCCACTATCTCGGAGATCTCGCCTTCTGACAACTTGAAGGCAGCGGCCTCATACTCCGGGTATAATTCCCCTCTTCCAAAAAAGCCTATCTCGCCTCCTTTGGCAGCCGATCCGGGGTCTTCGGAATACAAGATCGCCAGGGTGGCGAAGTTCTCGCCACTGACAACCCTTCGCCTGAGGTCCCGAAGCTTCTCCTTGATCAACACCTTTTGTTCCATGCTGACGGGGGGAGATTTGATGATCTGCAGCATTTCAACCTTGGCACTGATGAGGGGGATGCTGTCAACAGGAATACTTTTGTAATATGCTCTTACGTCGGAAGGTGTTACGGTCACATTTTTAGTAATCTCGGTTTCAACCTGTTCAACCAGCATAAAATCCCTGACCAGGTCCCGGAATTCTTCTTTGATCTCCACGATGGATTTTCCGTAATACTCTTCCAGTTTCTCCTGGGTCCCGAACTGGGAAATGAAATATCTGAGGCGTTGATCCAGTGAACGCTCCACGTCATTGTCGGAAACCACGATACTGTCTAGCTCGGCCTGGTTCAGCAGAAGGTTGTCGCGCAGCATCTTTTGCAGGATCATGCATTTTACCTCTTCCGCTGTCCCGTCCATAAGCCCCTGCATTTTCAACTGCTGGTATTGGGCTTCGACATCCGATTCCAGGATCATATTCTTGCCCACCACTGCAATGATGCGGTCTACCACGATTTCCTGGGCATAGATAGTGCCGGTCAGCGAGAACAAACCGACAATAAAAAGCACCAGCCTTACAAGCAGTATATTCTTTTCTTTCATATGAAATCCGTTAATAAAACAACGGATAAACAGTTTTATTGTTTGATCTGCTTTTAATAAATTTTCGCCTTATCGCTTCTGAAAGCCTGATCGATAAATTCCTGCCTTTTCAGCTCAATAAGTTCTATCTTCCTGGCATTTAAAATAATATTCCGGATTTTCTCTTTTTCAAACTCAATTGGAGAAATGCTGTCTGCTGTTTTGAAGTCGTTGATCCTTACTAGGTAATAAAACAATGAATCTTCCGCCTCGGCATATTGTGTTCTTCGAAGAAAAAGAGCCTGGTTATCGATCTCCAGCGGCATTTCAGTCAGTAATTCCTTAAAAGAGACCCAGTTGGTTGCAAACCAGTAATCCGTGGCATTCTTTTCCGCGTATTGGGCGAGGCGGTTCTGGGGATCCGGTTCAGAAGTCTTGAGAAGGTTCCGGAACTCACGGAGATGTCTTGACCTTTTGGAGATCTTGACGAAATCAAATTTGACAATATTTCCTTTTAGTTCAAACTGACTTCGATTTTCAAGGTAATACAACTCGATCTGTTCAGGCGTCACGACTGTATCGAGGTACTGGCTAACCAGCTTTTGTTCAAAAGAATAAAGTAAGAGGGAATTCCTGTACTCATCCAGTTGCTTCGAAAAATCCTGCTCTGAAGATGAAAGATTTTCTTTTGCTTTCTGGGTCAGGATTTCATTCTGGATCCATTTGGTAATATAATTCTCCGCAAGGGTAATGCTGTCACGTTCCGATAAACCGTCCGGGATACGTTCTGCCAGTTGGGAAAGTCTAAGTTCTTTACCATTGGCAACTGCCACAACACGGTCTTCAGTGTCTGTCTTTAAGAAATCAGAACAGGCACTCAAGATGATCAGGAAAATGATGGCAGCATTCTTCAATTGTTTCAAGTCTTTACTTTAATGTGGATAAAACGTCCTCGTAAACAGTTACCGTGTACCTTGCCCTGAGTTCCCTGATCCACTCTTCCTCCAGGTACGACTGGTAATCGGCCGTAACAAGTCCGCGGGCTTCCTGCAGTGTTTTGGGCTCCGGTTCAAGGATTTCATAGCCATAAACAAAGGTGGGTCCCGAGGGTGAATCCACCATAGGTGACAAGCCGGTTTTCCACTTAATCTTATCAATGACGGGGGAGTCACCTTCGGAAAACTTCGCGCTTTCAACCAGGATATTGAGTGTAGTGTCTGTATTATATGAGTTTAAAATCTCCTCCGTGCTTTTTCCGGTGTCGAACATGCTTCTGACCTCATCGGCATTGACAACCTCCGGTTTCAGGATGGTAACTACAGAGGCGTTGAAGCGCTTGTCCCACATGTACTTTCCGGGATTTGCATTATAAAAAGCGGCCATGCCGGCAGTATCTTTAACAGCTTTGGACCAGACCATTTTATCCGTCAGGTCAAACAGCAGGATACCGTCATGGTATTCCTGCACCAGCATCCTGAAATCAGGGTACTTGTCTTCAAGTTTGCTGTCTTCATAAGCAAGGCAGGTTTCCTGCACGTAAGATTTATATATGTCGTTAAAAAATCCCCTGATATCGGTCAGCCGCTTGGTTTGTTTTTTGGCAATAAAGGCTGCGAGGTCCTGCTGATTGTATTTTGAATCTCCGAGAATAAAGACAGGTTTTTCCAGTCCCTGCGCTTTGGATGCACTCCATTCCCCGTTCGTGATGCTTGAATCCAGTGTGCCAAAGAGGGCCTCGATGGCTTTCGGGTATTCCTTGAAATTGTATTCGGATTTTATCCGGTTAATGACCGATTCTTCGCTCAGCTTGTTACGAACATCTTTCTCCAGGCGTGAATTTAGTCCTGCTTCTTCCTGTTCATATGTTCCAACCGGCTTTCTGTCCAGCAGTTTGATGATATGATAACCAAAAGGAGTGGAAAATGGCTGGCTGATGCTGCCGGTATCCTTGAGATTACGTGTAGCCACCACAAATTCCGGGACCATCCTGTTGCATCCGAACCATGGGAGCTTTCCGCCATTACCTGCAGAGGCTTTATCTTCCGAGAAATCCCTCACGATATCAGCGAAAGGCATTCCTGCAAGCACTTTCTCATAAGCCGCCTCGATTTTTTCTCTTTTATGCAAAGAATCCTGTGCGGTGGCATTCGGGGGCATTGAGATAAAGACATGGGCTACCAGGGCCTGTCCGAGTGCCGGCTGCCTGTCCGTCACTTTGATAAGGTGATACCCGTAATCGGTCCTGACGGGCAGGGAAACCGTTCCGGTCGGGGTGTTGTAGGCGCCCGATTCAAACGGGTATACCATGTCAAATACCGTGAAATAGCCCAGGTCGCCGAGGTTCCCTTTCCGGGCGGGGCGATACTGGCTGGCTTCGGTATCCCTGGCAGATGCATCTTCCGACATTTCTTTCGCCACGGCCCCGAAATCTTCCCCCGCAGCAATCCTTTTATATGCATTCATGGCCTTTTCATAGGCGGCAAGGGTATCCTGCGGTGTCGCATTTTTATCGGCCCTGAAAAGTATATGACTGGCCCTGACGTCCCAGAGTTTCCTTTCATAAGCTTCCTTCAGCAGCTTTTCGCTTACCGACTCATCGGTAAAATATGGTTGTGCAAGTTGCTTGCGGTACCCGGCCAGTTCTTTGCGAAACGATTCAAGGGTATCCATCCCGAGTTCTTCCGCCTGCTTAACTTTAAGCCTGAAATTGACATAAAGATCAAGATAATCTTTGATCGCTTCCGGACTCTGGGCGTCACGGTTCAGGTTATTTTTATTAAAAACATACATAAAATCACCGGCCGTTATATTATCACCGGCAATATTCAGCAGGATGCGGTCATCAGTTTTCTGAGAATATGAATTTCCCGTGAAAAAAATAAGCGACAATAAAATCAAACTGAATACAAATCCTGATTTTCTCATAGTATCTCTCCGTTTATGATTAATAATATTTTGCTGATATAATATTTAAAATCTGCTGTAATTAGGTGCTTCACTGGTAATCGACACATCGTGCGGATGGCTTTCCACCACGCCTGCAGGGGTGATCTTTATGAATCTGGCCTGTTTAAGCATTTCAATGTTCTTTGCGCCGACATAACCCATGCCGGCCCTAAGACCACCAACTAATTGAAGGATCACTTCCGAAAGGGTACCTTTATAGGGGACACGGCCCACAATTCCTTCCGGGACGAGTTTGCGGATATCATCTTCCACATCCTGGAAATAGCGGTCTTTGGAGCCTTTTTGCATGGCTTCGATGGAGCCCATGCCCCTGTAGCTTTTATATTTCCTCCCGTCCATGATGATCGTTTCGCCGGGGGACTCATCGACTCCGGCAAAGAGCGAACCGGCCATGATCGTATCGGCGCCGGCAGCGAGCGCCTTGGCAATATCTCCCGAATAGCGGATGCCGCCATCGGCAATGACCGGAATCCCTGATCCTTTCAGTGCCTGGCTGACATGGTAAATAGCCGAAAGTTGCGGTACGCCCACTCCGGCGATCACCCGGGTAGTACAGATCGATCCCGGGCCGATCCCGACCTTAACGGCATCGGCGCCTGCTTCGGCCAGGGCCAGCGCAGCTTCCGCCGTGGCAATATTTCCAATGACCAGGTCAATGCCCGGAAACTGCTGCTTGATCTGTTTCGCTATCGCGATCACCCCGCGGGTGTGCCCGTGAGCCGTATCTACGACGATTGCATCCACATTGGCTTCCACCAGGGCTTCGGCACGTTTCAGCGTATCGGAAGCTATTCCGACAGCCGCTGCCACACGCAACCTTCCCTGGCTGTCCTTGTAAGCACTGGGGTGCGCCTGGATCTTGATAATGTCCTTGTAGGTTATCAGCCCTACCAGCCGGTTCTGATCGTCGACCACCGGTAATTTCTCGATACGGTGCTTCTGCAGGATCTCAGCCGCCTTTTCAAAAGATACGAACTCACTGGTCGTGATCAGGTTTTCCCTGGTCATCACCTCGGCGATCGGCCGGTCGGCCTGTTGCTCGAAACGAAGGTCACGGTGGGTCACAATGCCCACCAGTTCCTTGTTCTTTTTTACGACCGGGATTCCACCGATGCCGTATTCCTTCATCAGGATCAACGCATCCCGCACGATGGCATCGACCGGAAGGGTAACCGGGTCCAGGATCATTCCGTTCTCGGCACGTTTGACTTTCCTGACCTGGTTGGCCTGCTCTTCGATCGTCATATTCTTATGGATCACCCCGATCCCGCCCTCCTGGGCGATGGCAATGGCCATCATGGCTTCGGTGACTGTATCCATGGCCGCTGAAACGATCGGGATGTTCAGGTGTATGTTCCTTGAAAAAAAAGAGGATATTTCTACTTCCCGGGGCATCACTTCCGAATAGGCCGGAACCAGTAATACATCATCATAAGTGAGTGCTTCACCAAGAAATTTATTGTTATCCAGCGCCATGACGTGAAAATTTTAATGCGCAAAAGTATGAAAAAACCCTGTATCAATTCTAAAAAATTGTTAAACACTTAGTAAAACAAGCTTTTTAGAAAGACGATAAGTCAATAAAGGACCAGGACATTTCCTTTAACATACCGGGGCTCATTATTCACATTACGGAAGTATAAAACATAAGCATAAACATCCTGGGGTACATAACCGCCATTGTATTTTCCATCCCAGCCAACTCCGGGTTCGCTGGTCTGAAAGATAAGCTGCCCCCACCTGTTATAAATGAAGAACTCATATCCCTCACTGCCCACAAAAACAGTCACCGGCTTGAATTCACGGTTGATGCCTTTCGGTGCAAATGCATTCGGCAGGTAAACCTCGGGTTCCTGCTCCGATAAAACCTCGTTGGACATACTTCGTTCACTGAACCCATAGTCATTGTCAGGACCTTCAAAGGCCTCTACAACATAAGAAATCCTGCTGGCCCCCGAGGTCAGGCCCGAGACATTGTCCGTCCAGGTAAGTGTCTGGGCATCTGTTTCCGTGATCAATTCAAGCGGGGATTGATCCAGCCGGCGATAGATCCTGTAGCCTTGAACCGTGCCGCTCCAGGATTCATAAGCATTCCATGTGAGGATGTTCCGGAGATCGGGCAGTGCTTCAACCTGAAGAAACATGGTGCGCGCGGTGTTGGCAATGACAGAAGGTATCCCGCAACTGTCGGTCACTTCAACCTGGTAGTAGTAGCTTTCTACGGTCACCCGTGCTTCTTCATCAGAATAACTGACAAATTCCTGCCCTGCGTTCTGGATCACCCCTATTTCATTGAAGGGCCCTAAAGCTGCCTTGCTTCGCAAAACCTTGTAATACTGCACATGTGCGGTGGTATCGGTGTAAAAGAGCAGGTTAACCCTATCGTTATCCTCCACAGTGACAAAACGCAGGTACATGAATTCCGGCCTTGGTGAATTATACGTAGTGATCTCACGGGTGCAGGATGTGGATGTTTTTTCACCATCCTGGCTGAAAGCCCTGACATAGTAAGAATAAGTCGTATTGGGATAAAGAAACTGATGCTTGTAAGAAGTGCTGTTTGTATCCAGGTTTACGAGGATTTGATAAGGCCCTCCATTTTCGCTGAAGTAAACGGAATAACCCTGGATGGGCGGATCAAAGTTCCTGTATTCGTTCCATGTCAGTGTATTGATCATCAGGCAAGGATCATAGGTAACCTGGTAAAGATAAAGGGAATTGTGAGGCCTGAACGAAAGCGGGCTTTTATTTCCGCACGAATCGATCGCCGAAAGCACATATTTTACCGGGCCTGTGCAGGGATCCGACGCTTCATCAAGGTAGAACGAAGTTTCTTTCCCGTCAGCATAGCCAACCGAATCGATCGTACCGGAAACACGATAAATGATATAGCCGGCAATATCCGGGTCAAGGCCTGGTTGCCATCCAATGGTACAATTCAGGTCAGGGCCTCCGATACTTACCGAGTCTATTACAGGCTGTGCAGGTTTTTTTAAATTTTTAAGCAACCGGCTGACCTGATTGGAGTATGAAAGGCAAACCGGATCCTCATTTCGCACACCGATCCTGAACCTGACGGTATCATTGCTCCCGTTGCAATCCCAGAAATGATAGTTTAACGAGCGGTCCTGGGCTGAATCGACAACAGTCCAGCTACCGGGTGGAAATTCACGGTACAGATAATACTTAGGGTACATTTCCGGGAGAAATGGCTCAGGATAATGCAACGGGCTCCAGTTAAAATCGACAATTTCATCATCATTTGTGACTGAATTTAGGTACATCGTTGCAAGTGTATCGGTGATAGTCATGCCAGCAGTGCCCTGATCCGTCTGAACATAATAAAACAGCGTATCGAGGTGTCCGCCTGCATTCGAATGAAGAACGCTGTCCTGAGCCATGATCGTAATGACATCAAGAACAGTATAAGGGCCATTCAACTGGTGCGCATAATAAACCGTGTAATCGCTGAATGAGCTGCCAATATCAAGTGGGTCCCATCGTATCACGACATCACCATTCGGTTGCACCTGGGTGCATCCGATCTTCACATCCTGACCTGAGGAACCAGGCAGGAAGGTGAACATAAGGGCAAAAGCTGTGAGAAGGTTCCTGAATACCACGGTTTACTAAGATATTGATAAAATTACAAAAATTGAAATGGAATGGATGCTAAGCTTTCATATTCCGGTGAATTCATTACTTTTGTCAGGTATATTTAACGCAGAATAATTCAATTATTATACTTTATGAAACGGGACAATCAAGTATTTCGTATCCTGGCAAAGGAAAAGAAAAGACAGTTGCACGGGCTTGAACTGATCGCATCGGAGAATTTTGTCAGCAACCAGGTGTTACGGGCTATGGGCTCGGTAATGACCAATAAATATGCCGAAGGGTATCCCGGCAAGAGATACTATGGAGGCTGCCAGTTCGTGGATGAAACGGAGCAGCTTGCCATAGAGAGGGCCAAAGAGCTTTTCAACTGTGAATTTGCCAATGTGCAGCCGCATTCCGGGGCACAGGCCAACATGGCTGTTTTTCTTGCATTCCTGAAACCGGGGGATAAATTCATGGGGCTGGACCTTTCACACGGAGGCCACCTTTCGCATGGCTCACCGGTGAATAGTTCAGGCATTCTTTATCAACCGGTTGCATATGGCGTGAGCCAGGAAACCGGCTTGGTTGATTACGATAAGATGGAAGAAATCGCACTTCGTGAAAAACCTAAGATGATCATAGCAGGAGCTTCAGCTTACTCACGCGATTGGGATTATAAACGTATGCGGGAGATCGCCGATAAAGTCAATGCATTGCTGATGGCAGACATCGCGCACCCGGCAGGATTAATAGCCAGGGGTTTATTAAATGATCCGATGCCATATTGCCATGTGGTCACAACCACCACGCACAAAACCCTTCGCGGCCCCCGTGGCGGCATGATCCTGATGGGCAAGGACTTTGAGAATCCATGGGGATGGGCTACCCCGAAAGGTGAGATCAGGATGATGTCGCAACTCATCAATTCCGCGGTGTTCCCTGGTGTGCAGGGAGGCCCGCTGGAACACGTCATAGCTTCCAAAGCCGTAGCTTTCGGAGAAGCACTGACCGATGAGTACTTCGAGTATATCCTTCAGGTGAAGAAAAATGCCTCGGTGATGTCCCGTGCCTTTGTTGACAAAGGGTATCATGTTATCTCCGGAGGCACGGATAATCATTTGATGCTCATCGACCTGCGAAATAAGTTCCCGGATCTCAGCGGCCGCCAGGTTGAGAATGCACTGGTCAGCGCCGACATTACGGTCAATAAGAATATGGTTCCTTTCGACAGCAGATCCCCTTTCCAGACTTCAGGACTCAGAATAGGAACCCCGGCAGTCACGACCAGGGGCCTTAAGGAGGAGCATATGCCCTGGATCGTGGATCTCATTGATGAAGTGCTTCATAACATCACGGATGAGAATTCGATCATCTCCGTCAGGAAACGAGTTAATGAAAGGATGGAAAACTATTCTTTGTATGAATAAATGCTGCTTTTCTATGTCTTTTTCATATAACCATTTGAACTTTTAATGATTAATGTTTAATTTAGTGTGTTTTTCTAACACACTTTTTTTTCCTAAACAGCTGAAATACAAATACAATGGTGTTGCAGCATGAACTCTTTAATACGAATTAAGCTATGAGAGCAAAAATATTTTCCATTTTGTTCATCATCTACATTCTGTTTTCCATTTCCCTGGTAACGGCACAATGTCCCGCAGTAACGGTCAGGTTCGCTAATCCTGAATATGACTTTGCCACACAGGTCTACACGGTAGATGTTGAATATCAATGTGATATGGAGAATCAGCAACTTTTTGGAATGAATGTTCGCTTTTTTTACCCTGAGAATATACTGGAATTTATTGCTTTTGGAGAATTTGCTGAAGGTTATGGTCCGATGAATCCGAACCCACCGCTCAAATCGACCGGAAATCAATCTTCCGGCATGACGCTTTTTGGTTTTGAAGGGCCACAGGAATACATCAACGGAGCGATTCAGAAAACAGGCACCGCCTCCCTGTTCCTTTCAACAACAGGATGGACCAAAATTTATAATGCCAGCTTCCAGGTCGAAGATACCGGTTCGTTTGACATTGAATCTTTCTGTCCGCCCCTGATCTGGGATTTAAATGAAGGTGCAAACGGAGGGATAGCTGCTGGTATCATCATAACTGTTGTGGAAGGGTCAGGTTCGGCTCCGGCAACAGAGCACTGTGTTCAGTTCAACTGGCAGTACGACGGTATTCCGGGGTATCCCCACGGTTACCCCGTCGCGATCGATTGCATCAGTACCACTGATCCTGACAGTCTGCCAGTAAATGACACGCTTCAGGGTATTGTGGTTCCGGGCGGAGCAGCGGAATGCTACGATGCACTGGAAATTATCTATGTCGCCGGTGAGGGGACTACCTTTATCGTGCAAAACGGAGCCGATGTGAACCTGATCGCCGGGCAAAAGATTTTCCTTATGCCAGGCACTTTCGTGCAATCGGGAGCTGAAATGCTGGCCTCAATCACCTTTGAGAATTTTTGCAGTTCGTACCAGAGCGCGATCGTCTCAAATCCTGCTCCCGGGGAAAACGTCACCTTTGAGCCTTTTCTGGACGGAAAAGCATTTAAGATTTATCCTAATCCGACCGAAGGAAAATTCACCCTGCTGCTGGATGAAAAACCTGAACAACTTTATCAACTGCATGTTTCAGGCGTAATGGGTAATACCATAATTCAGCAAAAACTGGAAGGATTGGACCGGTTCGAATTCGACCTGTCGGATCAGAATCCGGGAATATATATTATCAGGATACTTGCAGGAAATGAAAGTAATTCTTATAAACTAATCAAACAGTGATCATTACCATAAAATTCAATTTGTAATTCTAAAAATCCAACTATATGAAAAAGTCGATTACCATCTTGACCGGTTTGATCTTCACAATGTTGATCTTCAGCATCTCCAATGTACAGTCACAGGAGTGGGCTACCAGCGGGAATAATATTTTCAACCTTAATACCGGTAATATTGGGGTGGGCACAGGCACGGATTTTGGCCCTTCTGCAAAATTCCATATCAATAATGGAGAAAATATTGCCAATATGATTTTCGAAAGTTCGTATACAGGCACAACGATGCGGGCGATAGGACAATTTCGTATTAAAAATGGCGCTACCGGCGACTTGTTTAACATTTCTTTCCGTAAAAACGGGACTACCCACGAAATGCTTCAGTCATGCTTTGATGCACCAAGCAATTCATGGCGTGAATTCATGTATTTTAATTACAGCACACGGCAATACCAGATGCGTAACGGAATCATGGACGCTGAGTTTCTAAACTCCGGCAATTTCCTTATTCTCTCTGTCGGTAACGTAGGAATTGGCACTACCAATCCTACCGAAAAATTATCCGTGAACGGAAATATCAAATGCAAACAGGTGGAAGTATCCCTGACAGGATGGAGCGACTTCGTCTTTGATGAAAACTATGAACTCATGCCGCTGGCAGAGGTTGAGCGGTTTATCGGTGAAAACAAGCATTTACCGGGAGTCCCGTCAGCAGAAGAGGTGATTACAAACGGCAATAACCTGGGTGAAATGGATGCCATACTCCTGCAGAAAATCGAAGAACTTACTCTTTATGTAATTGAGCTTAAGAAGGAAAACGAAGCGTTGAAACAGTTACTGGTAAAATAAATTCCCGCTGGCGACAGCTCAACTGTCTTAGATTCATTCTTTAGTAAAAAACATTTTCGGTCAGGGTACCGGTAATAACTACCAGCAGCAGTTTTACAGGATACCCTGATCGGTCTTTGTACCCTGGCTACAGCCACTTTTCATGTCAATAAAATTTGAGTACATTTGTTCGGTGGATTTAATTTCCATAACCCATTATTATGAAAATCAAAGGAATAACACCCATCTTATTATTCCTGGTATTTTTGACAGGATTTTATGCAAAGGCAACCGAACATGAGGTAACTGTAAGATTTGCCAACCCTGCATATGATTGTGCCACGCAAACCTATACACTGGATGTCGAATTCCAGTGTGATACCGCCGGTCAGCAATTATTCGGAATGAATGTCCGGTTTTTTTACCCTGATGATTTACTTGAATTTATTTCATTCGGTGATTTTATCGACGGATATGGGGTAATGCCTCCTTATCCTCCGACAGTGTCCACTGGCAATTCATCCAGTGGCATGATATTGTTTGGATTTACAGGGCCTCAGGAAAATGTAAATGGTGCCATTCAGAAGAATTCGGACACAGTGACTTATTTATCCACGGCCGGATGGACAAGGATTTTTAGTGTAAATTTTCATGTCGATGATCCCGGGGCCATGAACAGTGAAAGTTTTTGCCCTCCGGTTATCTGGGATCTGAATGAACAAGGTACTGCCGGTATCAATCCGAATGGTGGTATTGTGATGACCCTGGTGGTGAACTACCCGAATCAAACCGCACCTGCCATTGAACAATGCAGCCAATACAACTGGCAATATGATGGTATCCCCGGATTACCGCACGGATACCCCGTTGCCACCAATTGCATTAATACCATCTGCGCGTACGCCCCGAAAACTTATCTCCCGCTAATTGGGTCGAATGTACCCGGCTTGCTGAATGTACCTGTAATTGTGACTGAATTCGACAGCTTACAAGGATTTAATCTCAGCTTCGAATATGACCCGTCGGTTTTAACCTTTGTGAACCATACGGCCCATGCGGTTTTCAATGAAACGAACGGAATTCTCGTACTTACAGATTCTGCCGGGACCGGAGGGAACAGAAGAATTACCATGACATTTGACGGAAGCATTATTTCATTGGATGACGGCGCACCTATTACAGATATCCAGTTCGGTTATCTCACTGGCACAACCAGCCTGACATGGCTTACTGAAGGAAATCATTTCGGGTACATCGGCAGGTACGGTATCCCTGCGTATGATCAGCCCCCGGGAGATTATTATTTCAATGGGAAAGTCATTTCAATGGATGCCCCAATAGCTAAAATTGATACGACTTTTGCTTCCGGGGGGAATTTTTTCACTTTCACCGTAAGGGTTTGGAAATTTGAAGAGATCAGTTCAGGCCACCTTACGCTAAATTACAATCCTGCCGTGCTCGGGTTCGTGAAAGCGATCCCAACTGCTGAAATAGAGACCTCTTTCACAGCCACTGCCGGGGTGCCCGGCAGTTTAATTACAGACTGGGCAGGCAACAGTGTCAGCCTGGAAGATGGCAGTGTGCTGATGTACCTGACGTTCCTGTATTCTGGCGGGTCTTCTTCAATAACCTGGAATAACAGCGGCAGTTCATGCCAGTACATAAACGCTGAACTGGGCCTGCCGTTGGATGACAACCCAACTGCTGATCACTATGCGGATGGTTATATCACCAGGTCGGAATTTTTATGGACAGGCGGAAATTCAGGGAATTGGAATGATCCTGCCAACTGGGAAAATAATATGGTTCCGGTCGAACCGGTCGATGTGGTGATCAGTCCCGCAGCCATTCCCGATTTCTGGCCGGTTATTGAAGGGGATTTTCATGTCGGTGAAGACTGTAAAAACCTTTACCTTTTGAATAATGCACAACTTACTTTTACGGGGGATTGTATCATTCATCCGGGTCATCATCTTGAGGTGACCGGTTCAGGCTACCTTAAAACCATTGGCGACTGGCTCAATTCCGGCACGTTCACTCCCGCCGCAGGTACAGTAGAATTCTACGGGACGGGAGATTCTTATATCACTGATGGGATTGATCCGGCAAACTACATTTCCTCTTACCAGTTGACTACGTTCCCGCCTGGAATGGAATATCTTACGGGTGCAATAATTGGGCCCACCGGTGATAATGAATACTCAGATGTAAATATCGGGTTTGATTTCAACTATCTTGGCATTTCTTATTCCCAGGCCAGGATCAGTACCAACGGTTGGATTTCCTTTAATACCGGAGGCCCAGGACAGGCAGGTGCAGATAATATGATCCTTTTCTCTTCCGATGAACCCTCTGCAGTCATTGCTCCCTGGTGGGACGACCTGGTAACCAGCGCCGCGGATAATATCCGGTATAAAACCGAAGGGATTCCGCCTGCAAGGGTGTTTATCGTTGAGTGGACAAATGTCTTCTCCTACAGTGCGTTAGCGTCTGCAAAACTGTCGTTCTCGGTCAGATTGTATGAAACAACCAATATTATCGAGTTTTCTTACGGAAATATTGTCAATGGGACTCATAACCCGGCAGAAAGCGCATCCATCGGCATCAAGGATATGACAGGCGGGCCGGGAAATTACCTGGAAGCAACCCAAAATTCTTCCTATCTCATACTGGGAGCATTGAACAGCCTGGAACAATGGCCATCGGTAAATTACCGGTTCACGCCCCCTGGTCCTACAGTGCAGGAAGTGTTTAACCAGGTGATCAATAATAAAACCGGCGGAAATATTTTTATCCGGAAAGATGTATTAATCGGCGGCACTGATTGATCATTTGCGCGTTTCCTGCCCGACCGGCTCCATTTACTGATTCTTTGATCATTTTCTCATTGATTTTAGTACCTTTAAATTTTATTCACCGATAAAACTTAACCTATGAAAAAGGCAATGCTTTTACTTATTGTGTTCTTTGCATTTCTTAGCGGTAATGGCCAGGATTACCATTCACAAAAAGGTGCTCACCTCTGCTCGATGAAAAAGTCAGCATCAAAGAATCAATTAACCGGCACAAGAAGTGAAAATTCCCCGCGGCATAGTTTTGACATCTTAAATTATACCCTGGAGTTCGATTTCATGAATAATTTTGAGAGCCCCTATCCACAATCGTTTGATGCTGACGTGATCATCCGGTTCAGGGTCGATACGGCATTGAACATGATCAAGCTTAACGCGGTGAATAGCTCGCTTGATATTAAGGCTGTAGCGATTGCAGGTTCCACTTTTACCCATAGTGATGACACCCTTTCCATAACACTGAACAGGGTATATAATCCCGGAGAGATCGTTGAGGTATATATATCATACGCTCATCTGGATGTGGAAGATAATGCATTTTACGTGAATAACGGGTTTTTGTTCACCGACAATGAACCTGAGGGAGCCCGGAAATGGTTTCCCTGTTACGACAGGCCATCCGATAAAGCTACGGTCGATATTACGGCAAAGGTTCCATTGGGTGTAAAGCTTGTCTCCAACGGGCGGCTGGAAGATTCAACTTCCTTTTCTTACGCGACATTTTATCATTGGGTCAGCCGCGATCCGGTTGCAACTTACCTGGTGGTCCTTTCGGCAAAAATGGACTGGAACCTGGATATCGTATACTGGGCCCGCCCTTCAACTCCCGGTGAACCTATGCCGATAAGGTTTTACTATAATGATGACGAAAATCCTTACGGCATGATGCAGATCATCCCTGCGATGGCTGATTATTTTTCAGAACATTATGGGGAACATCCATTCGAAAAAGATGGTTTTGCTTCGCTGAATGAGGAGTTTACATGGGGAGGTATGGAAAATCAGACCATTACAAGCATTTGTCCCGGTTGCTGGTATGAAAGCCTGATCTGCCACGAATTTGCCCACCAGTGGTTCGGGGATATGATCAGTCCCGGTACCTGGGCCGATCTGTGGCTCAATGAAGGCTTTGCAACCTGGTCGGAAAGTTTCTGGTGGGAGTCCAATGGAGGCTACGCAGCCTATAAAAATGATGTAAACCAGAATGCTAATTATTATCTTGGAAATAACCCGGGATGGCCGGTTTATGTTCCCGAATGGGCTGAAGATACACCGCCAAACAGTATTCTATTCAATTACGCGGTGACGTACTGCAAAAGTGCCTGTATTTTACACTTGCTGAGATATTCCCTTGGAGATGAACTTTTCTTCAGTGCAATCTATGATTATGCTACCGATACCGCAGAATTTAAATATAAAAATGCCGTAACAGAAGATTTCCAGGCCAAACTGGAAGAATCGACCGGCGAAGAACTCGACTGGTTCTTCAATTCATGGGTGAAACAGCCCAATCATCCGGTCTATCATAACGAATACATAATCCACAACAATGGAAACGGAACCTGGGACGTGAGATTCTTTGTTAACCAAGTGCAGACCAATGCCGACTTTTTCCCAATCCCTATCGAGCTGCGTATTTATTTCATTAACGGAAACGATACCACCATCAGGGTGATGAATGATGTAAACCAGCAAATGTTCTACTTTAATTTCGATGTTCAGCCAACGAATGTTTTTTTCGATATGAATAATGAGATCGTCCTGAAACAAGCCTCACTTGTGGTTGGGATTGATGAAAAGAATAACGGGGCTGCATTATTCAACCTGATGCAGAACCATCCCAACCCGGTAACGGACCAGACGGTTTTTACCTATTCATTGCCTGAAAGAATAAAGGTTTCAATGGCTATTTATGACTTAGCGGGTAAAAAAGTCATGCAACTTGTCGATGAGGTGAAAGAAAAAGGGACCCATACCCTGACAAACAGTCTGCCCGGTTTGCAGAACGGTATTTACCTGTGCCAGCTGGAGGCTGGTAAAAACCAGGCTACCATCAAGCTTTCAATCATAAGCAGAACTGATTAAATATTACGCTTGACCAATTAAAAAGTCTTACAGAAAGGGTACAAACATGTCAAAAACCACATTACTTCCGACTGCAACGGCAGTGCGCCTGGCCTGGGCATTGTCAGGAAAATTCTCAAATGATGAAACATCCAGAATGATGGCCACATTTGCTGAAACTGACCTTAAGAATATTGAAGATAAGGCAGCCGTTGGAACCGATGATGAAAAAAGTTACGTCTATAGCGCCACAGTAACCATCAGATCATCTCTGAGAAGCCTTGAAACAGTCTACAAAGGCAGGGAATTGAATTTCAGTGAAAATGAAAAATTGCGGGAAGCAAACCTGGAATCCATCAAAGACAGCCTGAATTTCGGCAACACGTCAAAGGATCTTCTGAAATCGTTGCCGACAATGACAATCGGGGCAGCGAGCGGGGTTACCGTGGCCAAAGCCATCGGGATCGATTCGAACCTGGCACTGTGGGCTATTGGGATTGCGCTGGCCGCAGTTGGTTATTTGCTAAATTTTATCATCGTAAGACAAACCCGAAAGAGAAAACAAAGACTTTATGTCCTTCAGGATTATGACCGGGGGCTTTATTATTCCCAGTATGTTAACCGGGTCAAACTGATCCTGGCAGGCCTTTTTCTTGACGTTGAAAGCATCCATTACCGCGTTTTCAAAGAAAATTTTGAGGAAAATGTGACGAGTGATGCCATCATGAGGGAAGTTGAACAAATTCTTGCAGGGGTGAATGGCACATCTTGCAAATACATCCACAAGCACATGGTAGAAAATAAAATCACACCGGAATTGTGGACAACCTGCGAAAGCGGCCAGGAAGATGCCGTTAAAAGCTGTCCGTTTTACGGAAAATAGCGACCATTTTATCGTTTATTCAACCCGGGTCCAGTAAGTATTCCTCCCGATCCAGGAGATCCCGATGTATCCCCTGATCTTGAGAATGCCAGTGTCGCCGAAATTCATGTAACAATCATACGTTTTACCGTTCTTCGGGTCATAGATTGTCCCGTCTTCCCATTCGCCATCCCCGTCATAAATGAAATCCTTAAGCAGGATAAGTCCCATAACAGGCCTTGTGCGCAATGATTCATCCTCGTTTTCGTCATCCAGCTTGGGAAGCCCGGTATCTGGTTCATTTGGCTCTTCCAGCCAGACAATCTTACCGTAATATTTACCGTTTTCCTTGTAAATCTGGATATGGGCATCCTTGTCTTCATTCAGCCATTTGCCAAGGATCGCATCCGCCGGTTGGGCTTGCAACGCACCGATCATGACGAGAAATAATCCGGTCATGAACCACTTGAATCTAAAGGTAGTGTTCTTCATAATTTGTTCTCTGACTAATAATATCCTAATTTTAAGATTTGCCGTGCATAACAATTAACGGTAAACGTTACTGTCCGGATCGATCAGTATATCTTCCTTGCTGCATGTCGTGAGCAAAATAAGGTTGATCCGGCAAAATAAAAATAGTTTGTTTTTCATCGTGTATTGACTCGTAAGATGTAAAGGTAGTTTTTTTCTGTTCTGGTCAAAAACCAACAGATGGCACTGTGAAGTGAAATAATAATCAAAGAAGGTGAATCCCCCGGTAGGGATTAATTAATCATGTGCCGTCAGGTCCTCTACCGATATGTTGTCCCTAACGGGACAAGGGGAATGGTTTGTCTGCTGTTTTTCTACCGATATTTTATCCCTGGCGGGATAATAATATCACATTCCGCATGTGCCGTCAGGCACAATATATCGGTAGAAACCGGATAACGGGAATGCCTCGATTGTGCCGTCAGGCACAATATATCGGTAGAAACCGGATAACGGGATTGCACCGATTGTGCCGTCAGGCACAACACATCGGTAGAAAACAGATAACGGGATTGCACCGATTGTGCCGTCAGGCACAATATTTCGGTAGAAAACGGATAACGGGATAGCACCGGTTGTGCCGTCAGGCACAACATATTGGTAGAAAGCGGATTAGGGGAAACCGTCGCCCGTCCTGTTAGGGACGGAACAATTCACACAATATTATTCTACTGGTTTGAATAAATACCGTTCGTTATAATCCACCCCAAAATCATCCAGCATCTTTTTTTATTCTTCAAGAAATGATAATCTACGATGATGTATCTCCTGGTTTTGAATGTATTTAATTACGCTTGAGACATGCGACTTAGAGTAAGAAAAAGCACCATACCCTTCCTGCCAGGAAAATCGGCCTTTAATCAACTTTTTCTCATTTATCCATCGTGAAGAGTCACCTTTAACGTCCTGCATGAGATCGGATAAAGACTGGGTAGGCCTGAAACCGAACAAAATGTGGATATGATCAGGCATACCGTTAATGATCAATAATTTATGACCATTATTTTGAATTATTCCCGTGATATACCTGTAAAGTTGATCTTTCCAGGAATCTGAAATCAGGCAAATTCTGTTTTGCACGGAGAAAACGGCATGGATGTGAATTTGAGTGTAGGTGTTTGGCATATCTCATTAATTTTTAAATAATTAATAAAAAAGATTAAAATTTTCGAAAGGGTTGGGTAAATCTCAGGTGGGATTCTTGTCCATGATGGACATTGCATTTGTTGCAAACATTATGCCATTTAATCTGTTCCGTCCCTAACGGGACGGTTAATTTTTCCCGGACCCATCATCTACCGATATGTTGTCCCTAACGGGACAAGGGGAATGGTTTGTCTGCTGTTTTTCTACCGATATTTTATCCCTGGCGGGATAATAATATCACATTCCGCATGTGCCGTCAGGCACAATATATCGGTAGAAACCGGATAACGGGATGCAATGATTGTGCCGTCAGGCACAATATATCGGTAGAAACCGGGTAATGGGAATGCCTCGATTGTGCCGTCAGGCACAATATATCGGTAGAAACCGGGTAATGGGAATGCCTCGATTGTGCCGTCAGGCACGACACATCGGTAGAAAACGGATTAGTGGAAAACATTTCCCGTCCCGTCAGGGACGGAACATTGGGAAAACTTCACCCAGCCATCCTCTGCAACAACCTGATCGCATCCCTCACGCTCTTTACGTTCCTGAACGTCAGCGATAACCGGCTCTCGTTCTCCTTCATGCGGCAGATTGAAGGGTTATCCTGCACAAAACGCAGCATGGAGGCAAATTCCGGGGATTTGTAGTAAGGTGACTCAGGGTTGCTTACGAAAAAGCCGATAAACCGTTCGTTCTTCATGATAATCTTCTCAAAACCGGCTTTCCTGGCCAGCCAGCGCAGGCGGATGGTGTTGAACAGGTCTTCTGCCTGCCTCGGAATGGGCCCGAACCGGTCGATCATCCGGGTACGTGCGGCTTCCAGCGCTTCTTCCGTCTCAGCGTTGTCAAGTTCTTTGTAAATGATCAGCCGTTCGGTGGAGTTGGTGATGTAATCGCCGGGGATGAGGATCTCCAGGTCGGTCTCGATCTGGCAATCTTTCACGAAAGGCTTTGGCTTTCCGTCATCCTCGAACAAGCCGGGGAATTCGGTCTCTTTCAGTTCCTGGATGGCTTCGTCGAGGATCTTGTGGTACATCTCGAAACCGATCTCGGAGATGAACCCGCTCTGCTCGGCACCCAGTATATTTCCCGCCCCGCGGATGTCGAGGTCGCGCATGGCGATGTTGAAGCCGCTGCCGAGGTCGGAGAATTCTTCGATGGCTTTGAGCCGCTTGCGGGCTTCGTCGGTGAGCAGGGATACCGGCGGCGCCAGCAGGTAGCAGAAGGCTTTCCGGTTGGAGCGCCCTACCCTGCCGCGCAACTGGTGCAGGTCGCTCAGGCCGAAGTGGTGCGCATCGTTGATGATGATCGTGTTGACATTCGGTATATCCAGCCCGGATTCGATGATGGTCGTGGCCAGGAGCACATCGTACACCCCGTCGATGAAATCGAGCATCACGCTTTCGAGATGAGTGCCGTCCATCTGGCCGTGCGCCACCCCGACGGTAATGTTGGGAAGAAAGGTTTTAAGCATTCGCTCCACATCGTGGATGTTCAATACCCGGTTATGCACGAAAAACACCTGTCCTCCGCGGGAAACCTCGTAAAGGATGGCTTCCCGGATAATCTCCTCACCGAACGGCCGCACCTCGGTCTGGATCGGGTAACGGTTTGGCGGCGCGGTGTTGATGATCGAAAGGTCGCGGGCGCCCATAAGCGAAAACTGCAGGGTGCGCGGGATCGGTGTGGCCGTCAGCGTGAGTGTATCCACGTTCACCCTTAGCTGCTTCAATTTTTCCTTTGCCCCTACTCCGAACTTCTGCTCCTCATCGATGACCAGCAGTCCCAGGTCTTTGAATTTGATATCCTGGCTGAGCAGGCGGTGCGTACCGATCAGGACGTCCAGCTTGCCTTCTTCCAGGTTTTTCAGGGTCTCTTTCTGCTTTTTAACGCTCTTGAAGCGGTTCAGGTAATCTACTGTGCAGGGAAAATCCTTCAGCCGGTCGCGGAACGTCTTGTAATGCTGCAGGGCGAGAATGGTAGTTGGCACCAGAACAGCCACCTGTTTGCTGTCAGCTACCGCTTTAAAGGCCGCCCGGATCGCGATCTCGGTTTTGCCGAAGCCCACATCTCCGCAGATCAGGCGGTCCATCGGGAAAGTCTTTTCCATGTCGGTCTTCACATCTGCAGTTGATTTGACCTGGTCAGGAGTATCTTCATAGATAAACGAGGCTTCGAGCTCTGTCTGCAGGTAAGTGTCGGGAGCAAAGGCAAAGCCTTCCGCTTTTTTTCGCTGGGCATAAAGCTGGATGAGTTCCTTCGCAATATCCTTGACCCGGCTTTTCGTTTTGGCTTTCAGCCGGTTCCAGGCCCCTGAGCCAAGCCGGTCCATCTTCGGCTCGGCGCCGTCCTTTCCGATGTACTTGGCGATCCGGTGCAGCGAATGAATGCTGACATAAAGCAGATCGTTGTTTTTGTATATGATGCGGATCGCTTCCTGTTGCCGTCCATTGACGTCGATGCGTTCCAGCCCGTCGTAACGGCCAATCCCGTGATCGATGTGGGTGATGTAATCGCCGGGGTTCAGGTTGTACAGTTCTTTCAGGGTTATGGCTTCCCGGCTGCTGTAGCTGTCTTTAAGGTGGAACTTGTGGTACTTTTCAAATATCTGGTGATCCGTGTACAGGGCAAGTTTCAGACCTTTGTCGATAAAACCTTCATGTACGGAAATATTCAGGGTCGAAAATTCAAACATCCGGTCCTGCAGTTTCCCGGCTTTCAGATCCTCAAAAATGGTGTAAATCCTCTCAATTTGTCTCGGATTATCGGAAAGGATGAAATTGCCGATCCCGATCCTTGTATTTTCTTCCAGGTTGGCAGTCAGCAGGTCGAAGTTTTTATTGAAAGAAGGCTGGGGAGCAGTATCGAATTCAGGACTCAGGCCCGGTTCCAGGAAAGGCTGGCTGCCCGATTCCACGACAGCATGATCCAGCAGTTGCTTCAGAAAGTCTTCCTTTCCCACAAAATGTTCCTTCATGTTGGCGGGAAAAACACCGGTAGAATCCGTTTCGATCAATTTCTGCAATCTTTCCTCGTACAGACTTGCCAGGTCTATAAGGCCTGGCAGGTCCCCCACCCAGATCGTTGCCCCGGGCGGCAGGAATTCCAGGAATGACTCGCGGGATTCTACTTCCAGGCGTTCCGACAGGTCCGGCAAGATGGTGATCCGGTCCATCTTTTCCCTGGACAACTGCGTCGCGGGATCGAAAGAACGGATGGATTCCACCTCCTCGCCAAAAAATTCAATGCGGAACGGAAGGTCATGTGCAAAAGAGAAAACATCCAGGATACCGCCGCGGATGGAAAACTGGCCGGGTTCATAAACGAAATCCTCCCGGTCGAAACCATATTCATTCAGCACATCCGCAACAAAATCAAGCGACACCTTCTCCCCTACCTTCAGCTTCAGCGTATTTTTTGTGAGCACCCTTTTTCGGACGACCTTTTCCGCCAGGGCTTCCACGTAGCTTATAATAATGGTTTTTTTATTTGAAGATACCAGCCGGCTCATCACTTCCGAACGCATCAGCATATTGGTACGGTCGGGGCGGTCAAATTCAAAATGGCGCTTGTATATTGTGGGAAAAAACAGCGTGTTCTTATGTTCGTATGGCTGGCCCTTTTCATGAAAAAGGGCCTCGAGGTCGTTGTAAAGGTAAGCGGCCGATTCGGGATCGTTCATGATGACCAGGTGGTTACGCTGCAGATGGTGAAAAACAGCGGCTTTCACCAATGCCGAAGAGGAGCCGGCCAGCCCTTTCAGGTGTATCCTGGGCAGGGACCGGTTCTTCAGTTCGTCGACTATCTGCAGCACCTGCGGGGTGGCTGCGTACAACCTGATAAGTTCTTCTGTTTTCAATCTCCCATTTACCTGATCAGACCTGCAAAAGTATTACTTTTGCCCGTGGTTTTGACGATCTGAACTGATGAAAGTATTCAAATTCGGAGGAGGGGTCCTTCATTCAGCAAATGCAATACAAAAACTCCCGGTTATCCTCCAGAGGTACCCGGGCGAAACCCTGATCATCGTCGTATCAGCTCTTGGCAAAACAACCAATGCGCTGGAGGAGTTTATCCATGCCAGTTTCAACGCATCGGATAATAAAGGTCTTCTCCTGAAAAAGATCATTTCTTACCATAATGAACTCATTGACGGAATATTCCCGGACCCCTCGGATCCGGTTTACAAAGAAACCGGTGAATATTGGGACGAACTTGCACGGCTGGCCGAATCATCGAAACCTGTTAATTATGCTGAGTTCTACGACCGGCTGATCTGCTATGGCGAACTGGTTTCCAGTGTAATCGTCAGCCATTCGCTCGCGGCAGCTCGCATTGACCACGAGTGGAAGGATATCCGTACGATCCTCAAAACCGATTCATCTTTCAGGGAAGCCAGCATTGACTGGGAAAAAAGCCAGGAACAGGCAAACCTCTATTTAAAACCATTGCTCGCAGAGAAGAAAGACGTGATCCCGATCATCCTGACCCAGGGCTTTATCGCTTCGGACGAGAAAGGCCGCAGCACTTCGCTGGGGCGAGAAGGATCGGATTATACGGCTTCCATTCTGGCGAACCTTCTGGATGCGGATGAAGTGATCACATGGAAAGATGTCCCGGGCATCCTGAATGCCGACCCGAAGCATTTCCGCCAGACCATAAAGCTCGACCAGATCTCGTATTCAGAAGCTACCGAACTGGCTTATTACGGCGCAAAGGTCATCCATCCCAAAACCGTTAAACCGCTTCAGAATAAAAACATCCCGCTCCAGGTAAGGTCATTTGACAACCCGGACCTGCCAGGCACCCTGATCCATTCCGGGGCGGAATCCGACACCTCGATACCCAGTTTCATCTTCAAGTTTGACCAGGTATTGATATCATTATCTACGCGTGATCTTTCATTCATCGATGAAACGGTATTCAATGACGTTTTTTCGCTGCTTTCCCTCCATTCCATCCACATGAACATTATTCAGAATTCAGCACTGACGCTGTCATTCTGCGTGGATCATCACACCAGGCTCGGTGAACTGATCACAGGGCTGCATCAAAAATACAGCGTCAGGTACAACGATGGCCTGGAACTGATCACCATCAGGCATTTCAGTGAGAAAGCCATGGAAATGGTACTGAGGGATAAAGAGATACTTCTTGAGCAGCAAAACCGGGCCGTTGTGCAGTATGTTGTAAGATAGGCGCTGAGAGTAAGCCATTTCTTTCTACTTTTGCACCCTCTTAAACAAATTAATTCTCATCCGATTATGAAAGAAGCCATTATAATACTTGCCGGAGGCGGACCTGCGCCGGGCATCAATACAGTTATCAGCACCATAGCCAAAGTTTTTCTGAAAGACGGTTACCGTGTTATCGGGATGCACGAAGGGTATAAGACCCTGTTTACCAGCACTCCCAAAATGGTCGAATTTGACTTTGAGCTTGCGGACAAGATCAAGAACCAGGGTGGATCAGCCCTCGTGATGAGCCGGCATAAACCAAAAGATTCGGAGTTCAACAGTGACTTTTTCGTGAAGTACAACATCAAGCTGCTTGTCACGATCGGCGGCGACGACACCGCTTCGACGGCAAACCGGATCTCGAAATACCTGCATGAACACCAGGTGGACATCCAGAACATCCACGTTCCGAAAACCATCGACAACGACCTTCCTTTGCCTGAAGGACAACCTACTTTCGGCTACCAGTCGGCAAAAGAAGAAGGGGTGAGGATCGCCTCAACAATATACGAAGATGCGCGCACCAGCGGCAATTGGTTCATCATCTCGGCCATGGGCAGGGAAGCTGGCCACCTGGCTTTCGGTATCGGCGGAGCATGCCATCTTCCCATGATCATCATTCCTGAAATGTTCAACAAAACGCACGTTTCATTCGATAAGATCACCCGGATGATCATTTCCTCCATCATTAAAAGAAAGATCCTCGGCATCGATTATGGCGTGGCCATTGTCAGCGAAGGCGTTTTTCATTTTATGACGGATGCTGAAATAGAATCCACCAACATCAGCTTCACTTATGATGACCATGGCCATCCCGAGCTGGGAAATGTCAGCAAAGCACACATTTTCAATTTGTTATTACAGCGGAAACTGAAGGAGCTGAACATTTCCGTAAAAAGCCGCCCCGAAGAACTTGGCTACGAACTGCGTTGCATCACCCCTACTGCCTTTGACCTGATGTATTGCTCACTGCTGGGGCTGGGAGTTAAAATATTATTCGATCAGGGAATGACGGCATGCATGGTCACCTCTGACCCGAAGGGCGACGTTTACCCGCTTTTCCTGAAAGACGTTACCGATGAAAAGGGTAAAGTCAAACCCCGGATGGTGAATATCAACTCGCAGAAAGTCATGATGGTTTACAACAATAACCTTCAGTTCATTACTGAAGCGGATTATGAGGAGGCGAAAAAATATATTCCTGATCCGGAGAATTATGACTTCAACAAGATCCTGAACTGGTAATCGTTCAATCTGAAAGGATCACTTCCCTTACTTTTCTGCTAAACTCTTCCGTTGCGTCCATGATCATCTGATCAGCGGAAGGAAAATCTGTTTTCTTCGATTTGAGCAGCTCCCGTGTTTCATCACCGGCTGCATCAGGATTCCCTTGCAGGGAGGCGTATGCATTGGAAAATATCGATTCGACCCTAACCGGAACCCGGTTCACGATCCGGAGAGTCCGTTTATCGATATACTCGATGCTTCCCGACAGCAGCGCCTTTTTGAGCTGCCGGGTTTCAGTGATCAGGCATCGAATGGTATCGACTGCCTGTTCTCCATTGTAAACATCTCTCTCCTCCTGGTACTGCACTTCTTTGTACTGATCCTGTCCAACCATCAAATCATTGAGCAATACCCTGAAGACAAGCGGAAAAGAATCGCCGGTCGAGTCCGGCTCAGCCTGGCCGTATTTTTCTTTTTTGAACTCCCGGATAATGACCGTAAGCTGGCCGACCATCGCGTTGCTTATCTTCTTCCCGGTCATGTTCTGCAACTCAAATTCCACACTGGTCGATCCTTTCAGCATTGATTTTCGCAATAATTTATCCAGGTCCCTGAACGAAGGGTCCAGCCCGGCTACCTTCAGAAATTCTTTGTAGGCAAGATACCAGTCTGACTGTGTTTCTGATTTTAAAAGTTTTTCGCCAAAAGCATAATGATACGACATGGCCTTGTGTTTGGAATCTTTCAGTTCCCGCTCGTAATCTTTGATCTGAATGCCCGATAACTCCAGCGATTTTTCCGGAATGGTCATGACCTTCTTCTGTCGTTGGTCAAGACCGGTATAGCTCCGGTAGATATCCAGCCAGATATCCGGCTGGCCTGTCTTCAGCAGGGCCATAATGTAATCGTTATCCAATTTATTTGCATGATCAAAATTCTCTTTCAGGGCATCCAGGTCTTTGGTCCGTTGAGGATATTGCCTGATCTTTTTAACGATCTTATCGATCTGTTCATCATATTGACCGGCATCCTGGGCTGAAGCAAAAGGAAGCAGGGCAAAAAGCGATAAACTCATACTCAGCAGCAAGTATTTTATCATTTGTATAATAATTTATTTTAACCGTATATGCTATAAAAAACTATTTTTGATCTTCATTTGAAGAGCAATTAATACTTTGCACCAAATTTTGTGCAAAACTATTATAAAGTCAAAATAATATTTTTTAATGCCCCAGATACTGGTCCGTTTCATTCTGCGCAACAGGCTGCTTAACCTGATCGTAATCCTTGCGCTTACCGGATACATGGGATACAAAGCTACCGGTCTGAAGATCTCTTATGATTTCCAGCAAATGCTTCCCTACACTGATTCGATCAGTATCAGGTACCACGATTTTAAGAGAATGTTCGGGGAGGATGGCTCGGTGATGTTCATCGGCATTAAAAGCGACCAGTTATTTTCCCTGGAAGAATTCAACGAATGGTGGGACATGACCTATTCGATCAAAGCGATGGAAGGGGTCGAAGAAGTGGTTTCGATTGCCCGCATTTATCAACTGGAAAAAGACAGTGTCCAGCGGAAAATGAATTTCAACCTGGTCTTCCAGAATAAGCCCAGGAGCCAGGAAGAGCTTGACAGCCTGCGGAATGTGGTGCTTTCGATTCCTTTTTATGAAGGTTTCCTGATCAATAAAGAAACCGGGGCCACCCTGATGATGGTCACGCTGAACCAGAAGGAACTGAAAAACAAGAACCGGGTCAGGCTGGTGAGGGATATCGTCGATCTTACCGGGAAGTTCGGCGAAAATCATAATATTAATGTCCATTATTCAGGATTACCATATATAAGGATCAAAATTGCAGAAAAGCTTCAGAAAGAGCAGGTTATCTTCGTGGTAGCAGCCCTGACGCTCACGTTACTGATCCTGTTGGCGTTTTTCCGGTCGATCAAGATCGCGTTCTTCACCCTCATCATTGTACTGATCAATGTGGCCTGGATCCTGGGGCTGAATGTGGTGCTGGGATATAAACTGACGATCCTGACAGCCATCCTTCCGCCTCTGATGATCGTGATCGTCGTGGAGAATTGTATTTTCATGCTGACCAAGTTTCATCATGAATTCAGGCTGCACCGGAACAAAGTGAAAGCTTTGTCCAGGATGATCCAGCGCCTGGGAACCACGAACCTGCTCACCAATGCGGCTACCGCAGCCGGTTTTGCCACGTTTATCATCACAGGCAACAAAATCCTCACTGAATTCGGCATCCTTGCTTCTCTAAGTATCCTGGTTGCTTATGTGCTCACACTTGTATTGGTACCCATCATTTTCAGCTATCTGAAAGCACCGGAACAGCGGCATGTTCAGCACCTGGAATCGGGCCTGGTACTCAGTATCATCAACCGCGTCGTCAGGATCGTCAGTAAAAAAAGGACAATGATTTACATCATCACCGGGATTGTGGTCATAGTCGGAATTGCAGGGGTCACCCAGCTCAAATCTGCCGGTAAGATCGTAGACGATATAGCCCGCCGGGATCCCATTTACCGCGATCTTTCTTTTATTGAAGAGAATTTCAAAGGGGTCATGCCTCTGGAAATTTCTGTCGATACGAAAAAGAAAAGAGGGGTGATGAAATACTCCACAATTGAAAAAATCGACCAGTTACAACTCTTGCTGAGTGAATATCCGGAAATAAGCAAATCACTTTCCGTTGTCGATGTGGTCAAATTTGCCCGCCAGGCCTTCTATAACGGCGACACCAGTTATTACGGGCTTCCCAATACGCAGGAACTGAACTTCATGATCAGGTATCTTCCTAAAATGGAAGAAGGCAAGCGAACGATCATGAACTCTTTCCTGGATACGAATATGCAGGTCACCCGCATCACTTCTCAGCTTGGGAACGTCTATACCTATGATATCCAACGGATTAAAGATGAAATAACACCCCGGATCGATTCCATCTTCCCGCAATCGGATTACAACGTACTGGTTACCGGGACGAGCATTGTATACCTGGAAGGGTCCAAATACCTGATGAAACACCTGGTCATGAGCCTTGTACTGGCCATCGTCCTGATCTCGGCACTCATGGCCATGCTGTTCAGCTCCGCCCGGATGATCATCATTTCCCTGATCCCCAACCTCATCCCGCTGATCATGACGGCCGGGATGATGGGCTTCATCGGCATAACCATCAAACCCTCCACTATTATTATTTTCAGCATCGCGCTGGGCATTTCCGTGGATAATGCCATACAGTACCTGGGCAGGTACAGGCTTTTCCTGATATACAACCAATGGAAGATCAGGCCATCAGTGATCTCTGCGCTCAGGGAAACCGGTTTCAGCATGATCTACTCCTCCAGTGTATTGTTCTTCGGATTTGCAATTTTCATTTTCTCAACCTTCGGAGGGACCTCCGCATTAGGTTACCTGATCTCTTTCACCCTGCTCATGGCTTTATTGTGTAATCTTTTCATACTTCCATCATTCCTGCTTACCCTGGATAATTACATCACTACCAAGAAGTTCAGGGAACCCCTGCTGGATATCTTCGATGAAGAACTGGATATTGAGCTTGAAGAGCTCAAAATCGAACAGGAAGAGCGAAAACAGACCGAATGATTTGGTTCAGAAGCAAATTAAAGGTAAATTTGATTCATTGATTTTATCCATTTTTAAGACTGTTTTATATGAAAGGAATAATACTTGCCGGAGGTTCGGGTACAAGACTTTATCCAATTACCATGGCAATCAGCAAGCAGTTGATGCCGATCTACGACAAGCCCATGATCTATTATCCGCTTTCGGTGCTCATGCAGGCGAACATCCGGGAGATCCTGATCATATCCACCCCTTACGATCTGCCTAATTTTGAGAAATTGCTCGGTGACGGGAACCAGATCGGTTGTCGTTTCAGTTACGCTGAACAAGTCGTACCGAACGGTCTCGCGCAGGCGTTCGTGATCGGCGCTCCGTTTATCGGGCAGGATAAAGCGGCCCTCATCCTTGGCGACAATATTTTCTACGGCTCAGGGCTGCAAAAGCTGCTGCTCGAGAACAATGACCCGGATGGAGGGGTGGTGTTTGCCTACCATGTATCAGATCCGGAAAGATACGGTGTTGTAGAATTCAATGATGAAAAACAGGCTGTTTCGATCGAAGAAAAGCCAAAACAGCCGAAATCCAATTATGCCGTTCCCGGGTTATATTTTTATGATAATTCGGTGATCGAAGTTGCGAAAAACATGAAACCCAGTGCCCGCGGCGAGTACGAAATAACCGATGTGAATAAATGGTATCTTGAGAAGGGGAAATTAAAGGTAGGTATCCTTGACCGTGGAACGGCATGGCTCGACACGGGGACATTCAGTTCCCTGCTCCAGGCTTCGCAATATGTCGAAGTGATCGAACAACGGCAGGGGCTCAAGATAGGTTGCATCGAAGAAATCGCTTACCAGATGGGATTTATCGATGCTGCCCAGCTTGAGCGTATTGCAGGGCCTTTGTTAAAAAGCGGTTACGGCCAGTATTTACTGGGCCTGATAGAAAGAAAGTAAGTAACTCAACATTAGCATTATAAAACTATGCCAACCGCAGTAAATCTGCTGCTCTCGGTGAATGAGGCACTCGACCGGGAAAATTTCAACAGGGAGCCTCATGAATTATATCAACCGGTGGTCTATATCATGTCGCTGGGCGGCAAACGCATCCGGCCGGTATTACTGCTGATGACTGTCGATATGTACGGTGGAGATATCGAAGCTGCTATGCCGGCCGCACTTGGCCTGGAAATATTCCATAATTTTTCGCTGGTTCATGATGACATCATGGATCGCGCCCCCCTGCGAAGGGGCAAGCCCACCGTGCATGAGAAATGGAATGCCAATACGGCTATCCTTTCGGGAGATACCATGCTGGTCAAAGCGTACGAACAATTCCTCAGGCTGCCGGAACACCTGGTAAAACCTTCGCTGGAGGTATTCAGCCTTACAGCAACCGGTGTTTGCGAGGGGCAGCAAATGGACATGAATTTTGAAGAAAAACTGGATGTATCCATTCAGGATTACCTCGAAATGATCCGGTTAAAAACGGCGGTCCTGATCGGTGCCGCGCTGAAACTGGGCAGCCTGATCGCCGGGGCACCCGCCGATGACCAGCGGCTTCTGTTCGAATTCGGTATCCATACAGGGTTGTTGTTCCAGCTCCGTGATGACCTGCTGGACACCTATGGAAATGCCGATGTGTTTGGTAAAAAACAATATGGCGATATTATCACCAATAAGAAAACTTACCTGTACCTGAAGGCCCTTGAGCACACCACGGGCAAGGACCGGATCAAACTGGCGGAGCTTTATGCCAATCCGGCCATTGACCCCGATGCGAAAGTTAAAAAGGTGCTGAAGTATTTTAATGAAGCCCGGGTTAAAGAGCACACGGAAGAGAAAATCCAGGAGTATTACGAACTTGCTCATCAGGCCTTTAGCTCGCTGAAGGTTGAGGAATCCCGGAAAGAACCCCTTATGAAATATACCGAACAATTGATGGGCCGGAATTATTAATCCCGTCTCATGTCAGGGTGGACCTGGCATTCTGAAGGTTCTCCAGCTCCAGGCTCAGCCGCTCCCAGTTTTCGATCTCCTGGTCGAGCTCTTTCTGCAGGGCTGTGTAACTTTGATACACGAGGTTGATATCTTCCCCTTTCTGCAGCTTTGAAGGATCCGACAACCGTTCATTCAAAAGCACGGCCTGCTTTTCAAGTCGCTGGACTTCAGCTTCGCTTTTTTCCACCATTCCGGCAATCTTCCTGATATCGCGTTCAAGCTGCTTTTTTCGCTCGTAAAGCTGCTTATTGTCCGAAAATTCGTTCTGAAAAGCGGACGAGGAAGACTTGATATTCTGTTCCAGCTCTTTCAACGACCTGATCTTGCGGGATTCAAGAAAATCGTATATATCGCCGATATATTCCCTGATCTTATGGTCCTTGAACTCATAAACTTTGTTGGTCAGTCCCTGCAGGAAATCACGGTCGTGTGAGACCAGGATCAGTGTGCCTTCATACTGGATCAGGGCATTCTTCAGAATGTCTTTGGATTGCATATCCAGGTGGTTGGTAGGCTCATCGAGCACCAGCAGATTAGCGGGCGTCAGAAGTAATTTAGCCAGGGCCAGGCGGGCTTTTTCCCCGCCCGAAAGCACTTTCACCTTTTTATCGATCTCATCTTCCCCGAAAAGAAATCCTCCAAGAAGTGTCCGGATTTTCGACCTGATCTCCCCTACTGCTACGCGGTCTATGGTATCAAAGATGGTCACATCCGGATCGAGCATTTCGGCCGGGTTCTGGGCATAATAGCCCATCATCACGTTATAACCGGTGCGCAGGCTGCCTTCGTGTTCCAGTGCGCCGATGATGATCTTTGCAAGGGTCGTTTTACCTTCCCCGTTACGTCCGACGAACGCAATACGGTCCCCTTTTATCGCGGCAAAATTGTTTTGCTCGAGCACCAGCTTGTTTCCATATCTTTTCGTCAGATTTTCCGCTTCCACCACTACTTTTCCTGAAGGAGGCGCGGGCGGGAACCTGAAATGGATAGCAGAAGTGTCCAACTGGTCGATCTCGATCTCTTCCATCTTTTCGAGCATCCTGATCCGCGACTGTACCTGCCGCGATTTAGTGTTTTTATATCGGAACCGCTCTATAAACCGCTCAATCTGCCTGACTTCGCGCTGCTGGTTGTTAAAGGCCGCGAGCTGTCCTTCCAGCCTCACTTCCCTTTGCCTGACATATTCAGAATAGGATGCCTTATAATCATAGATCTTGCCCATCTCGATCTCGATGGTGCGATTGGTGACATTATCGAGGAATGCACGGTCGTGTGAAACCAGGATAACCGCGCCGGGGTAATCCGCCAGGAATCCCTCGAGCCACTGGATTGCTTCAATATCCAGGTGATTTGTAGGCTCATCGAGCAACACAAGGTCGGGCCGCTTAAGCAGGATCTTGGCTATTTCCACGCGCATCTGCCAGCCGTAGCTGAACTGGTTCAGGGGCCGGTAGAGCTCTTCACGGTGAAATCCCAGGCCGGTCAGCACTTTCTCGACATCCTCCGCCATGGTGTGACCGCCCAGGATGCGGTGTTTTTCATTCAGCTCAGTGAGGGTATCGACCAGCCGGTGGTAGGATTTGGATTCGTAGTCATGGCGTATCGTAATTTCATGGGAGATATCATGGATCCTCTGTTCCAGGTCACGGATCTCCCGGAAGGCCGTCATGGCTTCATCCATAACGGTCCGGGTATTATGCAAGTGGATCTCCTGTGGAAGGTATCCCAGCGTTTTATCGTTAGGGACCACGACCTCCCCTTCATCCGGTACCTGCAGCCCCATGATGATCTTCAGCAGGGTCGTCTTTCCGCTTCCATTTTTCCCTGCCAGCCCGATACGGTCTTTCTGGTTAATGATGAAGCTGACATTCCTGAATAAAGGCGTGCCTCCAAACTGGACTGTAATATTCTGGACAGAAAACATGAAATTACTTATCAGAAGGTAAAAGTAGGGAATTTCGCGTTATCGCCGGATCGTAATAACGCCTGATGAGACTTCATGGTCGGTTTGGACACGGATAATATAAGCTCCCGCCGGCACATTAGCGGTATTGAATTCGAATTGTTTTCCTGTTACATGTCTTTCAATGACAATACTGCCCAGTAAATCGACCAGCGTGATGGTCTTCATTTCTTTAGCAGAATTAATAATGAGATACTTATCTGCGGGATTAGGATAATATTCAAACAATGATCCACCTGCTGATTCATAGTGATCAGTGCCTGTCCATATGGCGCAAACTTCGTTGGAAGGTAGGCTTTCGCACTGATCTTCGGCGCCGGTATACACTGCGCTAACTTTGTAGCAATACATCGATCCCGGGGCCAGGTTGGATTCCGGATCGATATAGGGCATTCCGGCGGGTGAAGTGGTGATCAGTTCAAAAGGACCACTGTTAACGCTGCGATAAACCATATATCCTTCGAGTTCCCGGTCCCCATTTCCGTTGCCTGATTTATCTTTTTGAGGATACTCCCAGGTCAGCCTGATGCCTTCATAAAAATCCGGGTCGATAAGAATGTCCTGAGGCGCAGGGCAAACCCGGTAGACATGAATATTATCGATAAACCAGCCCCTGATAGCAGGCGAGAACGATCCTTTGGCCCTGAAACGTATCTTGAACACTTTATCCATTGGCATATCTCCCAGATTAATATGTTGAAGGGTCCAGTTAAAAGTGCCCAATGCGTTGGAATACTGGGCAACCGTGATCCACTCCTGAATGTCCCAGGTCCAGAGGTCCACCAACAGTCTTTCCTGGCCGGTAGTCTGTATCGATGCCAGCGCCAGGTCGAAGTCAAGCTGAATGTAACCTTCTGTAATTCCGAGAGCGCACAAAGGATAACTCTCCAGGGAAATTTCATAGTCCGTCTGGATGGGATCCCAACTAAAAACAGCCACCGGGGGCGGGTTGCCTGTTTGCCCGATCACCGACCAGTTGGGGCCGTCCGATGTCCAGTCGTTGCCCCCGATAGATCCCACGTCCCAGGTCTCTGTAAACTCTAGTTCCGTGCAATAATCGACAACAACCAGTTCAGGTCCTTCCACCATGGATTCGCCCGTTTCTCCCGGGAAACCATACGGCGTAAGGTCGTAGACCGCGGTAACGCTGTAATGGTACATGCCGGGATCAAGTTCCGTATCTACATGCGTCTGTGGCACCCAGCCTCCGGGGTGTGGAGAATAATGCAGAAAGACCCCGTTTTTATAAATATTATAGCCTTGAAGATTATTAGGAATGCTTGTTCCGGGTGGATCCCAGGTAAGAATGGCAGCATCATCCGGGGCCGCTCCTTCAAGGTTTTGTGGAGGAAATAAATATTTAGATTCAAAAGTGTAATAATCCTTTGCAGATAATCCGCTTGAATAATGCGCGGCAACACTTGCCGTGTAAGTTTTTCCATATTCAAGTGGCGCGTAATCCCAATGCAATTCACCGGTTTGACCCAAATAGAAATCATCCAGGAAAACGGAGAAATCCTGGTAGAGCGCCGGAGGCTCAGGAACCTTGATATTGATGTTGTCAATAGCCCACCCTGAGGCGTACTCGCCGGCATCTTCAGCATGAAAGGCAAACCACATTTGCTCAGGCTGCTCCGGACCTCCAAATCCTACCAGGTCTAATTCAAGGGATCTCCAGTCTGTAGCGGGCATTGCCTGGAAAAGCACTTCCCAGGTCTGGCCCTGATCGTAGGAGTATTCGATAAAAGCGAGCTGGCCATACATGCCATCATAGAAACTATTGAATGATAAAACAAAATTCTGGCTTTCGCGAAGGTCAACCGGCGGAGTGATCAGGTATTCGCAGCAGCCATTGCAATCAGAACCTGCATTCACATCAAGATAAGCTGCATAGTAGCTGTCCCAGGCAGGAATGGTCCAACCGCTGCTGCTTCCGTCTCTTGTGCGGATCCAGGCCGTTGTATCACAAGCGGCAGTGCTTTGCCAACCTTTGGGAGGAAATTCTTTTCCTTCAAAATTTTCTTCCAGCGCGCTGATCACAGGGAAACACCAGGTAGCCATCATAGAGACCGGGTCAACTGAAAGACAGGTTGGAGGATATTTCTTCTGGCTTAGAATGATGTTGAATACCTGGTCACCGGTAATATTTACCAATTCAATATCATAAACATCAAAACCGATTTTATCCACTTCAACTTTATAATTTCCTTTCCAGACCTCTTCAAAAACGACGAGACCATCGGATGAAGTAGCGCCGGAAAAAGTTTCGTAAGGATAATCGAGGCCCTGGAGGGTGATCAGGGCATTAACCGGATCGGCCCCTGTAGTCAGTGTAATATTGAAAGTGACCTGGCAATCCATCTGGTACCCGATAATATTTGAATAAGAAAAATCAGAATATAAGCCACTGGTATAATGGGCTTTGACGCCATATGCGTACCAACCCGGCATCAGGGCCAGGTAATCATCATCAAAAAATGAAAGATCATCGGTTGATCCCAGTTCAACCATAAATCCTGTGCCGGGAACAGTATCCGGGTCAAAGTTTGAGAAGCGGGTAACCCTATAATCTGCTACATCACGCCCTTCATCAGGAACTGCAGGCACTGATTTCATTTCTCCGGTTTGATTCAGTATTGCCAGGTTCCCTTCGGGTCCGTCCACATATGCGCGGATCATAAAATCCTGCAGGGGCGACAGGATCCAGTTACCTGACTGGAACCTGCTGTAGCTCCTGTAGTGGGTAGGATTGTCTGAATCAATCCCGATTGGCGCTGCATGCGGCACATTGCCTGCCTGGTACATGGCCAGGTAGAAACTTCCTTCTTCAATGATGGCTTCCAGCCAGTCGAGGTCAACCCAACCTGAATTATTCACCGTTACGCCACCGGAATCGATCATTGTCCCCGGCAATCCATTGAGTCCGTCATCGTCAAAAACTGCAACGCCAAAAACTGTTCCCAGGAAAGGTCCGGGGAAGCTGCCGTCTCCGACATAAAAACTTCCGCCGATCACGGTCGCCGGGTATCCGGAAGGAATGAACTTAACTGCATTCCAGCTGCCTGCATGAGCATATACGAAGAAATCATCCGCTTCACCATCATCCATGATGATTTCATAGGGGCCCTGCGGCAATTCCCATGTAATCAAACAGGTATGATCATCATCCTGCATTTCTGCAGAAACAAAGGAAGGAGGATAATTTTTATCCCACATGCCAATGTCAATCGGAGTTATATCTTCTTTAACAGCCAGTGTGTCCCTTATTGTAACGGAGTTGTAGCCAAGTTTTTCAAACGAAACATTGTAATTCCCTTCATCAACATACAACACGTACTCACCGTTTTCATCGCTGGAAGTCTGAAATGGCCCGGCTGTAATGAGAACACCGTTTAAAGGCATGTCATTATCATTATCATAAACAATTCCAGCAAAAATACCAGGGGAATAAACATACATCGCATTGTCGACAACAACTTCAGGATGTTCCAGGTCGTTGGATTCCAGGATCAGTTCCTGGGTATAGGGCCCCGGAGTATTGTCCTCAGCATCATAAGTGATGGTAATGACCTGGGTACTATTTTCGGGAATTATTCCATAAGCTGGTTCGACATTCGCGATAAAATCTCCGGGGACCCTTGCAAATACTGCCAGATCATCATGTAAATATGCCGTATTAAAAGCCACCTGCAATCCGATGTCCGGCGAGGAAGACTGAAGGCCAATCGTACTGCTGTTGGTGATAACGCCAGGCGCGAAGCTATCATAAAGCAATAAAATTTTCCCGTTCTTAAACAGGATCACTTCGGCGTTAACAGGCAGATCAGGTTGTCCGAAATGCTCATAATTTTTAAACTGTATGATCATCCGATCCGGAAAACTCTGGTAAAAAACCTGGCTGACCCCGGTTCTGAAAACAAGGTCGTCCCACATCCATGCGATGAAATCGTTATAGAGCGAATGGTTTGTAGGGATAGAAGTATTTTGGTTAGTAATATTATTGGAGGAAAAACCGATACACCCGTTTGCACTGATCCAGAAACGGGTCTTTACTTCTCCGTAAAAATAAAAATTAAAACCGATATCGAAAGGGCCCACGAGGTTATCATCCGCCAATCCGAATACCGGTGTGCCCGTAAAAGAAATGTCTGTATAACTGAAAACCGGCCCGCCCTGTTCATCACTGTCAATCCAAACGTACCCAAAATTATCCGGGCCGCCGGCACCAAGAGGGACCTGGACATTACCTTCACGCAGATGTTGCAGGGCGGCGTACTCAGGAAATGTGTAATACAAGGTACCGTTTCCATGGTTAGCAACGGTTGTAAAGACATCAACTGTAAAACCGGGCCACACCCACCCTTCAAGGGAAACAGGATCCACGCTTAAAACCGGATCAGGCCATTCCACGCATTCCGGTCCGGAAGGCGATGAAATTCCCTCATTGTAAAAAGCTTGCACCGTGTAGCAATAAGTTCCATGTTCAGGCAAAATATCGGCATAGGTAAGGCCAGTAGTAGTAGCTATTATCACACCCTCGCGCCTGACTACAAAAAACTGGAAATCCCTTCCACCCCATGTCCAGCTCAGTTTAACCTTTCCTGTCACCGGGTCAATCAGTTCCGCATTAAGGTTTTCCGGCGGTAAAATCTCATCACCCTGCACATTCAGGACGACAGGAACAGTGATCTGGCCGACATCCGGCGTAGATGCAACCACGATTTCAGCTTCATAAACATCACCTGAAACCATACCAGTTGCATCAAGGTTTACCGGGATATTATTCACTCCTCCAAAAGGAAGCACATCCCCTTCATAAGAATTCATCGTAAGCCATTGACCACCAATGCAACCAGCATTCAACTGGCCCGGGGTAATATCAGGGGGGCCCTGAGATCCTGCGGGTGAAAACCAAACCTGCCCGCCATCACCATCATATATATAATAATAAGGCTCAGTATAAAAGGGCCCCGGATTAAAATCCGTTGTGATCTGGTCACCGGAGAAAACATCAAAATAAAAATATACCGGGCCTGAGCCTGCTGTCAGGGTGATATTATCCAGCACAACTGTATCATTTACAAGAACATCGAGAGAACAACCGCTCCATCCATCACCCCAGGTGTCAAACAGTGCTATTGAATACTGACACGGCAAAAGTGGAAAAGTAAAATAATTAATGGCAGCCTGCCACTGGAGTGGGCCTGTTCCATTATTAAGGACACTCAAAGGGGTGGTAACATACTCGCCGGGATTAAGAACCTCATTAATCATCAATGGATTGATCACCATTGCCGGCTGGGTCAGGTAGAAATCCTGAAATACTGTATCACCGGGGGTAACATTGACAAGAATCCATGAAATATTATATCCTGTTTTGCCGCAACCTACATTTTGTTCACCTAAAGAAACCCCAGCCAAGAAGTAATAACCATCAGCAGCGGAAATAGCGGCAGGGCCGTTTTCAACGCCAACGACAGCACCGGAAACGGCCAATCCATAATAATTAAAAACGTATCCGGAGATGTTTCCCTGAGCAAGGTGAGAACCGGCCTGGACCCTGCCTGCAAAAACTACCAGCAGAATGACGGGAATAATTGATTTTAAGCCAGTTCTCATACAAGATTAAGACACTAAAAGGAATCAATTGGTTGCATTATAGCATAAAATAAATAAGAAAAAAGGCCGGCTACCAGAGGTAACCGGCCTTGATGATATTTTCTGTTCTCCGGGATTATCTCTGGATCGTCAGCGTGCGGGTGGTAACACC
>CAYUQP010000034.1:0-47765 GCA_964447005.1 uncultured Bacteroidales bacterium
GTAGGGACGTTGCCCGTTGTCGTAGGGACGTTGCCCGTTGTCGTAGGGACGTTGCATGCAACGTCCCTACAACCGAATGCAACGTCCCTACGATATATGGTATATCATTTAAATGGTCCAACCGTTACCACCCCCGGGCACACCACCCCCTCCGTTTCCACCAGCACCGTTCCCCACGATAACCCGATCCCGAAGGCCGAAAGCAGGAACCGGACTTTTCCGGTGCTGATCTGCTCCTTCAGTTCAGAGATGATCGTCAGCGGTACCGAAGCGCTGCTGGTGTTGCCGTATTTGTGTATGCTGTAAGGCACTTTTTCCTTGTCTGCTTTCAGCATTTTGCGGATCGTTTCATTGATCAGCCGGTTGGCCTGGTGGAACACGTAGTAATCGTAATCCTCAAGCGTCTTCCCGGCAAACTCCAGTGTAGCTTTGATATTGGGGACCACCTCCCGCAGGGAGAAGTTAAATACTTCAATTCCGTTCAGGATGATATGAAGTTTATTCCTGTAAATCCCATCACCTTGCTTGGAATATTTGAAAGAATCTTTACTTACCCAGTTCCTGACTCCTCCGTCGTGGATCATGATGGCCTGGTAACCGGCCCCGTCAGTCTGCAGGTTGAAGGTCATGGGTGCTGCCTTATCATCATATTCCAGGGCCGTGACGGTGCCCGCGTCCCCGAAAAGAGGGTAGGTGCTTTTATCGCGGTAGGAAGATGTGACATTCGACAGGTCGCCGGCCATCAGCAGCGCTTTTTTCATTCCCGACTGGCTCATCAGGCTGCCGATCACCGATAATCCGTAAACAAACCCCGAACATCCCAGGCCAATGTCGAAAGCAAGGCAGGTTTTGGGCAATCCCAGCCGGTTCTGCAGGATAGGGGAGGTGGCCGGGATGATGTAATCCATTGACTGGGAGACAAAGATCAGCGCCTGGATCTCGCCCCGGTCCCAGCCAAGGTCGTTAAGCAGCCTGTCTGCAGCGGCAAAACAGAGGTCGGAAGTGGTCTGCCCCTTTTCAGCAATGTGCCGTTTTTCCACGCCGATGGTCTTAACGATCTGCTGCCTTTCTTTTACAGAGATCCATTTGTAATCGAGGTTGGAAACCACTTTGGCAGGCACTGCAGCCGCCATTCCGGATATTCGCACGTTTGGAACAGAAAAAATCGCCATAATCCATTAATTTTCATGATAGCCGGGATATTTTAACCACCAAGTCGCACAAAGGAATTCACAAAGGCGCACAAAGAGGAATCCTATAAAACAATAACCTTCGTGTTCCTTAGTGATATCCTTTGTGTTCCTTTGTGGTTATTAGTCTCCCGTGAAATCCTGCTTAGATGACAAATTTAATCTAATTTTCATAGCCTTCGGATGATTTTCTATATTTGCATGCCCTTAAGGCGAATGTTTTAAGTTCCAGTTAACTTTTTGAAAGACATGATCACAGAAGAGGACTCCCTGAGGTATTCTCTTCCTGAAATTTTACAATTCCGGGCTGCCCAGACTCCCGGCCAGGTGGCATACATCTACCTTGTCAATGGCGAAGATCAGGAAGAAAGGATCACATATGGTGAGTTGCACCTTGCAGCCACAGACATTGCCCTCCGCCTTCTCGAAATCGGAAAGCCGGGTGACCGGGCCCTGATGCTCTTTCCCCCGGGCCTTGAATTCATCAAATCACTGTTTGGCTGCTTCTATGCCGGCATCATAGCCGTGCCGGCCTACCCGCCCAGGAAAAACCGTTCCCTCGACCGCCTCCGCCTCCTCGTGAAGGATTCCGGCGCCAGCATCATTCTTGCAACCGAAGACATCAGCCAGTCGTTCGAGCGATCATTTTCAGACGTCAGCGAACTAAATGCACTAAAGTGGAATATCACTAATAAACAATACCCCGCCTCCACGCCTCCCTGCCCCCCTGCCCCCCTGCCCCCCCGCCCCCCTGCCTCCCTGCCTTCGGATATAGCGCTGCTCCAATACACCTCCGGCTCCACCGGCGATCCGAAAGGCGTCATGGTCACCCACCGGAACATCATGCGCAACGCGGAATATATCCGCCAAAGCTTCAGTCTGTCGCATGAAAGCGTCTCCGTTACGTGGCTTCCCAGCTTTCATGACATGGGATTGATCGACGGGGTGCTGGTACCCGTTTATGTCGGTTTTCCCGGGATCATCATCCCGCCGGTCAGTTTTCTGCAGAAACCAGTGCGCTGGCTGAAAGCCATAACAAAATACAGGGGGACCCATACCGGGGCGCCTAATTTCGCCTTTGACCTGTGCGTCGACGGTATCGGGGACGAAGAGAAAGAAGAGCTTGACCTCTCCTCGCTTGACACGCTCTATTGCGGGGCGGAACCGATCCGGAAATCAACTTTTGAACGGTTTGTGGCCGCTTATGAACAACACGGCTTTGCGCGCGGTAAACTCTATCCGTGCTACGGTATGGCCGAAACCACGCTTATCATCAGCGGGCCGCACCAGGGCAGGGGACCGGTCTATCTTAGCATTTCGGCAAGTGACCTGGAAAAGCACAAAATAACCCCGGTACCGGAACAGCATCCTGATGCACGGCACCTGGTCGGGGTTGGTTATCCCTGGATTGATACCAGGGTCCGTATTGTCAATCCGGAAACCTGTGAGGTCCTTAACGAAGACCAGGTAGGGGAAATCTGGGTGGCCGGCTCCATCGTCACCGCGGGTTACTGGAACAAACCCTCCGAAAATAAGCAGACCTTTTCTGCTGAAATAGCGAATGAGGAAGGGATAAAGTACCTTCGGACCGGTGACCTCGGCTTTTTTCACGAAGGAGAACTTTACATCTCCGGAAGGCATAAAGACCTGATCATTATCAATGGCCGCAATATCTATCCACAGGATATCGAACTCCTCACCGAAAAAGCTCATCCTGCGCTAAGACAAAATGCCAGCGCAGCTTTTTCCGTTGATATCGACGGAGAAGAAAAACTGGTCGTGGTGGCGGAGGTGGAACGCTCCGCCATCCGCGAACTGAATGCGGACAATGTGTGCGACCGGATCAGGGAAAATATTGTCATGGAAACAGAACTTTCGGTCTATGCCATCCAGTTGCTGCGGACTGCCTCGATCCTCAAGACCTCCAGCGGGAAGATCCAGCGGAAGGCATGCCGTGAGGCTTTTCTGGAGAAAAAACTGGATGTACTGGGCGAATCGGTCCTGGAAACCCGGTTTCATGAAGAAGAACCGGATGCAGGGACAACAGACCTTGTCAGCCTGGAAGCATGGCTCATGACGTGGATCCATGAGAAACTGAAAATACCGCTGAGCCGGGTCGATGTTTCCCGGCCGATCACTGCTTATGGACTTACCTCAATGAAAGCCATCGCTTTGCAGCAGGATTTCCTTGAAAAATATAGCGTGGGCTTCCCTCCTTATTTGTTTTTTGAAAAAATTACAGTTAAACAACTCTGTGAGAAAGCGTTGAAAATTATTAAAGAAAACTGAGGGAACTGTAATAGTTTTTATAGTATCTTTGTTTTCTTTAACTCATGGAACTAAAAAGACTCCTTGCCGAACCGGATTCAGATGTGGGTATGAACCGGCATACCTTACCCGGAATTCTCATGGCCCGGGCTACGCGAACACCTGATCAAATTACCCTCATATATTTATTGGACGGGGAGGAGGACGAAGAAAGGATCACCTATCAGCAGCTGTATGAAGCCGCAATGGAAATTGCCGCGGATCTTACTGTAAAAATTACGCCGGGTGACCGGGCTCTGATGCTTTATCCTCCCGGACTTGAATTTGTCAAAGCACTATTTGGTTGCTTCTATGCCGGCGTCATAGCGGTCCCGGCTTACCCGCCCAGGAAAAACCGCTCCCTCGACCGCCTCCGCCTCCTCGTCAAGGATTCCGGCGCAACCATCATCCTGTCAACCGAAGACATCCATCAATCGTTTGAGCGGTCATTCACAGATGTTACAGAACTAAATGCACTTAAGTGGAATATCATAAATAATCAAATCCCCGCTTCCCCGCCTCCCCGCCCCCATGCCTCCACGCCTCCCCGCCCCCATGCCCCCATGCCCCCATGCCTCCCCGCCTCCATGCCATCGGATACAGCATTGCTCCAATACACCTCCGGCTCCACCGGCCAGCCCAAAGGCGTGATGGTGACCCACCAAAACCTCGTGAGCAATCTTGAATTTCTGAGAACTGCCTTTGAACTTACGCCTGAATCCATCTCCGTGCACTGGCTGCCGGTTTTTCACGACATGGGGCTTGTCTTCGGTGTTATGGAACCCATTTATTGCGGTTATACCGGCATCCTGATACCCCCGGTTTCTTTTCTTCAGAAACCGTCACGATGGCTCAGGGCAATATCGAATTATAAAGCCACGCTCGCAGGCGCTCCCAATTTTGCTTACGACCTTTGCGTTACGGATATTTCGGAACAGGAATGCAAGGAGCTGGACCTAAGCTCATTGAAATCGCTTTACAATGGCGCTGAGCCGGTCAGGAAGGCAACCCTGGAGGAATTTGTTCAGAAATTCAGCCCTTATGGCTTCAAGGCTGAGATGTTTTATCCAACTTACGGCATGGCTGAAGCAACACTGATTTTGTCAGGTGGAAATACCGGTGATCAGCCGGTTGTCATTCATGTGGATAAAAATGCGCTTGAAAACAACCGGATTAAAATAACTGATGAACGTGACACCGATGCGTACAGCCTGGTTTCAGTGGGTTGGCCGAGGATCGATACCCGCATTATCATTGTAAACCCTGAAACTTCTCAGCAGTGCAATGAAGAAGAGGTTGGTGAGATCTGGGTGTCGGGATCCATTGTAACCAAAGGTTACTGGAATAACCCGGAAGCGACAGAATCCGTATTTCGGGCTTACCTGGAAGGAAAGAAGGAAGGACCTTTCCTCCGCACCGGCGACCTCGGCTTTATGCATAACGGCGGGCTTTTTATCTCCGGACGGCTTAAGGATGTGATCATCATCAGGGGAAGAAACTACTACCCGCAGGATATTGAATTCCTGGCAGAGAGCAGTCATGATGCGCTCAGGCCGAACTCCAGCGCCGCTTTTTCAATAAACTCCTCCACTTCGGAGCGATTGATCCTGGTAGCGGAACTGAAGCGGACTGCCATGAGGGATGTTGATATCGATTCGGTTTGCAATGCCATCAGGACCAGAATCGCCGAGGAAATGGAACTGGCGGTGCATAGCATCCGGCTGCTTCGGACCGCATCCATTCTGAAAACTTCAAGCGGTAAGATCCAGCGCAGGGCCTGCCGGGAAGCTTATCTCAGCAATACACTGGAGGTTGTGGGTGAGTCAACGCTCGACGGTACCTGCGATGAAGAAGCTGAAACCAATTCCGGCGCCGACCTGGTAGCGATCCAGGCCTGGCTGATGACCTGGATCCACCTGAAACTGAAGATAAAACTTGAAAAAATCGATTTTTCAAAGCCTATCGTCGTTTACGGGCTGAACTCCATGAAAGCAGTGCAACTGCAGCAGGATTTCCTGGAGCATTTCGGAGTAACTTTCCCGCCTTACATGTTTTTTGAAAGAATTTCGCTCAAAGAGCTTGCCGGAAGGGCATACAAATTAATTTCAGAAATCTAGGAACTTACTCTTTCCGAGACAATCTTAAAGAGATCATTCACTGATTTGGATTTGGTGATATCCTCGGCATTGATTGCCACATCGTAGTTGGTCTTCACTAAGGCAATGAGGATCAGGGCATTGATCGAGTTCCACTCGAACACCTCCCTGAAATTGGATTCGGGTTTCAGCATACCAGGCTCCAGGTCTTCAAATTCTTCTTCTATCCTGGCGATAAAGTCTTCTATAGTCATTTTAAAAATTTTTGAACCGCAAAGTTATCTATTTTATCGGAAGAAAATCATTCACTTGTTTGAAATACGTCCGTGTAAATCCGAGTGCTATAATAGAACACGAATTACACGAATATTACGAATTTACACGAATCTTCCCTGTCTCCCCGTCTCCCTGTCTCCCTGTCTCCCTGTCTCCCTGTCTCCCCGTCTCAAAGTCTCCCTCTCACCTCATCAGCCTCCTGATCTCCGCTACCGCCTCATCAAACACACCGTTCTCGTAATCATCGATCAGTTTGTACCGCTGGATCTTCCCGCTGCTGGTCTTCGGTACCTGGTTGGATCTTATCGGGACAAAAACATCGATGCTGATGCCGTAAGTATCCCTGAAAAACTTCTTCAGGTCGAGAAACTGATTACACAACGCCTGGTTAGGTGAGCCGACCAGGAACAGTATGACCAAGTCTTTTCCTTTTTTCCGGTCGAATAATCCGCATACGATCACTTTGCCGTAAGGAATATCGGAGTGTTTCGCGGCAAGGTTTTCCAGATCGTGGGAGTACAAATTCTTTCCCCTGACGAAAATTATATCCTTGACCCTGCCTGTAATGTAAAGTTGTCCCTCATAAAAGAAACCTTTGTCACCGGTTTTAAACCATCCATTATCGAATGAATTACTTGTTGCATCCGGATTGTTGTAATAACCTGCTGTCACTCCCGCTCCCCTGATCTGGATATTGCCTTCTGTCGATTCATCTGCAACCAATCCGTTATCGTCCACAATTCTGATCTCATTGTCATTTAATGCATAGCCCACACTGACCAGTTCAAAGATATCAGAATGATCTCCGCTCTTTATTATTGCTTTACCTTCTGCCTGAAGCATTTTACGGTCAAAGGAATTAACAACAGGCTCCTTTAATAATGAAGAGAATGAAATAGCCAGAGTTGCTTCTGCCATGCCATATGCCGGCATCATCGCTTCTTTGCGCAAACCGGTAAAATCCAGTTTTGCCATGAATTCCGACATGATCCTGGTTGAAATGGGTTCGGCTCCGTTTACAATTGCTTTCACGCAGGAAAGGTCCCTGAACTTTTCCTCCCTGTTTTTCATGTAACGAAGCAATAAAGCCTGTCCGAAATTGGGACAACCGGTGATAGAACAGCGGGCCTTTTCCATTGTATCAAGCCAGATGGTTGGTCTCTTGACAAAATCGACCGGATCGATAAGGTATTGATCGCAATTGCCAAAGATCGGGCAAAGATGATATCCGAATAAACCCATATCGTGGTACAAAGGCATCCAGTTCGTAAAGACATCATTATCATAAACATCCAGGCCGACGCATATTGCAGCGAGGTTAGTCAGAATATTCGTGTGAGTAAGCATGATGCCTTTGGGGTCACCAGTACTGCCTGAAGAGAACTGGATAAAAGCTATGTCGTTTTTTGCGATTTCAGGCTGGGTAAAAGGCCTGATGGCACCAGCCAGGGATTCCAGGCTGATGATGCGATTAGCAGGGAAAATATCAGACCGGAACACCGATGCCAGGTCATCGGAAATAAGGATCCAGGCATTTTCCAGGACTATGAATACGTTCTCGATTTTTTTTGCAGGCTGATTAAATTCGGTGAATGAAACCGGTGGCTGGAGTATAGTTGGTATTACACCGCATAGAAAACATGCCCATAAAGAAAATACAATATCCTCATTCCCGGTAGCTACAATCATTGCTTTGTCTCCCTGCTTCAAGCCTGATCCCTGCATGCCTGCAGCTATTGAAAGGGCCCTGGCCATTAGATCCGGGTATCTCACAATTTTAATGCTGCCATCAGGCTGGACAAAACCGACACCTTTATCAGGATAGCTCTCTGCCGCGGTAATCAGCAGATCAGGTAATGTTCTCCTGTTATATATTGCAGCTTTCATTGTGTAAATTAGCGAGGCAAAAGTAATAAAAAGAGGTTGTTTTGAAAGCCTGCGTAGCTTTTGAAGATTTATTTTCCTTTTTGGACTCTCTCGACTAAATCCGTTGGACATCAATTAGTTGTAATTGCCTTGCCAACAGCTTTAGTCGTTGGTGGTCAAAAACAAATAAGAATCCCGGACTTTTGAAACACCTGAATGGCTGCAGTCCCTTTTTTTCTAATTTTGATAAGAATAAAAAGGTGTAATCAATTTGCCCGATGCCAATGAAACTCCTGCTGATAAATCCGGCGAATAAATCCCGAAAAGGGTTTATCACCGATCCGGCAACCCGGTTTATGCCCCTGGGCTTAGGTATTGTAGCAGCATTGACCCCGCCGCACTGGGAAATTGAACTGCTGGACGAAAGTTTTGAAGAATTCACTTTTAAACCGGCTGATCTCGTTGCATTTACCAGTTTCACGGCGTCCGCACCCGGGGCCTATGAAATAGCTGAAGTTTATCGCAAAAAAGGGATTCATACCGTAATGGGTGGCATCCATGCTTCCATGTTTACTGAAGAAGCGGCTGATTATATGGATACCGTGTTTATTGGTGAAGCTGAAGGTGCTTGGCCTCGGTTGATTGACGAATTTGAGTCCGGGACTATTAAAAAACTTTATGATGGAGGAATTGTCGACGTTGATAGTATATCCCCGGTAAGGCGTAGTATTTACAAATATCCTTATGTTTACGACTCCCTGCAAACCTCAAGGGGTTGCCCGATGGGCTGTGAATTTTGTTCCGTCACCCAGATGTGCGGCAAAACATACAGGGAACGAAATTTAAAAGATGTCCTGGATGAATTGAAGAATTTGACAAGGCCTTTGCTATTTTTTGTGGATGATAATCTTATCAATAACAGAAGAGGTTCTGAAGAGCGCGCTATTGAACTGTTTAAAGGGATGGTCGAGTCAGGGATCAAAAGATACTGGACCTCCCAGGCCGCCTTAAACTTTGCCGATAATGATGAAGTGCTGCGCTGGGCGCGAAAAAGCGGGTGTGTGATGGTCTTTATCGGGATTGAGGTGGAGAATCCGAACGCGTTGAAAGATGTCCGCAAGAACCTGAACCTGAAGAGAGGGGTGAGTTCTTATGATGAAGTTTTCAAAAAGATGCACCGTCACGGCATATCCATTCTGGCCTTTATGATTTTTGGGATGGAAAGCGATCGGGAAGAAGACCTCCTGGCCCGCCGTGATTTTATCCTGAACAGTTCGATCGACTCTTACCAGTGCGCCATCATGACGCCTCTTCCCGGGACCGTGCTTTTCGACCGGTTAAAAGCCCGGGACAGTATCGTCATCAACAATTATCCTGCCGACTGGCAACAGTATGATAGCCACGTAGCCACTATCAACACACCCAACCTGGATCACCTGGAAACGGAGCGGATCATGCGCGAAATCTGGCTTAGCCTTTACAATAAGGAAACCCTGCGAAAAATAATGTTCCGGACCCTCTGGAAAACCAGGAGTTTCAGGACCGCTTACTGGGCTTATGCTTCCAAACATAATTACGGGCGCATGTTTCTTGAGCGGTTTTTCGATTCCGATCCTGAAGGAGTCAATATCATACTTGAATGGAAAAACAGGAAAAGGTCATTTTACCTGAAGTTCACGGATTTGGTAGTTTGGATGATCTATCAGTTGGCATGGAACAGAACCTTACGGCGCATCTCGGGCAAATAAGAACAGGCAGCATGGCAAATGAGAAACGAAAAAAACTGATCCTTGTAAATCCCGTGAACAGGTTGCGGATCGGGTTCACGAACACCCAGGGCACGCATGCCATGCCGCTGGGGCTGGGGATCGTTGCTGCCATGACGCCGGATAACTGGGAGGTTGAGCTGATCGATGAATATTTCGAAGAATTCACGGTCAGGCCGGCCGACCTTGTGGCTTTGACCGGTTTCACCCCGGCCGCTTTCAGGGCGTATGAGATCGCTGCCAAGTGCCGGGAGGCCGATATCCACACGGTCATGGGCGGCATTCACGCTTCCATGTGCAGCGATGAAGCGGCCAGCTATGTCGATACGGTCTTTACCGGCGAAGCGGAAGGCGCCTGGCCGCAACTGATTGCCGACTTTGAAGCCGGACAGATCAAAAAATATTACGACGGAGGCATCGTTGATGTGGCGTCCATTGCCGCTCCCAGAAGGGGTATCTACGATAAATACGCCTACGTCTACGACCTCGTCCAGACCTCACGCGGCTGTCCCTGGGGTTGTGAATTCTGCTCCGTCACCCAGATGTGCGGCAAAACTTACAGGGAACGAGATGTGGGGGCAGTCTTGCAGGAACTTTCGGAAACCAAACGCAAACTGGTGTTTTTTGTCGACGATAACCTGGTGAACCTGAAGAAAGGCGCCGAAGAACGGGCCATTGAACTTTTCCGGGGCATGGTCGACCGAAAGTTGAATAAAACCTGGTACTCCCAGGCCGCTGTCAATTTCGCGGACAACGAGCAGGTCCTTTACTGGGCCCGTAAAAGCGGCTGCTTCATGCTGCTGATGGGTATTGAGGCGGAAAACCCCAATGCATTGAAGGACGTACGGAAAAACCTGAACCTGAAGCGCGGGGTTTCCAGCTATGACCGGGTTTTTAAAAAAATGCACCGGCATGGGATCGGTGTCCTGGCCGCAATGATCTTCGGTATGGACAGCGACACCAGGGAAGATCTCTATGCTCGCCGGGATTTCATCCTGAACAGTTCGATCGACACGTATCAGTGCACGATCCTGACGCCATTGCCGGGCACGGTTCTCTTTAACCGCCTTGATTCGGAAAACCGGATCGTTATGAACAACTATCCTTATGACTGGCAGCAACATGACGGCATGATTGCAACAATCCGTACCCCGAATCTTGACCGGGATGAACTGGATGATATAATGCGGGAGATCTGGATGAAGCTGTATCACAAAGAATCTTTGCGCAGAAAGATGTTCCGTACCTTATGGAACACCAGGAGCTTCAAAACGGCTTACTGGACCTACGCCACCGGGCACAATTACGGCAGGATGTTCCTGGAACGTTTTATTCGCCGGAATGATACGATCAGCGATAAACTGGAATGGTTGAATGAAAAACGGTCATTGTTCCTGCGTCTGACCGACGCGGTGATCTGGTTGTTTTATAGGATTTCCTGGCAACGGATGTTGCGCCGGTCAATCGACCGGTGATACCGGTTGGTCATTGCGGTTTTTCGTCACGGTTATCGTAGAGACGTTGCATGCAACGTCTCTACCACGTCCACGTCCACGTCCACGTCCACGTCCACGCCCACGCCCACGTCCACGCCCACGTCCACGTCCACGTCCACGTCCACGTCCACGTTCACGTTCACGCCCACGCCCACGGCCACCGAACACCCACGGCAACAACGACCGGTCGATAAAAACCCCGCCCAAAACGATATTGTGGATTTGGTTTAACGGTGAAAAATATCATCGATCCAATTCGACGGATTATTAATAATATATTGCCGGATCCTGCAAAACGATTCATCGTCGCGGATGATACGATCATGAAAACGGGCCTGCCATTTAAAATTCAATTCGGGATTCATTTTGTTGATCTGATTTGAACATGCCGATTTGTATGACCTTATGACTGCACCCAACGATCCGGTTTTAGGAGATATTTTTGACATGAAATCCGTTGCATTTTTGTCATTTGAAATTTCTTCAGAAAGTTTCACGTCTGCATCGCTTGTGTTCTTCTTATCATCATGTTGATCAGCCGTATTAATGATCAAAATCCCATGGACATGATTCGGCATGACAACAAATGCATCTAACCGAATATACGGATGGTGTAACGGTATTTCAGCCCACAACCTATCAGCGATCTGGCCAGCTTCGAATAATTTTAATTTTTTATTTTTTATCGAGCCGAAAAAAAGTATCCGCCTTTCGGTACAAATAGTGATGAAATAAGCGCCATTCGAACTATAATCCCAGTTTGGACAACGGGCTGATGGAACCCTGTATTTCCCCTTAAATAACTTCGCCATAATATTATACCAAGGTTAATAAAACAAAAATGGCGTGTTATTTTCTGGCTGGGGATTATTGCAAAAATAATCCAAAATCGTTGGAGAAACAATCGGAAATCAATTTTTTGAAAAACATTTCTGAATGATTAATATCACAAATAGCCTATTTGCAATATTCTTCTATTAATGATAATGAATCTTCGGAGCCGAGTTCCCTGACAAGTTGCCAGTCATCACAGGCTTTTTCTTTTTCTCCAAGTTGCAAGTACGATATCCCCCTGTTATAAAGGACATTGGCATCCGGAATAAGTTCCATGGATTTGGTGTAACAGGCTATGGCAATCGGGTATTTCTTTTCCTGATGGAATTGATTTCCAAGTTTGAAATAAGCCTGCGCCAGCTTATTATCGCAATCAGGCATGCCTTCCTTTTTTGCAGATTCCCAATCTTCTATGGCTCCTTTATAATCGCCCTTCATGAATTTGCAATAGCCGCTTGCATACATGGCATCTGGATATAAAATTTCACCTGGTTTGTAAGTTGAATAGAATGACAACGCTTTGTCAAATTTTCCATCTTTCATAAGATTATATCCTCTATTATAATTAATAGTCGCATCATAATAAGGATGAGCGCCTTCTATTGAAAACCTTACAGGCAGATTATACTTTACCCTCACGGGTTTTCCATTATGGATTCCCGGGCTCCACATACCATTCATCATGCCGACAACTCTCAAGACTTCCTCATCGCAACCGCCACCAATGCCTTTTATGATCCTGATGTCTGATAATGACCCGTCCTTTTCAACGGTGAAAGTAACGAAAACACGCCCCTCAATGCCTAGCTCAATGGCATGAGATGGCCTTTTAATGTTATTTTTAAGAAAATCGTAAAGCGCCTCTTCACCTCCTTTAAACTCCGGCATGCTTTCTGCAAGGGAATATATCGTATCTTGGCTGAGAAGTTTGCTGGATATGAAGATTAAGATGGATAAAATCAAAATCCTCATGGGAATGATTTTTTTGATTTTGTAAAGATTTAAGACTTCTTGAAAACAGCGCTGTCAGTTATCACATCCTTCTTTACTTTCTTTATCAGACCCTGCAGGACGCTTCCCGGGCCGACCTCGGTGAAGTGCGTGACCCCGCTGGCAATCATGTTCACCACCGATTGCGACCAGCGGACCGGTGAAGTGAGCTGTGCGATGAGGTTCTTTTTGATGATTTCCGGGTCGGTAACGCTCTGTCCGGTCACGTTCTGGTAAATCGGGCAGATGCCTTTGCTGAATTTCGTGGCTTTGATCGCGTTGGAAAGTTCTTCTGCTGCCGGTTGCATGAAAGGGGAGTGGAAGGCGCCGCTGACATTCAGCGTCATCACTCTCTTGGCGCCCGCTTCGGCCAGCTTTTGTGAAGCGATTTCAATGCCCTTGACGCTGCCTGAAATGACCAGCTGTCCCGGACAATTAAAGTTAGCAGGCACAACGATTTCTTCCTTGATCGAGTTGAGGACGCGCTCCACCTCGGCATCTTCCATGCCAATAACAGCAGCCATGGTGGAAGGTTTTAACTCGCATGCCTTCTGCATGGCCAGCGCCCTTTTTGAGACCAGTTTCAGGCCGTCTTCAAACGACATGGCCTTATTGGCGACCAGTGCGGAAAATTCCCCGAGGGAATGACCGGCCACCAGGTCGGGCTTGAACTCGGCGCCCATTACCCTGGAAAGTATCACCGAGTGAAGGAATATAGCCGGCTGGGTCACTTTGGTCTGTTTCAGGTCCTCGTCGGTACCTTCGAACATGATCTCGGTAATGTTGAAACCCAGGATGGTGTTGGCTTTGGTGAACAGTTCCCTGGCAAGTGAAGAGCCCTCATGGAGATCCTTTCCCATCCCGACATACTGTGCCCCCTGGCCCGGAAAAACATATGCTTTCATTTATTTCCTCTCTGTTTTGGTTTTAATAAAAGAGCGACAAAAATAGATAAATTTCCCGTTTCTTACTAATGAAGATCGGACCCGATCAGGTGAATGAATTCTGCCCGGGTTGGTTCTTTAAGAAATGCTCCTGTAAAATCGGAGGTGGTAGTGATCGAATTCTGCTTCTGGATCCCTCTCATGGCCATGCACATGTGAAGGGCTTCGATGACAACGGCAACTCCAAGCGGCTTCAGGGTATTCTGGATACAATCCTTGATTTGTGTAGTAAGCCGTTCCTGGACCTGCAACCTCCTGGCATACGCATCCACAACCCTCGGGATCTTGCTCAGGCCAACGATATAACCGTTCGGAATGTATGCCACATGAGCCTTGCCGAAGAATGGAATCATGTGGTGCTCGCAAAGAGAATAGATCTCTATATTTTTTACAATCACCATTTCCCGGTAGTCCTCCTTGAACATCGCCGACTTTAAGATTTCTTCTGGATTCAGCATATAGCCATGCGTAAGGAACTGCATCGATTTGGCCACCCTGACCGGCGTCGCTTTTAATCCTTCACGTTCAGGATCCTCCCCGATATGGTGCAGGATCTCTTTGTAATGACGGGCCATGGCATTGACCTTCTTGTAATTATAATTGTCAGTTTTTTTATAGCCATAGTCATCCATCATATTAACTTGCGCCATTTCTTTCAATAGATTTTTTTTCATGTCTGATGAATTTATTTTTTGGTCTGGGATAGCAGCGTAACGACTTCGAAGACCGTGTAAATGATATATAAAGCGAAGAACCCCAGCACAAACGGCATGACTTCTTCGTGGTCAATTGTAAATGCATAAGCTACCATAACGATCAGGTAGACAAAAAGTTTTAAGAATGTTGCCAGCATGAAGTACCCGACGAATTTCCGGGGGTTCAGGGTGCTGATCCTCAGCAGAACATAATGCACTGCCGCGGTGAGTAAAAAGAAAAGTACGAGCACCTGGAAGAGGGCGGGGGAAATAATGGCAGTAGCTCCGATGTTCTTTAACAGGTAAATAATAACCGCTGCGATAATACTGAGTATCGTAAGCCGGAGGAGAAAATGCCGGAATTTTTTGTTCATGGGTGATCTGGTCCTTTTTTATTATAGCCTTTTCTGGTTTTGAGCAGATCCCGTGTGACGGTATAGATCGAGAGGATCACGGCGAGGATGGAGAACACGATTGTAAAGACCGGTATGGTTAATTTCAGCCATTCATCAAGCTTGATCCCGCCGAATACGCCGATCAGGATAATGACCAGCATCTGGAAGGCGATGCTTGAATACCGGGCATAATTATCCAGCGACTTTTTCTTTTTCTCCAGGGACGGATCCATGAGTTACATTTTCCTTCTGTGCTTTGGGCAATGCCTCATCTTCCATGTTGCAGGTGCCTGAAAATTTGGCTCCCGGCTCAATGGCCAGTTTGTTGGTATAAACATCACCCGTTACTTTTGACGTTGCTTTCAGCGATAATAACTCTTTCACCCTGATGGTCGCTTTTACCTGTCCGGAAAAATCGGCGTTCTGACATGTAATATCGCCTTCGATGCTGCCGGAAATACCTACCACAATTTTTCCGTTCGACTGAATGGAGCCATGCAGCACTCCATCAACCCTGAAATCCCCGTCGGAGCGTATATCTCCCTTGATACTCGTTCCCTTCCCGATCATATTGACGGCAGGAGTTTCGCTGATTATGGTTTTTGCCATGTTGCTGTAAAATTTATTTCAAACCTGTTTATTTAATGTAATGCTCTTCAAAAAACTTCAAATAGCCCCCGATATCTTTGTCTTTGAAAAATACAGGGTAGTTTTCCGTGGAAATAACAAAGTTATAAAAACTTCCCGGCTTTAAGTCCGCATAGACATATTCACTTAATATGACTGAATCATAATATTCCAATGCTTTGCTCATATTACTGAAATTTCCAATGGTAACCAGGTAGTGCTCGTTGTCCAGCACCAGGCTGTTAACCGTCAATCCGGCGATGCTGTAATATTTCTGATTATAATCCGATAGCTTTACCTTGAACGGGTTCAGCCTCATTTCTTTGGAATCGGCCACGATCATGAACATATGCTGGCCGCTCTGATTGAATTTGTATGGTGATTCTTTTTCTTCCGGTTCAGGGGGAACCTGATCCTGCTCTGGCAAAACCGACATGCTCATCTCCTTCAGTTCGGGATTGTCTTTTACAAGACTGGCCAGGACGTTCTGTGCCAATGTCTTCACTTCACTGTCGGGGTACTTGATAATGACATTTTTTAACTGTGCGACCAGTGAATCGATCACATCGATCTTCCCAATGGAGATGGCTTTAAGATAGGCGAAATTAGGCGCCAGTGCTATTGTGTCCCCGTATAACGAAAATGCAAGGTCGCTTTTGGCGATCACCTGGAAGTAATTTCCGGCTTTGTAATCGTTATATGTTTCTGAATATAAAATATTCACCCTGTTTTGCTCCTCGGCAAGTTTGGCATAATATTCAGGATCTGCCAGCACTTTTGCGTAATCGCTTTCAGGGTATTTTGTGATCACCAGGTTCTTGTAAAAATCAGCTTCTGCCTGGTTCCCGGTTTCCATGTATATTTTATAAAGGTAATAAAAGGAGATCAGTTCATGTTCATTTTCGGGAAAACGCCCGTTCAGGGCAAGAAAAGACATCTTTGACTTTTCGTTGTCGTTTAACCCGTCTTTGTAAATCTTGGCTGAATTGAAATACGCCTGCAGGATCAGTTCGTTCGAAGCTGCGATCTGCTCTTCGCTGAAAGGAAGGTCTTTCAGGTAATAATCCCTGGATGCAGGGTTGCTCTCCGCTGTTAAGAGCGTATCGGATTTCGTCGTATCCGACTCCGTTTCCAATTCGGTTTCGTAGGAGACCATCTGCTTATCGCTGATCCGCCAGAGGTCTTCCAGTTTCCTTCTTCCCCATTTCCGGACGAATTCCGCGTACCCGTTGTCTTTCACCTGCTGGTTGTAAAAGTACCACTTTCCCCCTACCGCAATTGAAGAAGGCCCACCGCCGCGATTCACTGCAGTATAGACAGCAGCTTCCTGCACTGTCAGAGCCCTTTCCAGTTTCTCCTGTTCAGCGATCCTGGCCTGTTCCTCCATGTAGGCAGCAATCAGTTTGTCAATCACTTGGTTACGTTCTTGCTCGGTCATGTTTACCAGGCTCTGCAAGCTGTCCTGGTGATGGATCACCACAAGATTATCCACCAGTTCGGTAAGGACCGAAGTTTTTCGTCTTATTGTTTCGTAGTCAGGATAATCCTGGGGTAGCGACGACATGGCAGTATCATAATAAGCCTGCGCATTCTCATAAGAAGGCATGGCAAAATAAAGATCAGCCACGGTCAGCGAGGAAGTGGCCCGCTGGTAATTGTTGTTGGTGGAGGAAGATACCGATAACCTCAGGTTTTCTATTCCCGCCGCAGTGTCTCCGTCCCTCAGCGCTACTTCGGCAAGGGCGTAATAGATTTGGTCCTTATAATCCTTATTCTTGTCGTCTTTGAGCATCCTGGTCAGGATCTTGGTGACCTGTTTCCGGTCACCGGAATTGGTGTCGAAGGATTTTGCCAGGTTCATTTTGGCCTGGAAAGCCATATCATACGGCGGATTTCTTTTAATGACCCTGGTGTACCATTCCGAGGCCCTGTAATAATCATCTCCCTGCTGGTATATCTGCCCCAGGATGAACATCATCCTTGTTTTCAAGTCACGTTTCGGATTGTAAAAAATGGCTTCGTTGATATATTCCACCGCTCGGTCCCAGTTCTCTTTCCTGACATGAAGATCTGCATACACCTGGGGAAGGGTTTTTATAATGCGGGCCGGAACAAGCCCTTTGTCCGCATCCGCTACGATCAGGTTGAGCAAGGGCTCCGTTTTTTCATATTCTTCCGTCTGATTGTAGGTCAGCGCCAGCCATAACATGGCATCGTACTTGATATCATTGTATCCGTATTCCTGGATGATGAAATTAAAGGTACGGCGGGCACTGAAATATTCCTGCTTGTAAAAATAAGCCTTGCCGATCATCATGTATGAGTCGTCGATCCATTTCACTTTTTCTGCACCGTCAAATGGCATGGAGTGCTTCTGGATGGCAATGGAAGCTTTTTGGATGGCCCGGTCCATCTGGGGGTTCCTTTGCTGGGCTTCCTGCTTGGTCCCGAAATTGAATACCGGCAAAATTTTTGAATAATTGTCCTTGGCCTCCTTGAGCAACTCTATCGTCCCTTCATTCAGACTTTCTTTGCCATTGAAAAACACATTATACCTTGAGGTGATGTTATGGTATACCCTCCGGCTGAAGGTATTCTTTTTTGTGGAACAGGAATAAAATGCCAGAAGCAGACAGAATGCCCCGGCGGCAAGGATGATCTTACGGTATGACATTCGAACCGGCACTTTTCTCAGGATATTTTCAGCAACTGTCTGTAAATGATTAAACTCGGCCGGAAGGACTTTCCGGGCCTCAATAATAACTGAATTTTTCGCGAAATATTTTATTTACGCCGCGAACTTTAACCAAAGCGGCCGTGCAAAAGTAAAAAATATTCCCGATCCCTGAAAATTTCCGATATTTGCAGCCCGATTAAACATCGAATGGCTGAAGAGATAGTCAAAAAGGAAAAGTGGTACCGTAAGCTCAGGAACAAGTATAAACTGGTCATCCTGAACGATGAAACCTATGAGGAAAAACTGTCCTTCAAACTCAGCCGGCTGAATGTTTTTGTCGCAACCGGCACCCTTGCCATCCTTTTGATCATCATCACCGCGATCATCATTGCATTCACCCCGCTGCGGGAATACATTCCCGGTTACACCGATGTTGGACTTTACGAGGAATTGTACCGCTTAGAAATGCTGACCGATTCGCTCGATGCAGATTCACGTCAGAAAGGGCTCTACCTGGAAAACCTCCGGCTGATCATTTCCGGTAAAGACACTACCATCGTAACCCCGTTGAAAGTCGATACGGTTGGGAAATACAGCAATATTTCAAGCTTTGCTTCGCCGGAAGACCTTGCCTTCCGGGATGAGATCGAGAACCAGATTCTCACCGGCGGGGAAACGTTCCGTGTATCAGAAAAGAACAGGTCGGGAGCCCGGCCCGATATCAGTAGTTTTACTTTTTTCACTCCGTTAAGGGGAATCGTTACCAACAAATTTGATCCCGCTTCAAAACATTATGGCGTGGATATTGTTTCGGTTCAGAACGAAGCCATTAAGGCGACACTCGACGGGGTGGTGATCTTTACGGGCTGGACCCTGGAAACCGGGTACACGATCAGCATTCAGCATGAAAATGACCTGGTGTCGGTTTACAAACATAACTCGGCACTGCTTAAGGACCAGGGCAGTAACGTTAAAGCGGGAGAAGCCATTGCAATTATCGGCAGCACGGGAGAATACACCACCGGGTCTCATCTTCACTTTGAGATCTGGTATAAGGGAGTCCCGGTAAACCCGAATGAATTTATTAAATTTTAACCCGTGTAAAGTACATTCTGGCATGATTCTTTAAACGGGTAAAGCAGATTAACACGATATTATCTTTATGGAAATTTTTATCAAAGTTGCTCAACTGCTCCTCAGCCTGTCGATCCTCGTGGTTTTTCATGAATTGGGGCATTTTATAGCGGCTAAAATATTCAAAACCAGGGTCGAGAAGTTCTATCTATTTTTCAATCCATGGTTCTCTCTGGCCCGTTACAAATACAAAGAAACAGAATACGGTGTAGGTTGGCTGCCCCTGGGTGGGTATGTCAAAATTTCAGGTATGATCGATGAATCGATGGATAAAGAAGCCATGAAACTGCCGCCCCAGCCCTGGGAATTCCGCTCTAAACCAGCCTGGCAAAGGTTAATAATTATGGTTGGAGGGGTCACTGTCAATGTGCTGCTTGCCTTTGCAATTTATATAGGAATCCTGGCCTTTTGGGGCGAACAGTACCTGCCGACCTCGGAAGTAAATAAATATGGTATCGTGGCCGATTCCCTTGCACAGGAAATGGGATTGAGGAACGGGGATAAGATACTTTCAGTTAACGGACACTATGTGGAGGATTTCAGCAAGATCCCCATGGTCCTGATCCTGGAAGAGGCTAAGACAATGCAGGTCGAACGGGACGGAAAAACCGTGGACCTGGAAATTCCGGCAGGAATTCTTGGCAAGCTTGTCAAGCACCGCAACCCGGAATTTATTACTTATCGTTTCCCCTTTGAAGTGGAAGGTTTTGCCGGCACTTCCCCGGCCAGGGAAGCAGGCCTGCAATTGCATGATAAATTTCTGACCGTGAACGGAAGACCTGCCTTTTATTTTGATGAATTCACAAGTGTTCTGCAGGATTATAAGGGCCGGCTCATTGAAGCCAGCGTGCTCAGGGGAACCGATACACTATTGTTCAATATCCAGGTGACCCCGGAAGGAAAAGTCGGAATTTCAACTAACCGGGCTAAATTTTTCGTTCTAAAAGACACGGATTATACATTGCTGGAAGCTATTCCGGCCGGTTTTGCAAAGACTTACGACGGAATCGTCAATTATCTCAAACAGCTGAAATTATTATTCTCGCCGGAAGTGAAGGCTTATGAGTCTGTCGGTGGCTTTATCACTATCGGTAATATCTTCCCGCCAACCTGGGATTGGCAGGCTTTCTGGCGCCTGACCGCTTTCCTCTCGATCATGCTGGCCATCCTGAACCTTCTGCCGATACCCGCTCTCGACGGCGGGCATGTCATGTTCCTTACCTATGAAATGGTCAGCGGGCGCAAACCGAGCGACAAGTTCATGGAATATGCCCAGATCGCCGGTATGATCATTCTCTTCGGCCTGCTTATCTTTGCCAATGGGAGTGATATCGTCAGATTGTTCAGGTAAAGGGCTGCAAGCCTCAAGCTGCCGCTAATCCGAGTCAATCTTTTCTTTCAGTGAGCGGAATCCTTCGCCGAGAACTTCATTGGCATTGATCACCGTCATGAAAGCCGAAGGGTCGACATGATGGATGTATTCCTGTAAAATGGCCATCTCACGACGGTTCACGTTGGTGAAAATGATCGTTTTCTCCTGTCCGCCAAACATCCCCTTGCCGGTTATATAGGTCCCGCCACGGTTGATATCATTGATGATCTTATCGCGGATCAGCTGGTGCTTCTCAGAAATTATAAACAGGGTTTTATCGTAGCTTACACCCTGGAGTACAACATCCATGACCCTCCCGGTTATAAATATGGTGATAAGAGAATATAAAGGTATGACCCAGTCCATGAATGAAAATAACCCGACCAGGACGATCAGCGAATCAACCAGGATAATCATCTGCCCGGGAGGCATCCTGTTAAACCTGGAAATGATCATGGCAATTACATCGGAACCGCCTGAGGTGGCCCGGGCCTTGAATATCAGTCCGAGCCCCAGGCCGACCAGAACACCGCCGTAAATGGACGACAGCAGGCCATTGTCCTCTACCAGCGGCAGATCACCCCAGAAAAAAGTGAGCGTGTCGACAAAAATAGCAGTCAGTAAAAACCCTACCACCGTTTTCACACCAAACCTCGGCCCCAGGATGCGGGTGCCGATGATCGTGATCGGTATGTCGAAGCAAATGGCTGTCAAACCTACCGGGAAACCGAACAAATGGTGTAAAATGATCGAAATGCCGTACACTCCGCCCGGAACAATTTTATATGGCGTAATAAACAAAACGAAACCCGAGGCCATGATAAATGCGCCTACAACTATCAGCGAATAGGCAATGAACCATTTTTTGCTGAAAAGCTTTTCTTTTGTAATGAATGACATGATGTTACAATTTTTACTATTTACGATTAACCTGTGGCAAAAGTACAGGAATTCGTATGGACTTCGGCGGTTTAAGCATCTGTGATAAAATATTCGTGAAATATGAGCGTTAAATCACCTGTGAAAAAAAATTGTTACTTTAGCACCTTGTTTTAAATACCATCGTATCGGGAGATGCAATTAAATAGGATATTGCGGTTTGGAATGTTGTTGTCCGTCTGCCTTTTCGGGCAGGTGCACGTTGCGGTGGGTCAGCAGGAGCCGAATTTTTCCCAGTACATGTTTTATGGCATGATCCAGAATCCCGGGGTAGCCGGTAATGAGAGTGCTGTCAACATTACAGGGGCAAACCGGATCCAATGGACCGGATTTGGAAAGGAAGAAGGCCAGACGGTTGCCCCGGTAACCTATTTCCTTGCCGCGGATATGCCGATTAAGGTTCTTAAAGGCGGTGTCGGACTGGTCATAAGCCAGGATGCCATAGGTCACGAAAAGACTACCGCGGTGAAGCTTGGTTATGCGAACCAGCGGAATGCAGGATTTGGCAAACTGGGCATAGGCGCCCAGGTGGAATTCAATAACCGTAACATCGATTTCTCCAAACTCACACCGGCAAACGACGATCCGCTGCTCAACCAGCTCAGCGCCAAGGAAAGCGATATGCTGATCGACTTTTCCCTGGGATTGTTTTACCGTGTTCCGGGAAGCTATTACCTGGGATTTTCAGGATTGCATCTTGTCCAGACCAAAGGCAAGCCCCTGGTGGAAACTGCCGGGGGCAGCCTAAGTATGAAACTCGACAGAACGTTCCTTCTCACCGGGGGCTATGAATTTAATTTTGCCAGGAATCCCGATTACCAGTTCATTCCTTCGGCAATTTTACAGACCAATTTGTCGACCCTCCGCCTGGATGTCAATGCGATGCTGAAATTCAAGGAGGCGTTTTGGGGAGGCCTGGGATATCGTCTGGGAGAATCGGTGATTGTGCTGGTCGGCGTGCAGTACAAGGATTTCAGGATAGGCTATTCCTACGACATCAATATCAATGGCCTCGGCTTGTCTGCATTCGGCGGCACCCACGAGATCATGCTTAATTATAAATTTAAGCTTGAACTTGATAAAGGCAGAAAGAGTTATAAAAATACCAGATTCCTATAATTCAAGAAAAAATTAGTGCTGGCTATTTAATATTTTATATTTTTGGACACTTTTTTAATACTAAAACAACTCGAAGTTCGTTAATATTTGGCCAAAATAATTTGTTATGAAAAGACTTCCCGCATTCTTACTCATTCTCGCTGTAACAGTTACGCTATACAGCTGCAACAACTCCAGTAGTGGAGAACTGGTGGGTGTCAGTAAGTCCAGGCCTTTTTTCCAGCCTGACCCCTATGGAATGGTTTTCATCCCTCAGGGTAGCTTTACCATGGGAGTTGGTGACCAGGACATTACCTATGCTATGGTCCAGGAACCCAAAACGGTCTCTGTTGCTGCATTTTACATGGATGAAACGGAAATTACCAATGATGAATACCGGCAATTTGTTTATTGGGTCCGCGACTCAATCGCACGAAGGATACTCGGCGACGTCAGGCCTGATGAATTCCTGATCCAGGAAAATCCCAAAACAGGAGAGATCTATGATCCCCCGCTGTTGAACTGGGACGCCGATATCGAATGGGATAGCGATGAGCAGGACGTCAGGGATGCACTGGAAGAAATGTACTATCCCGAACATGAACGATATTTCCGCAAAAAAGAATTCGATTCACGGAAATTCTTTTATGAATATTATTGGATTGACTATGTGGCGGCCGCGTCAAAAGACTGGTCAGAGGAAGCAAATTCCGAAAATGCCGCATTCGCCAACAGGCCGCAGGGTATGCGCGACCGTTCAGTCTACGTCAGAAAAGAACTTATCAATGTTTATCCGGATACCCTCTGCTGGATTCACGATTACACGTATTCTTTCAACGATCCGCTCACCAAGGCCTATTTCTGGCATCCGGCTTATAATTTTTACCCGGTGGTCGGGGTGAACTGGAAGCAAGCCAGGGCCTTCTGTATCTGGCGTACCGAATTGATGAACAATGCCACGGATGAAAGAAAAGGCGAAGCCGATATCGTTGATTTCAGGCTGCCTACCGAAACCGAGTGGGAATGGGCTGCACGCGGTGGCTATAATAACAACCCGTACCCATGGGGAGGCCCATACACCCGCAACGAAAGAGGCTGTTTCCTGGCTAATTTCAAGGCCCTTCGCGGAAATTACATCGACGACGGCGGATTGCGTACGGTCATCGTTGGCCATTATCCGCCAAATGACTTCGGCTTGTATGATATTGCAGGTAACGTTTCAGAATGGACCCTCAGTGCTTATGATCCTTCTTCCTATAACTTTACCTGGGATATGAACCCCAATTATACTTACAACGCTAAGGAAGATGATCCACCGGCGCTCAAGAGAAAAGTCGTTCGCGGTGGTTCCTGGAAAGACATCGCCTATTACATGCAGGTGTCTACCAGGGATTACGAATACCAGGATACGGCCAAAAGCTTTATCGGCTTCCGTTGCGTACTTCCTTACCTGGGCAGAAATAAGGACGATAATCCTTCCAGGGCTTCAAGGGTCTACAACTAATGGATTAATTAACTAAAACTCAATACAAAACCTTAAAACCATTTATCTTTAATATCATGGGATTAAACACATTTGTCAGAAGACGCGGATTCAGAAATTTTATGGCCAAGCTTTATGGCTGGGGCGCATCTGTTGTGATCCTTGGTGCTTTGTTTAAAATCAACCACTACCCGTTCGCTAACGAAATGCTTGTCGTGGGTCTTGGAACAGAAGCCATCATTTTCTTCTTTTCAGCTTTCGAGCCCCCGTATGTTGAGCCCGACTGGAGCCTTGTCTACCCCGAGCTGGGTGGTTTGTATCATGGTGATGAATCATCAATTGAACCGGGCAAAAAGAAAAAACCCACACAGGAACTGGATGACCTGCTCAAGCAATCCAATATTGATAAACAACTGATAGACCGACTCGGCGAAGGACTGAAAAAACTTAGCGACAACACGGCTAAGCTGTCTGATATTACCGATGCAGCCGGCGCAACCAATGAATATGTCACCAAAGTTAAAGGCGCTTCGAAATCTGCGGAAAACCTTACGAAATCTTATGATATGACAGCAGAAACACTCCAAAAGGATGCCAACGCTTCTGCCACATATATCAATAGCATTAAAGTCGCCGGGGAAAACGTCGCTAACCTTTCCAATACATATAAGGAAGCGTCCGATATCATGAAGAATGATATTACGGTGACCAAAGAATTTACCACCAGCATGAAAGGCGCAATGCAATCTGCCAACTCGCTGGCAGAGCAGTACGCTAAATCAGCCGAAGCCCTGTCTTTATCTGCTAAGCAACTGGATTTCACCTCCGTTGACGGTAAGTCATACAATGAAAAGTTGCAGCAGATATCCAATAAACTGGCTTCACTTAACTCTGTTTATGAGCTTCAACTGCAGAGCAGCAACGAACAAATCCAGGCTGCAACCAAAGTTCGTGAAACCATGACCGAGCTCCTTAAGAACCTGAAAGAATCATCAGATTCCATGGCTACCTATAAGGATCAAATGAACCTCCTTACCCAGCGGATTTCCTCACTCAACGAGGTATACGGCGGTATGCTTTCGGCCATGAGCGGAAAAACCAGGTAAGGAATATGTTGATTTAGTAAATGAGTTATAACCGAACTTAATTCTGAAAAAATATGGCTGGATATAAAGAGACACCGCGGCAGAAAATGATCGCCATGATGTATCTTGTGCTTACTGCCCTGTTGGCTCTTAATGTTTCCAAGGATATGCTCGAAGCTTTTCTCGTGGTGAACGAAAGTATGGAAAATACCATCGAGGTCTTTGAGACAAAACTTGGAAACCTTTATATGGACTTTGAAAAGCAATATCAACTTAAACCGCAGAAAGTTGGTGAATACTGGGATAAAGCACAAGAAGCCAGGGTTTTGGCTAACGAAATGAAAGACTATGTGGATCGCATGATCTTTGAGGTGGTCGTTCAATCTGAGAAAAAAGATACCGCCGAGCTTCTTAATAAAGCTTTTAAGCTCGATACAGTCCAGGATCCGTATGACCCCAGGAAAAAAATTGAGGTCAGGATGCTGGATATGAATAAAGTGGCCACTAAAGATAAATACGACGAATCAACTAATTATTTTATCAATAGAGGCAAGGCTGAAGATCTGAAGGAAAGGATCGAACAATTTAAAGAAGAAATGCTCGCCCTGGTGCCTGAACAATACCGGGAAAATATCAATTTCGGCCTGGATACGGAAGGCCCTTTCTACAGCGTGGATAATGAAAAGCAAACCTGGGAATTGCATCATTTCTATCATACGATCCTCGCTGCTTCCGTAACCATCATGAACAAGATCAAAGCGGAAATACAAACGGCAGAATTTGATATCACCTCCGAATTATTCAGGGCGATTGATATTTCCGATTTTAAATTCGATAAAATCGAGGCCAAGGTGATCCCCACTACGAATTACGTGCTGCAAGGTGATAAATATGAAGCGGAAGTGCTGGTAACAGCGTTCGATACCAAACAAACACCGGAGGTCTTTGTGCTGCAGGGAGCAGAATCCATCACCGTTAGCAATAAAGATCGTGCTCAACGGGTTGAGGGTGAAGGGGGCGTCGTAAAGCTTTCTTTCCCTGCCAGTGCTGTCGGACCACAGCGTTATGCCGGTGTTGTTGAAGTGGTTTCACCCGAGGGAGAAAGGATACCTTATAATTTCGCGGGCGAATACGTGGTGGCACCTCCATCACTTACCGTGGCCGCTACGAAAATGAATGTATTCTATATCGGGGTCGATAACCCGGTCTCTATTTCGGTACCGGGTATCCCGGATGCCAGCCTTTCTGCAGACATTTCTGTCGGTACTCTTTCCCGGGATCCTGAGGGAAAAGACTGGATCGTCAGGGTGCCGCAGGGACAACCCAAGGCAACCATCTCGGTTAACGCCATGATCCAGGGTGGATCCCGCCCGATGGGCTCCGCCGAATTCAGGATCAGGAGAGTGCCCAGCCCGGTTGCCGAAATCGCCGGCCAGCAGGAAGGTGATATCGATAAAAATACCCTGCTTGCAGCAGGAGCAATTATCCCGGTTATGAGGGACTTCGAATTTGAACTCTTCTTCGAAGTGAAATCATTCCGCATGACCACGATCGTGGGAGGCGACGGTATCTCGAAACGTACGAACGGAAACCGGTTTACTGCAGAAATGATCAGCCTTATCCAATCAGCCCGTAAAGGACAAAAGTTCGTCTTTGAAAATATCCAGGCCGAAGGACCCGATAAAATACCCAGAAGCCTTAATGTTATCTCACTGGAAATTAAATAACTACTCTTGGAGGTCAATATGAAAAAAGTCACATTGTTCATTATCTCACTGGTTATCCTTGCAGGTGTCAATCTGCCGCTCAGGGCTCAGATCCTGGATAACCCGCCTCTTGACCGTGTCCATTACGACAATGACCTGGTTGATACTAAGGTTATTCCATATCCGGCTGTGCGGAAAGCTGACGAGATGTGGTCCAAGAGGATATGGCGCGAAATAGATATGCGCCAGAAAATAAACCAGCCCTTCTACTATCCGCTGGAACCGCATAATAACTGGAGAAATTTCATCACCGTCATCATGGATGCATTAAAAGAAGGTTCCATTACCGCCTATGATGTTTCTAACACGGATGAGTTTCTTGTTCCTCTGAATTACCAGGAGATCATTTCAAGGCAGATCGATACGGTGCACCGTACATTTAACCGCCCGTATCCTCCTTATGAAGAATATGATACAGTTATCTATACTGAATTTGATCCGGCCAGGGTTACCCGCATCAGGATCAAGGAAGACTGGTATTTTGATAAGAAAAAATCACAGATGCTGGTTAAAATCCTTGGAATCTGCCCGGTCATGATCAAGGAGAGGAATGATGAGGAATACTCGGAACCGCTGTTCTGGGTCTACTTCCCGGAAGCCCGTCCCGTACTGGGCCACGCGGAGGTCTTCAACAACCATAATGATGCGGCACGACGCTCGTACGATGAGATCTTTTTGAAAAGATATTTCAATAGTTATGTTTATAAAGAACAAAATGTTTACGACAGAAGGATCTCAGAGTATGCCCAGGGCCTCGATGCCCTTCTCGAAGCCGAACGGGTGAAGATAGAACTCCTCAACTTCGAACAAAACCTCTGGGAATATTAAACACGCCAATATAAAAACCCGGAAAAGCCGCCCAACCAGATTGAGGCGGCTTTTTTTTATTTTTGTTAATTGCTCAATTCAGGATAAAAAAATGAGAGAGTACCTGGAAACACCGGTTGAATTTCTGAAAGGAGTGGGACCGAAAAGGGCCGAACTGCTTAGATCGGAGCTGAATATCCACACATTTGCCGATATGCTGAGCTATTACCCGTTCAGGTATGTCGACAGAAGCAAGATCTATAAAGTCAGAGAGATCGAATCAGATCTGGCTTTTGTTCAACTTCAGGGTACCATTTCCGGTATCAGGATCCTCGGAGAAAAACGCGCGAAAAGGATGACGGCCGTTTTCCGAGATGAGACCGGGGAGATCGAACTGGTCTGGTTCCAGGGTATCAAGTGGATCGAAGGAACCATACAGCCGAACGTGGAATACGTGGTGTTTGGCAAGCCGACGGTCTTTAACCGGCGATATAATATCGCCCATCCTGAGATCGAAAAGGCAGATGAGTTCTCGCGAAATATTGCACAGACACTCCAGGGGATATACAGTACCACGGAAAAGTTAAAAAACCGGGGATTAAACAACAAGAACCTGGTGAAACTGATGAAAGAACTGGTTGTGCAGGCCCAGGGACGCATTTCCGAGACACTTCCGGATGAAATCCTGGGCAAGCTGAGCCTGATGCACCGGGAAGAAGCAATCAGGAATATCCACTTCCCTGATGACCAGGCAAGACTTCAGCGTGCCCAGGCCCGGCTGAAATTCGAAGAACTCTTTTTCATCCAGCTTAGCCTTTTGAACGATAAACTGATCCGTCAAAACAGGATAAAAGGTTTCCTTTTTTCAAGTGTTGGAGAAAAAGTCAATCGCTTTTACAAGGAAAAGCTCCCTTTCGAACTGACGGAAGCCCAGAAAAGAGTGATCCGTGAGATCAGGAAAGATCTCGGGTCCGGAAAACAAATGAACCGGCTGCTGCAGGGTGACGTAGGCAGTGGTAAAACCCTGGTGGCGCTGATGTCGATGCTGATCGCCATCGATAACGGATACCAGGCCTGCCTGATGGCCCCGACGGAAATCCTTGCCAACCAGCATTTTATGACCCTGACCCGGATGACGGAAGGTTTGGATATCCGGATCGGCCTGCTCACCGGCTCCACCGCCGCTTCGAAACGAAAAGAACTTCATCCCCGGTTGCAATCCGGTGAGGTAAATATCCTGATAGGCACTCATGCACTTATCGAGGATCCGGTGCTGTTTCAGAACCTTGGACTGGTCATTATCGATGAACAACACCGTTTCGGTGTGGCACAGAGAGCCAAAATGTGGACCAAGAGCGATAACGCACCCCATATCCTTGTCATGACCGCAACACCCATACCACGGACGCTGGCCATGACATTGTATGGCGACCTGGACCTGTCGGTCATCGATGAACTCCCGCCAGGGCGCAAACCGGTGAAGACCCTGCTTTACAACGACAGCGCCAGGCTGAAGATATTCGGCTTCATGAAACAAAAGATCACCGAAGGAAGGCAGGTCTATGTGGTCTATCCGCTGATCAAGGAATCGGAAACCCTGGACCTGAAACACCTGATGGACGGATACGAAAGCATTATCCGGGATTTTCCGCCTCCTGATTACGCCGTCAGTATCGTCCATGGCAAAATGCGCCCGGCGGATAAAGATTATGAAATGCAACGGTTCATTAAAAAGCAGACGCAGATCATGGTTTCGACCACGGTGATAGAAGTCGGCGTGGATGTGCCGAATGCCTCTGTCATGGTGATAGAAAATGCAGAGCGCTTCGGCCTTTCACAACTGCACCAGCTCAGGGGCCGGGTGGGCAGGGGCGCCGATCAATCCTACTGCTTGCTGATGACTGGCTTGAAAGTGACAAATGAAGCACGAAAACGACTTGAAACCATGGTGGAGACTAATGACGGTTTCCGGATCGCGGAAGCGGACCTGCAATTGCGCGGCCCGGGCGACCTGCAGGGTACCCGGCAGAGTGGCATCCTCGACCTGAAAATTGCGGATCTCATCCGGGATGAGAAAATCCTCAAGTATGCCAGGAACCTGGCATCAGACATCCTCCAGGATGACCCCGGGCTGGAGAAAGAAAAAAACCACCTCCTGGCCCGGCAGCTCGCTGTCATGAAGAAAGATCTTGTTATCTGGAGCAGGATAGGGTAAAGGTCTTAAGTCTTTGGTCTTTGGTCTTTGGTCTTTGGTCTTTGGTCTTTGGTCTTAAGTCTTGAGTTATTGTCCTTACTGGTTATAATTATGAGGGTGATGGAGAAATGCGCGGCGCTCTTAGCGCAATTTTCTTACTTTTGCCTGAAAGAGTTAAGTGATCGATCGTTATGAAAATTTCTTACAACTGGCTTAAACGGTATTGTGCGATTGACCTTCCTGCTGAAGAGGTGGCCAGGTTGCTCACCGGCTGCGGACTGGAAGTCGAAGATTTTGAAAAATCCGAATCGGTGAAAGGCGGGCTGAAAGGCGTCGTAATCGGGCAGGTGGTCGAATGTGCAAAACATCCCAATGCCGACAAACTGAGCGTGACCAAAGTCGATATCGGGACCGGGCGTTTGCTTTCGGTTGTATGCGGGGCGCCCAACGTGGCGGCAGGCCAGAAAGTGCCTGTGGCAACAGTGGGAACATTCCTTTACAGCGGTGATAAATCGTTCGAGATCAAGGAGGCCAGGATACGGGGCGAATTCTCCGAAGGGATGATCTGCGCGGAAGATGAACTGGGGCTGGGCACTTCTCACGAAGGGATCATGGTGCTGGATCCGGAAACACCCGTCGGAACGCCCGCCGCTTCCTATTTTAACGTAACTGAAGACGTCATTTTCGAGATCGGGCTGACGCCAAACCGGACTGATGCGATGTCGCATATCGGGGTTGCACGTGACCTTGTCGCGGTGCTCAACCGCCATGATTCTCCTGGAAAATATAAGCTGCAATGGCCTTCTGTCGATGATTTTATTGTGAATAACCATGACCTTGATATCAGGGTAGTGGTTGATGATCCGCTAGCCTGCCCGCGATACAGCGGGTTGAGCATGACCGGGATCAAAATCGGCGATTCACCCTCCTGGCTGAAGAACCTGCTCAGCGCTGCAGGCATCAGACCCATCAATAATGTGGTGGATGTGACCAATTTCGTGATGATGGAACTCGGTCAGCCCCTCCATGCTTTCGATGCATCAAAAATAACCGGTAACAAGGTCGTCATTCGCAAGGCCCGGAATGAGGAGCAATTCACAACCCTGGACGAACAACAAAGAAAATTGACAGCCAATGACCTGATGATCTGCAACGAGACGGAAGGTATGTGTATTGCCGGCGTTTTCGGCGGGGCCGATTCAGGCGTCACGGAACATACCACATCCATCTTCCTTGAAAGCGCCCATTTTAACCCGCGCAGCATCAGGAAAACATCACGTTATCATGGGCTACAAACCGATTCATCGTTCCGCTTCGAACGGGGATCTGATCCGAACATTACGGTTTATGCATTGAAAAGGGCTGCCCTGATGATCAAAGAACTGGCCGGCGGCCTGATCGCCTCAGAAGTAATTGATGCATACCCGGAGCCCATAGAGCCCGCCATTATTACGGCAAGCTGGAAAAATATCAGCAGGCTTATCGGCAAAGAACTTGATCATGACATTATAAAAAATATTCTGAATGATTTGGGAATAATGTTAATGGATGAAAATGATGAATCCATTATCCTGGCAATCCCGACTTATAAAAATGATGTGACCCGGGAAGCGGATGTCATTGAAGAGATCCTGCGAATCTATGGTTATGATTTTATTGAAATGACGGGACAGCTTCGGTCCTCCCTTTCATTCTCAAGTAAGCCTGACCCTGAGAGACTGAGGGAACTTGCTTCATCCCTTCTTTCATCCCGGGGTTTTCTCGAGATAATGAACAATTCGCTCACCAGGTCGCGCTATGCCGAAGAATGCCCCTGGCTCGACGACCAGCACAGCGTCAGGCTGATCAATCCACTGAGCGCCGATCTGAATGTTATGCGGCAGACACTGCTCTACGGCGGGCTTGAGACCATCGCCTACAATCAGAACCGGAAATCCGGCGACCTTCGTCTCTATGAATTCGGCAGGACCTATACATATTCTGCATCAGAAAGGAAAGCAGGTGAAAACCTGTCGCCGTACAAGGAGCAGGAACAACTTGGGATCTGGCTGACAGGAAGGCGAAATGCCGAAAGCTGGCGCACCGGCGATGAAAAAACAGATTTCTTCAATATAAAAGCGGTTGTTCATGATGTCTTGATGCGGCTGGGATTTAATATAAGCTGGTTCCATAAATCTCATTTATCTGATGAACTTTTTGAAGATGGCCTGGAGTATTCTTTCAGGCAGCAACGCCTGGTGAAATTCGGTTTGCTCCGTAAAAAGGAAACCCGCAGGTTTGACCTCAAATCGGATGTTTATTATGCTGAGTTTAACTGGGAACAGATCGTCGGTATGACCGCTGACCTGGTCGTCTCATATAAAGAATTGCCAAAATTCCCCGAAGTCCGCAGGGACCTGGCCCTGGTGCTCGACCAGTCCGTGACGTATGAAGAGCTCGAAAAAGCTGCTTACCTGGTTGAAAAGAACATCCTGCGTGGGGTCAGCTTGTTCGATATTTACCAGGGTGATAAGATCGGTCCCGGTAAAAAATCTTATGCCATGAGCTTTATCCTGAGAGATGACGAGAAAACCCTTACCGACGAAATCATTGAGAAAACTATGGAACGGATCCTGAACTCGTTCAAAGAGAAGTTCCAGGCGACTATCCGTTAATTAATATATTCTAAAAAATTAATTAAGATGACTAAATCAGAGAAAGTTGTATATTCTTACAGCCCGACAGGGGAAAAGTTTCCCCTTCCCATGGCGGAAGAATATGAAAAAGAATTCAACAGGCTGGAGAAACTTGCCGGTAAAGCCAGGAAAGAAGGAAAGGAAGTGGTGGTGGTAATGGGGGTGGGGTTTGTAGGGGCCGTAATGGCTGCTATTGTGGCGGATACAAAGGATAAGAAAGGCAAAAACTCCAAGTTCGTGATCGGGTGTCAGCGCCCCAGCACACGCAGCTACTGGAAGATTCCGATGCTGAACCAGGGCGTGTCGCCGGTGAAAGCCGAAGATCCGGAAGTCGATATACTGATCAGCCGCTGTGTCAGGGAAAGTAAGACACTCACCGCGACGTATAACAGCGATGCGTTAAAACTTGCTGATTGTGTGATCGTTGACGTCCAGTGCGATTACATTAAAAATTCCCTGGGTGATATGAGGGATGGTGAAGCCGATATGGCAGCCCTGGAAGCGACCCTGAAAACCATCGGCCAGAAAATACCTGAAAACTGCCTGGTGCTGATTGAAACGACTGTTGCTCCCGGAACCACGGAATTCGTGGCGTGGCCGATACTTAAAAAAGAATTTTCGCGCAGGGGACTGAAGAAAACCCCACTGCTGGCGCACAGCTTCGAACGGGTGATGCCCGGGAAAGAATACGTGTCCAGTATCCGTGATTTCTGGCGTGTTTGTTCCGGATGCGACCAGGAAGCCCGCGGACGTGTCGAGAAGTTTCTTCATGAAGTGCTGAACACGAAAGAATTCCCGCTGACGGTCATGGACCGGCCCATCGAGTCGGAAACCACCAAGATCGTTGAGAATTCTTACCGGGCAGCCACACTGGCCTACCTGAACGAATGGAGCCTCTTCGCGGAGCGCAACGGCGTGGACCTGATCAAAGTGATCAAGGCGATCAAAATGCGCCCCACGCACAGCAATATGATCTTCCCCGGACCGGGTATCGGGGGGTACTGCCTCCCGAAAGACGGCGGCCTGGGTTACTGGGCCTATCGTCATATCCTTGGTTTTGAGGACGGGGATGATATCTTCCAGATCACTCCGACAGCCATCGATATCAACGATACACGCTCGCTGCACGTGGCAGAGCTGACCCGCGATGCGCTGCGGAACATGTCGAGGTATATAGCGGGTTCACAGGTCCTGGTATGTGGCGCCAGCTACCGCCAGGACGTCGGCGATACCCGCTACAGCGGCTCTGAGATCATAGTGCGAAAGCTTACCGAAATGGGCGCCGACATCAGCGTGCACGATCCTTATGTCGACCACTGGTATGAGCTCGAAACCCAGGATACTTACCCGGCCCCGGGCCTGTCATGGAAGCGCTTCTTCCGCAACCAGGAACACCTGACTGAGGTCAGGGTGCAGAAGGACCTTAAAAAATCGCTGAAAGGCGTCGATGCACTGATACTGGCCGTTCCCCACGAGCCTTACATGGATCTTTCTCCGGATGATATCGTGAAATGGGCAGGTAGCCCGATCGCGGTGATCGATTGTTTCGGAATCTTGAGAGATGACCGGATCCGGCGTTATTTTGAGCTTGGCTGCGAGGTTAAAGCACTGGGAAGAGGTCATATTCAGAGAATTAAAAAGGAAGTTCAAAAAGGAAAATAGGGAACCTGACAAAATTTCATACTATTTTTGTACTATGAAATTTTCAGGTCATTGAAATGGAAGTCCAGGCCATAAAACAACGTTTCGGCATTATCGGGAACTCACCCCTTCTGATAAGATCGATAGATATCGCCCGGCAGGTTGCGCCGACCGACCTGACTGTGCTGATCACCGGTGAAAGCGGTACCGGCAAGGAAGTTTTTCCGCAGATAATCCACCAGCTAAGCTCCAGGAAACACGGGCCATATATTGCCGTTAACTGCGGAGCGATCCCTGAAGGGACCATCGACAGTGAACTTTTCGGGCACGAGAAAGGATCGTTCACCGGGGCGCTGGAAGCCCGCAAAGGCTATTTCGAAGAAGTCAACGGCGGGACCATATTCCTTGACGAAGTAGGGGAACTGCCGCTTTCGACCCAGGTGCGCCTGCTCCGGGTCCTGGAATCGGGTGAATTTCTTAAAGTGGGTTCCTCGAAAGTGCTCAAAACCAACGTAAGACTGGTGGCAGCCACCAATGTAAACCTCGAAACGGCAATCCACCAGGGGAAATTCAGGGAAGACCTTTACTACAGGTTGAACAGCGTGCCGATCATCGTGCCTCCGCTGAGGGAAAGAAAAGATGACATCAACCTGTTGTTCCGAAAATTTTCCGCTGACTTCGCGGAAAAATACCGCATGCCGGTCATCGAGCTGACCGAAGATGCAAGGCTGATGCTGGAAAGTTACCGCTGGCCGGGCAATGTCAGGCAATTGAAAAATATCACCGAGCAGATCTCAATTATCGAGCAGAACCGCAGGATCACACCGGAAACGCTACGCCATTATTTACCGGATGGCACCCGTAACGAGCTGCCTGTCCTTTACCAGGGAGAACCCAGGGAAAACAGCTTCTCGGAGCGGGATTTGCTTTATAAGGTCTTATTCGATATGAAAAAGGATATCCATGATCTGAAAAAGATCGTGGCCGATATCCTGCAGGACGAAAAAGCACCGGTTCCGATCATGGATCCCGCAACCCGGTTCTTTAGCAAGGATGACGAGGTAAAACTGAGCATACACTCACCTGAAAAGGTGATTCCCGTGCCAAGGGAAATGCACGGGGATTTTGAAGAACCTATCCAGGATTCGGAAATTATCGAAGAATCTTTGTCATTGCAAAAGAAAGAAATGGACATGATCCGGAAAGCCCTTGAGAAATACAACGGGAAGAGGAAAAACGCAGCCCGGGAGCTTGGTATATCAGAACGTACGCTTTACAGGAAAATCAAGGAATATGATATCGGTTAAAAGATATTTTCTGTTATTCCTCCTTGCTCCGTTTTTATCAGGCTGCGGGGTTTATTCATTTACCGGTGCCTCGATCCCGCCGGGTGCCAAAACGATTTCCATAACTTATTTTGTCAACAACGCCCAGTTTATCGAACCCACGCTCAGCCAGAGCCTGACGGATGCTTTGCGTGACCGGTTCCAGTCGCAGACCGATCTGAGCTTTGTCAATGAAGGAGGCGATCTTCAGATTGAAGGATCCATTACGGATTATTCCACGCGCCCTGTTGCGATCCAGGGAAATGAAACTGCGGCACTTAACAGGTTATCGGTCACAGTTAAGGTGAAATTTACCAATACGCTTGACCCTACGAAGGATTTTGACAATCCGTTCACCAGGTTTGAGGACTATCCGAGCAACCAGGACCTTTCAACAGTGAAAGACCAGTTGATCACCACAATCAATGAAAGCCTGGTTGACGACATTTTCAATAAAGCCGTAGTGAACTGGTGATTTACTTTTATAAAACATGAACCGGCAGCAGCTTTATCAATGGATGGATGATCCGCTTTCCCTTTCTTCGGAAAGCTTAGCAGCCCTGCTGGAATTGACCCGGGAATATCCTTATTTTCAAACTGCAGGAATTCTTTACCTGCTGAACCTTAAGTTGATGCAGGATTATCATTTCGATGCAGAACTCAGGCGGACGGCGGTGCTGGCGGCCGATCGGGCCCGGCTCCGCCAGTGGTTGATGTTACCTGAAGATCGACCTGCCGGCCCCGGTGTGCAACCGGAACCTTTTACAACCGGGAAGGATGAGTCGTCTGAGCAGCTTAGGCAGGCCCAGCTTAAGGAACTTGAGGAGCAGATCAGGACCAGCCTGAGAGAGATCGAGGAGAGCAAATTGAAGCTGCAGCAACTGATGGATGAAAAAAGATCGATCGTGGAGGACCTGGACTTTCAGGAGGAACCGGAGGCTGCTTCAGATGAAGGATCAGCGTTGCGTCCCCTGCCCAAAGACCATCTGCTGGAAGCTTTCATCCGGGAAAAAACCGATCAGGCACAAGGCCGTGCTAACTTCTTCAATCCTATGGAATCCGCCAGGAAAAGTATCGAGGATAACGATGAGATATTGAGCGAAACATTAGCCCGGCTTGTAGCTGCTCAAGGGAAAAAAGACAAAGCGATTAAAATTTATCAGAAACTTATGTTGAAATATCCCCAAAAAAGTAGTTACTTTGCAGCCCAAATTGAAAAATTGAGCAAATCATCTTAAAAACTTACAGTAATGGGTATTTATATTTTAGTGTCGGTCCTCATTTTAATCGCTTGTATTCTTTTAATCCTCGTAGTCCTGGTGCAGAATTCCAAAGGCGGAGGCCTCGCAGCCAATTTCGGTTCAACCGGACAGATCATGGGCGTTCGCAAAACAGCCGACTTCCTTGAAAAAGCAACATGGTACCTCGCTATTTCATTGCTGGCCCTCAGCCTCATCTCTATCCTTGTCATCCCGAGAAATGTCAGTACCGGCAATACAAGGGATACCGAGTTGCGTGAAAAAATCGAAAATATGCAACCGGTACCTTCCAACGAGGTCCCTCCGGCACAGGATTAATAAGATAGTTTTTACTTATTCAGGAGATGTCAGAATGTCATAAGATTCTGACATTTCTTTTTTTTATCCGGTTTGGCACAAATTGTGACAAGACAGGGAAAAATGTCAAACTTTAAAACCTTATAATTATGTCAAAACTCAGTATCAAACCTTTATCAGACCGGGTAATTGTGGAACCCGCAATGGCTGAAGAGAAAACTGCCGGTGGAATCATTATTCCTGATACGGCAAAGGAGAAACCGCAACGTGGAACCATCGTGGCTGTTGGCCCAGGAAAAAAAGACGAACCGATGACCGTTAAAGTTGATGACCAGGTGTTGTATGCCAAATATGCCGGTACAGAATTCTCTTTCGAAGGCAAGAATTATCTGATCATGCGCGAGTCTGACATCGTTGCAGTTTTATAATTAGTTAAATATCAATAAATAACATAAAAAATATCGAATTATGGCAAAAGAAATCATTTTCGACCTGGCCGCAAGAGAAAAACTTAAGAAAGGCGTCGATGAACTTTCAAATGCAGTGAAAGTAACCCTTGGCCCGAAAGGCCGTAATGTCATTATCCAGAAATCCTTTGGTTCACCCACCATTACTAAGGACGGTGTTTCTGTGGCAAAAGAAGTGGAACTGAAAGACAATGCAGAAAACATGGGCGCCCAGATGGTAAAGGAAGTGGCTTCCAAGACCAGCGACCTGGCCGGTGATGGTACAACCACTGCTACCGTACTGGCCCAGGCAATATTCACCACCGGTCTGAAAAATGTCACCGCCGGTGCCAACCCGATGGAACTGAAAAGAGGGATCGACATTGCTGTCACGAAGGTGATCGAATCCCTGAAAGCCCAAACCAGGCAGATTGGCGACAGCTTCGAGAAAATCGAGCAGGTTGCTTCTATTTCTGCCAATAATGATAACACGATCGGTAAGCTGATCGCCGAAGCGATGAAGAAAGTGAAGAAAGAAGGCGTGATCACCATCGAAGAGGCAAAGAGCATGGAAACATCCGTCGATGTAGTGGAAGGTATGCAGTTCGACCGTGGTTACATTTCCCCTTATTTCGTGACCGATACCGAAAAGATGGAAGCTGTGTACGAAAACCCGTTCATCCTGATCCATGACAAGAAGATCTCGATCATGAAGGACCTGCTTCCGATCCTTGAGAAAGCAGCCCAGACCGGACGTCCGCTCGTGATCATTGCAGAAGATGTGGAAAGCGAAGCCCTCGCAACGCTCGTGGTCAACAAGATCCGCGGCGCCCTGAAAGTGGTGGCCGTGAAAGCCCCCGGTTTCGGTGACAGGAGGAAGGAAATGCTCGAAGATATCGCTGTGCTGACAGGCGGAACCGTTATTTCGGAAGAAAAGGGCTACAAGCTGGAAGATGCAAACCTCGGTTATCTCGGCGTAGCAGAGAAAGTGACCGTGGATAAGGAAAATACGACCATTGTCGGCGGAAAAGGCAAGAAGGAAAATATCGACGCCAGGGTAAAGCAGATCAAAGTCCAGATCGACAATACGACCTCCGACTACGACAGGGAAAAATTGCAGGAACGCCTGGCCAAGCTGGCCGGTGGTGTTGCCGTGATCTATGTCGGTGCTGCCAGCGAAGTGGAAATGAAGGAAAGAAAAGACCGCTTCGACGATGCGCTGCACGCAACCCGCGCTGCTATTGAAGAAGGTATAATCCCCGGTGGCGGAGTCGCTTACCTGAGGGCTATCGATACCATTAACGACCTGAAAGGCGAGAACGAAGACCAGAACACCGGTGTAGCCATCGTTCGCCGCGCCCTCGAAGAACCGCTGCGGCAGATTGTTGCCAATGCCGGCCTTGAAGGTTCCGTGATCGTTCAGCATGTCAGGGAAGGCAAAGGAGATTATGGCTTCAACGCCCGCACCGAGAAATATGAGAACCTTTATGAATCCGGTGTCATCGACCCGACCAAGGTGGCGCGCATCGCCCTCGAGAATGCCGCTTCAATCGCCGGAATGTTGCTGACCACCGAGTGCCTCCTGGCTGAATCCAAAGAGGACAAGGAGCCCAAGATGCCGATGGGCGGCCCGGGAATGCACGACGGAATGTATTAATAGTATTATTCTCAATCATATTTCCAGGGTGCCTCATCAAATGGGGCGCCCTTTTTTGTTGCGCTCAGAATAAGTCGGGAAGAACATATTGCAGTTAATCATCCTTCCTGAATCCTATCCTTTTCCGGCTTGCCTGGTCTTCCTGTTGCTGCCGGGATTGTTCAAGTTGGCGGAGATATTCGAAGATAAGGATAATTTGTTGATCATGTTCGATTTCTTTCTTTTCAATACGTTCCAATTTGCGTAAGATTTCAGAGTGAGTTTCAAGTAATCTTCGTATTTTGGTAAATACTCGTATGATTTGTATATTTACCATAATAGCTCTGTCGCTATTTAAAACACTTGACAACATTGCTACGCCCTGTTCAGTGAAAACCAAAGGAGATTTCCTTAAGCCCATTCTTTCTCTATTGGATATCACAATTTGTGATTTCCAAAAATCCATTTCTTCTTTGCTCATCTGGAACATAAAGTCTTCTGGAAATCGTTTTTCATTTCTCTTGACTGCCTGGTTCAGAATCCTTGTCTCAACTTCATATAGTTTTGCAAGGTCCCTGTCAAGCATAACCTTTACTCCACGAATGAGGTAGATCTTACTCATGATCACCTCTTCCGGAATCATCATTTCATTCTTATCATTCATAATTATGTAATTAATTCGAAAAATCAAATGCTATTGAGGCATTACTATTCTCACCCCCTTTTCTATTAATCCGCTTTTTTAGAATAAATACCCGGCCGGAGGAAAAATTTTCATTTAATTTTATAGCCGGAGTGAAAATTTTCATTTAATTTTATAGCATGTTTATTTCTCATGCATATTGCTTGTGGAAATACCAAAATCCCGCTGCCATGAAATCTCTGACGAAATTCTTTGCATTTTCAGCCTTCCTGATGCTGACTAACTTGCCGTTGTTCTCCCAAATTTTTGAGGTACGATGTGAAGGCCCTGACCAGCCTGCATTCGTACGTTTTTTTCGCGGGGGGGGGGGTAATGATTTAAAGGTTGATCGATTGATGATCCCGGATTGGGCTGATAATCCGGTTATCACGATTGAAGGAGAGGATCAGATATACCAGCTGGATCTGAGTGCTTTCGCCGGAAAAGATCTTCCCCATGTAGAATATAACCGCTCTGAAATTCCTGAACAGTTCGACGCGGGTGTGCCGGTTGAGGGCGATATGCCTGCTGATGGCACATGGTCCCTGGATGGGAGTGTTTTCGCTTTCGTTTACCGGCATAGTGAAAACGTGATCTTTTATGATGCCGGAACTTATGAGATGCTTGCCGTAGTTCCGGTACCCGGACAGCCTCTTGCCATTGAAATGGCTGCCGGCCACGCCTATGTGTGTTGTCATGCAAGCCAGGAAATCTATGTCATTTCTCTGCAGGACTATCAGATCACCTCAATCCTCATTGTTGACGGAACACCATGCCAGGTGGAGGTGAATGCTGACGAGTCTGTCGCGTACGTGGCATGTGACAGCTATCTGGATGGGAAAGTCATTGCGTTCGATCTCGCTCCCGGCCTTATCGATCCGGTTATTTTTAAGACCGGGGATCCTTTGATTCACCATTGGGGCTGGATGAGCGACATGGGCAGGGTATTGTATAATTTTACAAAATTCACGCTTTCTCCTGACGGTAATATTTTTATTGCCAGATTGACGGATCCGCCGAAAAAACCGGCCGCATTCAACGCCCACACGGGAGCAGTTGAAGAAATCTTTGAATTCGCCGAGTGGAGAGGCGCCGGTTTCTCCGGGTCGGGCGATACGCTCTATCTGTATAGCAACCGTGAAGATACATTGTTCGTCTGGAGGATCAGTACTTCAGATTATTCCATCATTGACTCAGTCAGGGTAGCGGCAACATGCAATTATGGACTTACTGCCTATACGCACATGACCATCAGCAGCGATGGGTCGAAGGTTGCAGTGACTGATACCAAAAACGACCGTATCTGCCTTTTCGATTTCAATACCGGCGCATGCCAGTTTGTGCAGGAAATGGCTCTTTTTATGGATACACCGATAAGCTTCACTAACGATGATGAATATGTCATTTACAGCAACTGGTTAAAGGTCAAATTCATTGAATTCACGAGCGGCCAGGTTCTTGCAACTGAACCGCCAGGAACATCCGCCAGTCTTCCCCTGATATTTTCCCCGAACGAAAACAAGCTGGTTGTATCAAATCTGCCATTTTACTCACAGGGCAATGGCAACGAGACTTTATTCGCCCTCGATTTTGATGACATGGATGATATTATCGTTGATACAGCCATTATTTGCGGCCAGGCGCCGGAAGGTGATGTTCCTGTGAATGCCGTTCTTCGTAATGACGGTGAAAAGATCCTGTCAGCAAATTATCTTACGGAAAACCTGAGCGTCATCAATTTCAATGACCATAGTGTGGATACCCTGATCAGCTTTCCCGGTATCTGGGGCGTGCATGTCATACCGAAATCAGACTTAGCCCTGGTTAACGGCTCAAAAATCTGGCTGATGTCAACTTCCAGTTATGAAGTACTCGATGAATTGTATCTCGACAAGGTCAAGGACGTATTGATCTCCCCTGACGGGCGGAAGGCATACCTGATCTTTTATATGCCGAATAGTAACATCGCCATATACAAAATAAATATTGACGGATCCGCCATTGAGATGGAAGATCAGGCTATTGTGGGCGGCTGCCTGTGTAGTGCTATTGTGGAAGGGGAAGTTGAACTCTATACCACCCCTGCCCTGAGTCCGGATGGCCAGATGTTGCTCATCGGGTACAATGACCCTACGCTCGGCCATGTAGTCAATATTTACAGTACGGAGACCCTGGATCTTCTGGCTTCTGTCGGGACTCCTGAATATTGCATTTACGGCTTTTCCTTCACGGATGATTCGCGGCGGGCGATCGCGGTAGGCTTATACAACCAGGTTCCAATCATATACCTGGATGGTGTTAATTCTCACATAGAAAATCTCGTTACGATCAACTACCGTAGTTATTCAGCGGACTATAATCCGATTGACGGCTTGTTCTATGTGCTCGACGTGATAGATTACATTTACAAAGTGGATCCTGTGACCGGCGAGATCATGGAAACAATGAATACCAACACTGTAGAAAACTGGCGCATTGCCATCGACAAGCGGGGCATTCCGCTGATACTCACGCAAACTTCCATGGTTTACGACCGTGATATATACCCTATGCCGGGCGGATCCGTGGAATTGTACTATGATTTTGATAATGATCTGTTTGTGAGCACCCTGTCCGGTCCTGACCTGATCTGCATTTTCAATCCGTTAAGCACAGGGATTCAGCAATTCAAGCCAGGAGGAGAGGGCAAAGTTTCCGTTTTTCCCAATCCTGCGGCCGACAAAATCCTGATCACATCTCCCGAAACAATATTGAAGGTCAGAATAAGCACACTATCAGGAAGCGTGGTCTATTCCGGTGTCTTCAGCAATAATAAGATAGAAATCGGTGCAGGCCGGTTCTCACCGGGCGTTTACCTGGTCAACATCACCACAGGATCCGGAAACTACACCAGGAAAATGGTGGTTCAATAGATTGGCGATGAAAAAAGCCCGATCCGCCAACCGATGAACGGGCTTTTTTGCTGGTTCCCCTAAAGTGGCTATTATCCGGATAATTTACTTGTTTATTATCTTTGCATTATGAAAATCATTCAGGATAACTTCGATAGCCTTAGAAACCTTTGCATGAAACACCATGTGGGCCGGCTATTTGTATTTGGTTCAGTTGTCAGTCCAGCCTTTAAACCAGATAGCGATCTTGATTTTTTAGTTTTGTTCAAGAAGATCAAACTGGAAGAATACGCCGATAATTATTTCGATTTCAAATTCTCTCTGGAAGATCTTTTTAACAGGGAGATTGATCTTTTAGAAGAACAAGCAATTAAGAATCCTTACCTGTTGAAATCCATTAATTCTTCCAAACAGTTGGTTTATGAATCCTGAGATCAAAGTATGGTTGTATGATATTCTTCAGTCTATCGAAGAAATAGAGGCGTATTTCGAAGGGAAACCAAAAGTATTCAAAGAGTTTGAGCATGATTTGAAAACCAGAAGGGCTGTTGAAAGGAATCTTGAGATTATCGGGGAAGCAGTGAGCCGAATATTAAAAGCAGAGAAAGAACTGAATCTTTCCAATTCCAGAAAGATAGTCGATGCCAGGAATCGTATTATTCATGGTTATGATACGATTACGGTGGAAGTTATCTGGGGAATCATCATTAACCACCTGCCATTGTTGAAAAATGAAGTGGCCAATTTGTTAGGTGAATAGATTGAATTAATCTTCTTGAGAACCTGGAGAATCTTTACGAGCAGGTAAACTGGAAGGAAAACCTGAAGCAGTTGAAAATTCCTATTCCATGAAAAACTGATCCTTCAGAAAGAATTGCCCTTTCATTCTCACCGGCATTTTGTAACGGTATATGCATAAAAACGCTATTGCCTGAATATTTTGTACTTTTGTCTTTATTCTGGTTATTTTAAAAATGAAAGCATTTATCACGATACTGTTATTTTTTCTTCTGGCAAGCGGGGCAAAAGCCCAGGCACAATCTGCCGGCCTGCCGGTGGATTCTCTTACGGGTCTTATCACTTACAAGGAAGTGGTGCAGGAGCCGGGCATCAAGGATACACTCTTCAACCGGGCGGCCTCCTGGCTCCCGACGTTTTATGCCAATCCCTGGGATGCGGCAAAAACCCGCGACCTGTCAACCGGATTGATCAGGATCCAGCACCAGTTCAAAATCTATGACATCGGTGAGCTGGGAGAGAAAACAGAGGCAGGGATGATTCTTTACAATGCAAAAATTGAATTCCGGGATGACCGCTATCGTGTGCAGGTGGATAATTTCGTTTATAAGCAACTTTCTCGCTATCCGGTTGAAAAATGGCTGGATAAAACCGCACCGGATTATAATCCGAAATGGGAAAACTACCTGGCCCAGATCGATGAATTCGCAAAAGAACTCATAAGCTCCCTTAAAAAGAAGATGAAACCGGGCAAAGCCGTGATTGAAGAGGAGTGGTAACAAACTTTTCTGAAAGAATTTTGTTTAGTCTGTCATCATGACGGATAGAAAAAAAGATCATATTGACCTTGCTTTCAAAGCAAGAACAGGGATCGGGGAAATCGACCGGCGGTTTTATTATGAACCCTTGCTGGCAAAGCATCCTGTCGGCGAGTTGGTACCATTCACATTTCTGGGTAAGACATTAAGGGCACCCATGTGGGTTTCGAGCATGACAGGGGGCACACAGCTTGCCGGGCAGATCAACCGGAACCTTGCGAAGGTTTGCAGGGAGTTCGGGCTGGGGATGGGACTGGGGTCCTGTCGTCCCATTCTGGACAATGATGAACATTTTGCCGATTTTGACATGAGGGACGTCATCGGCGTTGACCTCCCGTTCTATGCCAACCTGGGAATTGCCCAACTGGAGCCCATGGTCATGGCAGGAGACATTTCGCCGGTGAACCGCCTGATCGAACGGCTGCGTGCCGACGGGCTCATCATTCACGTGAATCCGCTTCAGGAATGGCTGCAGCCTGAGGGCGACCTGTTCAGCCAGCCACCGATCGACACCATCCGCACCTACCTTGAACTGACCAGCTATCCCGTTATTGTTAAGGAAGTAGGGCAGGGGATGGGCCGTGATAGCCTACGTGCATTGCTTGAACTCCCGCTGGAAGCTATTGAGTTTGCCGCTTACGGGGGAACGAACTTTGCCAAAGTGGAATTGCTCAGGTCCGATGACTTCAAGCAGCAATATTACGGCCCTGTAAGCCTTATCGGGCATGACGCGGAAGAGATGGTAACCATGATCAACGAACTGGTGGAGGATAAAGTCCATACCCGGTGCAGGCAGATCATCATTTCAGGAGGGATTGGATCATTTCTCGATGGTTATTACCACATAAACCGCTGTAAATTGCCGGCCATCTACGGGCAGGCTTCAGGTTTTCTGAAATATGCCACCCAATCCTATGAAGAATTGAGGAAATTCGTTCATTACCAGGTGGAAGGACTTAAGCTGGCCAGCGCTTATTTCGTTCTAAAGAATGAAGAAAGATGAACATTAACGGGATCATTAACGGTTTCTCCAAGATGAGCAAGGAGGAGAAACTTAAACTTGTTGCAGGTTTTTTCGAAAGCCCGGAGAAGGTACTGAAAGAGCTGAAATCATACTGGCACCAGGACCCGAAGAAACAGACCCTTTTCGATGAATTCAGCGAAAACACCCTGTCGAATTTCTATTTTCCGTTCGGGATTGCCCCTAACTTTATGATCAATGGCCAGAGTTACATGGTGCCCATGGTCATCGAAGAAAGCTCGGTGATCGCCGCAGCTTCCAGCAGCGCCAAGTTCTGGGCCGAACGGGGCGGATTTCATGCGGAAGTGGTCTCTTCCACTAAACTCGGACAAGTTCATTTCATCTGGAAAGGTGATCCGGCGAAACTGGAAAGGGCCATGCCCGAGATCAAAAAAGAGTTGATTGCCGGAACAAAAACGATCACTTCCAATATGGAAAAGAGGGGAGGAGGCATATTGGATGTGGAGTTGATCAGGATGGATGACCGCATCGAGAATTATTTCCAGTTCCGGGTTTCTTTTGAAACGGTGGACTCAATGGGTGCCAATTTCATCAATTCGGTACTGGAGGAGTTTGCGCGCATTTTCAGGGATTATCTTATTAACAGTCCGATTTTCCAGGGTGATGAGAAGGATTGCGAGATCATCATGTCTATTCTTTCGAATTACACTCCGGATTGTCTTGTCAGGACCTATGTGGAATGTGAGATTAAAGACCTGCAGGTGGGAGATGATGAGTTAAGCCAGGAAAAATTCGTCTGGAAATTTCAAAAGGCGGTGGAGATCGCCCGGGAGGATGAATACAGGGCGGCCACGCATAACAAAGGCATTTTTAACGGCATCGACGCAATCGCACTGGCCACCGGGAATGATTTCAGGGCGATCGAAGCGGGCGCCCACACTTTTGCATGCCGTGACGGAAAGTACCGCAGCCTCACGGATCTGACACTGGATAACAATGTGTTTCACTATGAACTGAAAGTGCCACTGGCAATGGGTACCGTGGGCGGCCTGACCTCCCTCCACCCGATGGCCCGGTTCTCCCTTGAAATGCTGGGAAACCCGAGTGCCCGCGACCTGATGATGATCGCTGCATCCGCCGGGCTGGCAAATAATTTCGGAGCGGTAAAGTCGCTCGTTACGAAAGGCATACAGGTCGGGCACATGAAAATGCACCTCTTCAATATCCTGAACTTTTACGCAGCAACCCAGGAAGAGAAACTTAAAGCACTGGAATATTTCAAGAACCAAAAGGTTTCTTTCAAATCTGTCACCGATTTTATCAATGCCCACAGGTCGCACGCCCTGGGTTTAAAAAGCTGAGCCTTGTTTTCCGGCAACTATTATTCCAGGGGTAAATTCCTGCTGACTTCCGAATATCTTGTGCTTTACGGGGCCAAAGCATTGGCCGTACCGCTGAAATTGGGCCAGCGAATGATTGTTGGCGAATATGCTGAGCCGGGTGTGATGAATTGGGAAACCTATGTCAGGGACCAATTATGGTTCTCAGCGTTGTTCAGCCTGCCGGATCTCCATATTCGCCAGTCTTCGGATCTTCGAACTGCACAGTTCGTCGTGAAATTACTTCAGGCCGCCGAAAAGATTCAGGGCAATTATTCCGGCTCCGGAAAAGGTATTTCCGTCCGGAACCATATTGAATTTGATATCAACTGGGGCCTGGGAAGCAGTTCCTCCCTGGTTTCCAATGTGGCCTGGAGCTATAGTATCGATCCATATCTTCTTTACCGGGAACTGTACAAGGGTTCAGGTTACGATGTTTTCTGCGCCAGGGCTGAACAGGCTATTCTTTTCAGTCTGAAAGAACAGTCACCGGAGGTTCAGGAAGTCCGGTTCAAACCGGATTATTCTCCAGGTATCTTTTTTATTTATTTGGGCAGGAAACAGGACTCCCAGCAAAGCGTCATGCAATTTATCAAAAGCCAAAAGCCGGAGGTTCACCTGGTCAACCGGTCGTCGGACCTGACTGACTTCATACTGAAAGCAGAATCCCTGGATGATTTCATTTACCTGCTTCGGGAGCACGAAGTGCTTATGGCTTCTGTGCTGGGAATGACCCGCATCAAGGAAGAACGCTTTGCCGGCTTCCCCGGCGAAATAAAGTCCCTGGGCGCCTGGGGCGGTGATTTTGTCATGGCTGCCTCACATCGTGATTTTAATGAGGTAAAAGACTATTTTAGCAGGAAGAATCTGGAGGTTGTTTTCAGATGGGAGGAAATAGTTAAATGAAATTGGAAATTAGAAATTAGGAACCTGGAACCTGGAACCTGGAACCCTGGAAC
>CAYUQP010000035.1:0-8076 GCA_964447005.1 uncultured Bacteroidales bacterium
GATACTACGTCAATTAAGCTTAGCTTGACGGCTATGCCCCTGTCCCCCTCTCCATAAAGATTAAATCCTTACCTTTGATTCATGTATCTGAGTAAACTTGAAATTACGAATTTCCGGGGGATCCGGTCCGCGAGGCTTGATTTCAGTGAGACGACCGTTCTGGTCGGTGAAAATAATTCCGGCAAGACCACGCTGCTCGATGCCATCAGCCTGATCCTCTCGCCACTGGACGAAAACCTGTCGGTCACCTTCCGGCAGCAGGACTTCTACCTTGTCAGCGATGTGAAAGATTTCCGTGCTGCCGGGCCAGTAAGTATCAAACTGACCTTTTGCGAACGCGCAACCGATGAGTGGTCCTTTATCCGGAACAACGATTTTGGCCTTACCTTGCCTGACGACCGTTACACGCTGCAGGAAATGACACTGGTTGTCACTGCTGATCCGCCGGCTGAAAAGGAAGAAGCCGAACCGCACTGGCATCTTTTCATAGAAGGAATCGACCACAAGGAGACCATGGACGATCCTGCCGTCCTCCAGTGGATCAGGCGCCTGAACCCTGTCTTCCGGATCAGGGGCAGCATGATGACCAACTTTCCAGGTTACCCGGCAGCAGGACCTGGCACAATGGATGCCCGGCCGAAAGCCAGGCCGGACGCAGGCGCCCTGCTCACTCAGATTGAAAAGACCTACACCAGCCTGGTCACCGGGTCGGTTGCCGATGAAAGCTCTGAGCTGCGGGCCGGGTATGATGCAGCCCTGAAGTACCTTTCGAGATATTCCGGCCTGTTCTCCCTGGATGGTTCTCCACTGGATCCGGCACTGTATGAGATACTTGGGAAAAAAGCGCAGGAGGTTGATAAGCAAGAAAAGCGGATCACGCTGCGGCATGGTTCCGCAGCGGAGCAGATAGGATTGTTGCTTTTCACCACCGCTTTTCTGCAGTCCGGGAGCCTAATGGCCGATCCCTCCGCCGAGCCCATCATCATTATTGAAGATCCCGAGGCCAACCTGCACCCGATGACGCTCGAATCGGTCAAGCTGCTGATCGAGCGGCTAAAATGGCAAAAGATCATCACGACCTATTCCGGAAGCCTGCTGTCTGACTTTCCCATGGATGAAATCCGGAGAATTACCAGGCATTCGGGCTATATCAGCCAGTACCGGATCGGGCCGGGTGTGCTGTCGAAAGAGGAGCTCCGCAGGATGAACTATCATGTAAGGAAGAGGCTTCACAACGCCACTTTTGCGCGTTGCTGGCTGCTCGTCGAAGGGGAATCAGAGATCTGGCTGCTGCCTTACCTGGCCAAACTGTGCGGTTATGACCTGGCGCTGGAAGGCATCGTTTGCGTCGAATTCGCGCAATGTGGCATCGCTCCGCTGATCAAGGCTGCCCGGGAGCTTGGAATCGGGTGGTTCCTGCTCTCCGACGGAGATTCGGCCGGAAAGGCTTACTTTGAAACGGCGAAACACTTTGCACTTCAAGCAGGACGAAACGTTGAGGATCATTGCCTGAGGCTTCGCGAAAAAGATATCGAGCATCATTTTTTCTTCAACGGCTACAGTAATATTTACACTGAATATTCAGGTTTTCCGGTTCAGGCGGCCGAAAGGATCAATCCGCGCAGGATCATCGAGCGGGCCATCCACCGCAACTCCAAGCCTTTCATGGCCATCGCGGTCATCGAAGCCATTGCCAGGGACGGCTCTCCCGGCGTTCCGCAGCAATTGCGACAAGTGATCGGGCGAAGCGTCAGTCAAGCCAGAAGGAGAATGAATAATGAATAAAATCACTATCTTTGCCCGCGAAAAAAAACCGGTCTCGTAGCTCAGTGGATAGAGCAACAGCCTTCTAAGCTGTGGGTCGCAGGTTCGAATCCTGCCGGGATCACAAAAACTGAGTTTTTAGATTCGAAGCCTGAAAGGCTCGAACTTGAATAAGCGCCGGTGAGACCGTGGCCAAAAGCACCCTCCGAACTATGAGCAACCCTGGAAGAAATTCACGATGGCACTTAAAGTTTCAGGCTTGGTAATCTTTACTTAGTGCGCCTTTGTGGTTAAGCAGCTTCAGTCGCTGGCATTCCATATAAGCAACATATCGAAATAAATCGATAAAAGTATGCTGTTCATCATGAAAAACTTTTAAAATGCATTATTTTTGTATTTCAAACAATTAATCAATAGTATAAACTTTAAAAAAGGAAAACCATGAAAAAATTATTACTAACGGTATTGATCATCACTATCTTACCTTTGATGAACACGCTGTCGGCCCAGGTTAATGGTGCAAATGACTACGACCTGGTCAAGCATCGTTTCGAATCGTATGCCACGCTTACTGCAGGTGAACCGCTCTGGTTCCACCTGTTCCCCGTCCATCTTCCCGATCTGTTCGCAGAAAACAACAGCACCGGTAACATGGAAACCCTCAGGCTATTATCTGCAGCAAGGGAAACGGGCACCCTATCGGAAGTACTTGGCGAGGAATGGTTCGAAGGCGCATGGCTTAACAGTTACGATATGTTCTATTATTACGACGATAACAATTACCTCGTTCAGACGATCAATAAAATCTGGGAAGAAGGTGCCTGGGTCGATGAAGGCAAGACCATGATCACCAACAATTCGTCAGGCATGCCGGTTGAAGCCATGCTTTATATCTGGAATGCAGAAACTCCCGCCTGGGAACTCATGTCCAAGATGACCTATACTTATAACGGGCAAGGCGATGTGACACAGATGCTGATGGAATTCTGGATGGACCCGGTGTGGATGGGTTACATGAAGATCAATTATTTTTACAATGAAATCGGGGTCAGTGAGATCATCACCCAGGGCTGGGACTTTATCCAGGGAACCTGGGTTAATACGAACCGTGACCTGTTCACTTACAACAGTTCAGGATATCCTGTCGAAGAGCTCAGCCAGTTCTGGGATAGCGGCCAGTGGATGGACAATGAAAAAGAAACGATGATTTATAATGCCCAGTGGCAGCACGTCGAGAGCCTGACACTGCTGTATAACGGCAGTGCATGGGAAAACTACCTGCATTTCACTTATGAGTACACTGCCGGTGGTGACATCACCGAGGAAATTGAACAATTATGGTCTGGTGAAGCCTGGGTCAACAATTATAAGTACCTCTATACTTACCTCAGAAGTGCCAGCGTGTCTGAAATCCTTGAATTCTTCTGGAATAGCGGAGCATGGGAAAGTTCCTACAAGGAATCTTATTTCTATAACCCGGTGGGTATTTCCGAAAAAGACAAGACTGTTAGCGGAATCAATCTGACTGCTTTTCCAAATCCATTCAGTGACCAATTGACCATCAATTTCAACCTGGCAGAAGCTGAAACGGTTTCATTATCAGTTTATGATCTCAGCGGCAAACTGGTTGAGACTGTCGTTCCCCAGGTTAATTTTGCGGCCGGCATTCATAACATCAACTGGGATCCAATCCGGGAGCTTGATGGAACGGCATATTTTATTACACTTGCCGTCGGTTCAAAAACAATTTCCCGTATTGTCCTGAAAACGAATTAAGAAATACGGCTTTAAACGTCGTTTTCTGAATCACAGCCTTTTATCAGTTTACTCAACGCCTCTGTTACTCCGGTTTAGGCCCGGATTTTCAGAGGCGTTGAAATTTTTGTGTTTAACCCTAAAATTCATGTGTAAAACCTTGACAATGAGCGATTTTTTTTGTATCTTCAGGGCCACATAAATCTTTTGCCATGAAAAAACTTACACTCATTTGTATTATTGTTTTGTTGGCCGTCAGCCTGGAAACCAACGGGCAGTGGAATACCAGCGGCAATGACATTTACAACACCAATTCCGGCTATGTCGGGATTGGTAATTCTGCACCGGCAACCTTGCTTCACGTCGGGAAATTTATGGGAGAGCCCACCATAACCATACACAACCAGGGTGCAGGCGGTGGGGCGACTTTTTCCATGCTTGACGACCTCAGCGGTGCTAACTGGAAATTCAAAGCCACTACCAACGGGGGATTCAAGATCCGCGATCATACCAATAGTGTGGATGTCATCCTGATCGAACCAAACACTTTTGGCAATGCATTATATATTTCGGGATCAAGCAAACTGGGCATCGGCACGTTAACTCCCGTTGCAAAAGTGGATATCCGGGAGAGTAACGTCGATGAAGGCGTGGTCATTCAACTTGGTGCTGCCGACCTGTCGCACCGGATGATGCTGTTCGGAGGCCGGCTCAACGACCCCAACCCCTTCATCAACTGGTCGGACGGCGATCCGCTGCGCTTCAGCACCAATGCCTCGGGATGGTCGGAAAAGATGAGGATCACAAGCAGTGGTCAGCTTGCAGTGGGGACCCAAACTCCCGATAATTCCGCCCTGGTGGAAATGGCCTCGACATCCAGGGGATTGCTGGTCCCGCGCATGACCTCCGCGGAAATCTCAGCCATTTCCGATCCGGCAGACGGTTTGCTGGTTTTCTGCACCACGGACCATAAATTCTACGCCTACGTTTCCCCGGAAAACCAGTGGAAAGAACTGCTTTATGGTTCCGGAACCATAAATCCGCCCTTCACCTGTGGTTCATCGGTAATCAAGAACCATGTTGCTGGTTCGGTTGCACCAATATCAAAAAATGTAACTTATGGAACTATCGGAAATATTCCCGGGGAGACATCCAAATGCTGGATCACCAGGAACCTGGGCGCCTCGCAGGTGCCCTCTTCCGCCAGCGATGCAACCGAAGCCTCAGCAGGCTGGTACTGGCAGTTTAACCGCATGCAGGGTTATAAACATGACGGGATCAGTGTCACCCCGGCCTGGACTATTACAAGCATCGATGAAAATTCGGAATGGACCTCTTCCAATGATCCTTGTATGATTGAACTGGGCAATGGCTGGCGCCTGCCGACGTCAACCGAATGGAATAATGTCGATGTCAGTGGCGGCTGGGATGGATGGGCCGGCCCATTCGGTGCACTAAATATTCATGCTTCCGGATACCTTAACTCCGGAGACGGCTCTTTGTCTTCCAGGGGAATCGTGGGTTATGAATGGAGCAACACTCAGTATAATAACACATTCGGGGAAGCGCTAACCCTGGATGAGTTTTACTGCGCGGTGAATACGAAAAACAAGGCCTATGCCCGAACCGTCAGGTGTATCAGGGATTAAACGTTAAACAAAGATCCAAATCAAGAATAGAGCACTTTGTGATAACGAAGCTGCACTGGAAAAATTTCCTACATTTGTGCATGCGAAAATTAATCCTCTGCATATCCTTTCTTGCAGCAATTGCCCATTCGTTTGGCCAGAATCACCAGATCGACAGCCTGAAAGCCATTGTTGAAACAGCACTGGATGATACAAATAAGGTCAACACGCTGATCACCCTGGCCAACCGGCTGGTCATGTCCGATCCGGATGAAACCATCCGTTACAGTACGCAGGCCAAAGAACTGGCTGAAAAGCTCGGCTACAAAAAAGGACTCGGCTATGCGCTGAAGAGCATTGGCATGGGACATTACTTCCAGGCAGAATTCCTTGAGGTGTTGATTTACTGGCAGCAATCCCTCAACACATTCGACTCAATCGGTGAAAAATCAGGCGTGGCCAATATGTCAAGCAATCTCGGATCGGTGCACTTCAGCCAGGGTGATGACACCAAAGCGATCGAATATTACCTTCAATCTCTGAAAGTCTCGGAAGAAGTCGGCGACAAACTCCGTATCGCCACTGCGTTGCAGAACATCGGCGCGGTATTTTCGAACAAGGAGCAGACATACGACCTGGCACTGCAATATTACCACAGGGCGCTGCCAATGAGCATGGAACTGGATGACCAGGAAGCCATCGGGACCGTAACCGTCAACATGGGCGAGATCTTCCTTCTTACCGGTGTCAATGATTCCGCGTTGTACTATTTCAACATCTCTCTGGAAGCTTACAAAAAATCGGAAAGCCTGAAAGTTGCCTACACCATGAACAATATCGGTAAGGTGTATGCCGCAGAAAAAAAATTCCAGGAGGCCATCGATATCCAGAAAGAAGCTTATGAGATCGCAAAAGCTCGCGAGGCCAGGCTTGAAATGACACAGTCGCTACGAGGGCTGGCTGAAACGTATGTCGCCTGGGGAAAGTATCCCGAAGCGATCCGGACTTATAAGATGGCAGAGCAACTGAGCAAGGAGATCGAGTCGGATTATGAACTCAAGTTTGCATATGAAGGATTGGCACAATCGTATGAGCAGATAAGGGATTATTCCAATGCCTTCAGGTACCAGAAACTTTATACCGTGATCAAGGATACACTTTATAACGCGGAAATGGATAAAAAGCTGCAACTGCTCAATATGAACCTCAACCTTGAGAAAAAACAGAGTGATATTGATCTGTTGACGAAAGACAATGCCTTGCAGGAACTTAACCTGCAGCGGCAGCGGATCGCAACCTATGCCGCGGCTAGTACCGGGTTTCTCCTGCTGCTCATGGCCATTGGGCTTTTCAGTCGTTATAAATATGTTAAGAAAACAAAAAAGATCATCGAAGACGAAAAAGAACGGTCGGAAAAACTGCTCCTCAACATTTTACCGGTTGAAACAGCCCAGGAATTAAAGGAAAAGGGCAGTGCTACCCCCAAGCATTACGATAAAGTATCGGTTTTATTTACTGATTTTAAAGGATTTACTAAAATAGCGGAAAAACTCAGCGCACAGGAACTGATCGAAGAATTGAACTATTGCTTTTTCGAATTCGACAAGATCATTGACAAACACCACCTTGAAAAGATCAAGACCATCGGTGACGCATACATGTGTGCCGGCGGCATCCCTGTTGCTAACGATACGAATCCTGTCGACATTGCCAGGGCCGGACTTGAGATCAAGGCGTTTATGGACCGGCTGAAAGAAGAAAGGGAAAAACAGGGTAAAGATTACTGGGAACTCCGGATCGGAATTCATACCGGCGAAGTGGTCGCCGGTGTTGTAGGTAAGAACAAGTTCGCATACGACATCTGGGGCGACGCCGTGAACACCGCAAGTCGCATGGAATCCAGCGGTATTCCCGGCCAGGTCAACATTTCCGGGACTACTTACGAGCTGATCAAAGAACGGTTCCTGTGCACACACCGGGGAAAGATCCAGGCGAAGAATAAGGGTGAAATTGACATGTACATCGTTGAAAAAGAATTTTGATATGAACATTAATTTTTACCAGGTCGATGCCTTCACCGACCGCTTGTTCGGCGGTAATCCCGCCGGGGTTTGCCCTTTGCAGGAATGGCTGCCTGCCGATGTCATGCAAAAGATAGCCATGGAGAACAATGTGTCGGAAACTGCATTTTTTGTCCCCAAGGACAGCGGTTTTCACATCCGCTGGTTTACCCCGAAAGTAGAGGTCAATCTGTGCGGCCATGCCACGCTGGCTTCTGCCCATGTCATTTTTCAGTACCTCGGGTTCACCGGGGAAAGCATCGCTTTCGAGTCGAGGAGCGGAGTGCTGAATGTCAGGAAAGAAGGCGACCTGCTGGTGCTGGATTTCCCGGCGAACATGCCCCAGCGCACAGGACTTCCCACTGACTTCGTCCATGCGCTTAACATCACTCCTGTCCAGTGTTTCAGGGGAAAAGAAGATTATTTGCTATTGTACAAAACCCAACTGGAGATCGAATCGCTGATCCCCGACTTCCGCCGGCTGGAGAAAACGGATGCCCGCGCTGTCATCGTGACAGCCCCCGGGACAAGGGTTGATTTTGTGTCCCGTTTCTTTGGCCCTCGAGTCGGGGTGGACGAAGACCCGGTAACCGGCTCGGCCCACACCGTGCTGATCCCATTCTGGGCTGATAAACTGGGCAAGACCGAAATGAAAGCCGAACAGCTTTCCCAGCGTGGTGGCACGCTCTTCTGCCGTCTGCGCGACGACAGGGTGGATATCGGCGGGAAAGCGGTCACCTACCTGAAAGGGGATATCTCGATTTAGCCTGTCTGACGCAGTCAGGTCCTGCGGATGCTGACTGGTACGATACTATTAAACCTGACAAGGTCCGCAGGACTTGCCGGTTCGTTTGACGCAGTCAGGTCCT
>CAYUQP010000035.1:8176-47027 GCA_964447005.1 uncultured Bacteroidales bacterium
GCGGACGCTGACTGGTACGATGCTCTTAAACCTGACAAGGTCCGCAGGACTTGTCGGTTCGTTTGACGCAGTCAGGTCCTGCGGACGCTGACTGGTACGATGCTCTTAAACCTGACAAGGTCCGCAGGACTTGTCAGCGTTTAATAACCCGAACAAACATTAAACAGCCTCTCCACCTTTTCCACATCCCGACCAAACTCGCAACGCATTTCCTTCCTGTGCTCGAAATATTTCCCGGTAACGCCTTCAACGTCAGCGCTGGTGGCCAGCCAGACAGGAGTAGCAGCACCCTGGTCAGGCGTTTCATGACCGCCGAAACCCATCGAGTTGCTCAGGACCGAGTTGACGTCGCCCGGATGGCATGAATTCACCGTGATATGAAACGGCGCCAGCCTTTCAGCAAAAGCAACCGTAAGCATGCGGTTGGCTTGTTTCGACTGTCGGTAGGCCGTATCGTTGTCATACGTTCTGTATTTAAATTCAAGGTCGGAAAAATCAAGTCCCCCGGCCCAGTAGCTGGCCACATTCACCACCCGGGAAGGAGCACCCGATTTCAAATGACCGGAAAAAGCATCGATCATCCAGAAATAGCCCAGCACGTTGGCCGCGAACTGCATTTCAATCCCTGCATGGGTTTCCATCCTGCGTTTTGGTGTGTACGCGGCGTTATTGACCAAAACATGAACGGGTTCTTTTAATTTCACCGCGAGATCATATATTTGCTTTTTTACCGACAGGTCAGCAATTTCATAGCTGATATCCTGCAGGCCGGTGAGCCGTACGATATCTTCCCTGGTTTTCACCGCTTTTTCTTCATTCCTGGCAATCATGATGACCCGGTACTTTCCGGTTGTCAGGATCAGGCGGGCAACCGACCTGCCGATTGCGCCAGTGGCCCCCGTTACCAATGCTAGTTTTTTGTGATGCATGGCTGTGATGTTTGTCAATACTTCAAATATAGTTACTTTCGTCGGGATATTGATTTTTATGATCATCGCATTTGCATTCGGGTTGATTGCTTCACTGCTGGTCCTGGCCAACAGCAGGCATTTCAGAAGGAACGGGATCGCTGTTTTGATCTTTATCATTACACTGGTGATTGCAGCCTGTGGTATTTATTTCATTATGAATTATTCAAAAAAAATGGATGCCAGGATGCTATTCCCAATGTTCTCACCATTGACTGCAATGGGGCTCTGGTTGATTGCCAGGCTGATCTACAGGCATAAAACCGGCAAAGAGATCATCCTGCATCTACATGGCCTCTTCCCGGTCAGGCAGTTTGAACGTCATGTAACGGGCACGGAGAAAAATATTACCTTTATCCTTCTGCTGTTATCGGTAGCTATTCCCTACCTTTTATTAATCCTGACGAAATGAACCTCATAGCAATCGCCCTGGCTCCTGTTCTGATCATCCTTGTCTATGTTTATTTCAGGGACAGGTATGAGAAAGAACCGCTCGGACTATTGGTAAGAGGATTGATTGCCGGCGCTTTCATAACCATTCCCATAGTATTTACCGAAAGGCTCCTGATGATGCCGGCCGGCGGATTGACCGGCATGAGTGCTGCTGCGTACCATTCGTTTATAGTCGCATCCCTATCCGAAGAAAGCTTCAAACTTATCGCATTGCTGTTGTTCTTCTGGCGGCACAAAGAGTTTAATGAAAAGTTTGACGGGATTGTCTATGCAGTTTTCGTCTCCCTTGGTTTCGCCGCGGTTGAAAATGTGATGTTCGTTCTCAACTCCGGCATTGAAACAGGAATCATGAGGGCAGTCACAGCAGTCCCTGCCCATGCTATTTTCGGGATCACAATGGGATATTACCTTGGCCTGGCCAGGTTCATCCCGGAACAAAGGCGTAAATACCTCGTTATGGCTGTGTTCTACCCATTCATCCTTCACGGGATTTATGACTTCTTATTGCTTTCCGGACATCCGGTTTTATTGCTTTTATTCATTCCTTACCTGCTTTTCCTTTGGAGAAGCGGAACCAGGAAAATGAAGCAACTCAATATTGAAAATCCAACTAATATTTCATGATATGATCATCATGCTTTTTATATACGCCATCATCTTTATTGCCATTGCAATACTTTTCTTCATAAGAAAAAAAAAGCTGATCGGAGGAATGTTCGTCCTTTTAGCAGTAATGCTTTCAGTGGTCGGCGTTGTTGCAATTGCACTTTACCCTCACCTGTGGCCTTTTTAGACATGAAAAAGATAACCATTGCCCTTTCAGCATTGTCGCTCTTCCTGGCCATTTCTTCGAATGCCCAGGAAAAAACATCCTTTATCAGCATTCAGGCGGGTACATCCATTCCCTTAGGAAAATTTCATGATAAAGAATTGCCCCAGGGAGGCTTTGCTACAACCGGCCTCAGCGGCTCCCTGGAAGGTGCCTGGTTCTTCAAACCCTGGCTTGGTGTTGGGGCCAATGTGGGATTTAATATGCACCCGGTTGATTCCGAAGCATTATCCGATGAAAAACTGGCTGCGGATCCATTTCTGACGAAACTGGTCATCAGGTCGGAACCTTACACCTCACCGGGCATTTACGCGGGATTGTTTTTTAGCCTGCAGGTACGGGAAAAGCTGCATATTACGTTTAAAGCCCTGGGGGGAATGATTTACGCCAGGACCCCCTACCAGCTAAACAAAGCGGAATATTACCTGATCGGAAAAAACTGGCATGAAAAAACTCCTGCAGGGGACTATGAATTCAGCTGGCTTGGCGGAGCCGGGCTGCGGTATGATCTGAACGATTACCTCGGTTTTGCGCTCAACAGCGAGTTCACTTACAATCAGTGTGAATTTGATTTTATCATTCCGGGCGGAAGTATCCGTACCGACCAGATCGTGATCTCCTTTGTGAATATTTCCGGAGGGATTGTTTTCAGGTTGTGACTCCCTGGTCTGTCTCAGGAGATTCCGGTTTTTTAAAATGCCTGTTCAGCCTCTTTCTTTGGCATTAGAACTGCAAACCGTATTCTCAAAATTTATCTTTTTTAATAACCTTTCTGGTCACATTACTCCCATCCTGAGTAATAAATCTGATCAAATAAATCCCTTCAGAATAATCCCTTAATGAAACGGACAAAACGTTTTCTCCTGCTTTAACAGGATTATTTTCACGAATAATCAACCGACCGGTAATGGTAAAAATTTCAATGATAATATTCTGATCTACAGGGCTATTGTAAGAAATTAATAACAATTCATCCGCTGGATTAGGATAGATTGAAATCAGTGCATCCGAAATTCGGACTTCTTCTAATCCCAGCACGCTGTTCCCGGTATAGTTCAAGTTCACGTCCAGGTGAGGCTGGTCCGGGGTGATCTCGAATTTCAAGATGTCGCTTCCAACACCCGCCAATTCTGCACGAAGGTTATAAACGCCATATTCCAGGGAAGGAAACTCGAAATTACCGGCATCACTAACCCTTGAGAAACCGATGGTCAGCAGGTTTTCATCCAGCAGGAAAATATTTGCCATGTCTGCATAGGACCATTGAAAACCAAAGCCTGTTATCAGCCCGGAGAGGGAACCGGGCCCGTACACGCCAGGACCTGTCGCAGCTACGGCGAGGTTGATATTGTAAGGGTTATCGGCTTCGGTAAGCATGATCTGTGCAGAATTTTGCCAGGTGGTATGGTCACCGAAATATGTCGGAAGGTAACCGTTGTTCTCCGGGGGCACTGCCTGTATGAAATAATTCCCGGAAGGAACCAGTGTGAAGAAATAAATGCCATTGGAATCAAGCGGACAGCCATCATTTAATGGTAAGAAAGAACCATTGGGCTGCATCGAGAATATTTGTACCATACCCTCGTTTTGCGGGAAATTCCCGGCAAAGACCTGTCCGTAGATCTGCCTGTAGACAGTATCGCTGATCACTATTTCCGCGCAATACGTACCTGCACAACCCGGACTGGTGACTGTTAAACATGTATTATAGGTACCAGGCCCCGGAAAGCTGTGCAATGGGTTTTGTTCTTCAGACATTGATCCATCACCGAAAATCCAAAGCCATGAGGTAATTGTACCAACTGAAAGATCGTTAAATTGGTAATGGGGGGATCCTTCAGGGATCGCTACAAAACTGAAAAAAGCCTGGCATATGACATTTGATGTACAAATCTGGAAATTCACTGTAAACGTATTATTTACAGGATTGTAAAAGACGACTGCCTGGTGAAGGGAACCATTGCAATCCTCCGTCCGGATATAAAGGATCCCGGTACTGTCGTTCATCACCGGGACATTGTCATAATAATACCCTGTTGGATCAGTATATACGATGTTGTAATATAAAAATCCCTGCGTTGAATCCGAAAGGATTGTCACTGGATGGCCGGAAACCGGGGAGCCAGTCAGCGAATCGGTCACCGTCCCGTTTATAATAACCCAGCCCTGGGGAAACACCAGGCACGAGCTAAGGATTAACAGAAATGACATTATTATACGCTTCATATCATTCAATATTCAACATTCAAAATTCAAAATTCAAAATTCAAAATTCAAAATTTATAAACGATTGCTGCCCTGATCCCCAACGACCAGGGCTTTTTGACGTTACCTGATTTTTCGTAAATCGATCCGTAATAATACCTTGCCTGGGGCTCAATTTCCAGGCCGATCCTCCGGGTAAGTGCTGCCGACACATCGAATCCGCCGACCGCCTGCCAGTTGGTGCTCACCCGGGATGGCGTCAGCTGGCTTACGCCGATGACCAGGCTTTCCCCGGGATCGTATGCCCCGGTGAGCTGATGCGATTTCAGCAGCACCGACATGATCGTCCCTACCCTGACGCCTATTGAGATCATTCCCTTCTGCCAGAAATCAAATCCCAGCACCAGGGGCACCTGCAGGTAGGTGTATCTTTTAATGATCTCGGTCGAATCAGATTGGGGAACGCTGTCCCACACCTTTTCGCTGCTCATATAGAACTCGGGTTCAAAATTATTCAGTTCCTCGTTGAAAGTGAATGCCATGGAATCCAGCTTATTATAAGCGCCCAGGTAATCGTTGTAATTCACTGCATTCTCCGTAATTCCTTTTGATATTGACAATCCGACGCCAGTACGGAGTGATACCAGCCCCAGGGAGAAAATTGCCTCGATGCCGAAATTATTCACAGGTTTGTTTCCTTCGAGGGTGTTGAACATCAGTTCAGGATTATAATAGGCGGATATTGCAACGCGCCAGGGAAGCGGCTGATCATTATTGGCTGCTGGTTCCTGGATGATGGCTGCCGGCTGCTGGCTGATCACTGCAGGTTCCTGGGTGATAGATTCCGGCTGTTGGCTGTTGATCGCTGGCTCCTGCGTGTTGGCTGATGGCTCCTGTATCTCGGATATTTGCTTCCCGACCGTGGTGGCTAATGGTTGGGCATTGGTTGTTGGTTCCTGGATATTGGTTGTAGGCTCATAACTGTTGGCGCCGGGTTGGGGAATATCCGATTCTGGCTCCTCGATGGTTGTGGTTAATGGCTGGAAATTGGAGGATTGCTCCTGGATATGGGCTGTTGGTTCCTGGATATGGGCTGTTGGTTCCTGAATATGGGCTGCTGGCTGGTGGATAGTGGTCGTCTGCTCCTGGATATTGGTTGGCAGCTCCTGGATGCCGGCAGCTTCCTGCAAATTGCGAACGGCTTCCTGCGAACTGTTTTCATTCATAAACAATAAAACTGCAACTAACCCACCCAGGAAAAAAAGGATGACCGGAATGAAATACCAATTCTTCCAGAACTTTCGTGGTGGCAATGATGCAGGGGCCTCATCGAGAAAGGCTTTCCGCGCTTTCCCGCTGGGAGTCAGCCCGTGCCCTTTCATGGCTTCTCTTACAAAATCATCTAACGGATCGGGATGCTTTTCCATTTATTTGAGATTATAAATATTTACTTTTTCACTGATCCTGGCGCGAAGCACTGCACGCGCTTTTGAGAGCTGCGACTTGGAAGTGTTCTCAGAGCACCCCAGTTGCCCGCAGATCTCCTTATGACTGTATTCTTCAAAAACATACAAATTGAACACCGTCCTGTAACCTGCCGGGAGTTCGGCAATGAGTTGCAGGATCTCTTCCCGGCTGACCGGCATATGGGCAAGGTCAAATTCAGCCTGTTCATCTTCTGAAAGGTTTATCCTCTCCCCGACCCTGTCAATATCCACTTGTTTTCTTTCTTTAGCATGATCTCTCAGGAAATTCAAAGCAGTATTGGTCATGATCTTTCTCATCCAGGCTTCCGGGGAACTATCAGGCCTCGGCTTAAAAGTGTGCAGGTTCCTGATGATCTTTATAAAACCGTCATGTAAAATATCTTCCGCGTCCTGGATATTTCCTGCATACCGGTAACAGAGGCTCAGCAAAGAGGGTGCAAACCGGTCATAAAGCGCCTCCAGCGCTTCAGAACGATTATTCAGAACATCCTTTATGAGAGCCAGGTCTTGTTTCATCAACCGTTATACGGATTACAAACACCGCGAAATGAAAAGGTTGCCTGTAAAATTATAAAAAATGAAGAGGCTGCATCATAAGTCGATACAGCCTCTTTATTTCGCATCGCCGACGACTAAAGCCATCGGTTGATATTTTGTAACTAACTCGTAACTTACGGCTTTTACAACACCCCCTGGTCAATCATTGCGTTGGCAACTTTCAGGAAGCCGGCAACGTTAGCGCCTTTCACGTAGTTGATATAACCATCGGGCTGGGTGCCGAATTTCACACAGGATGCATGAATATCACGCATGATCTGGTGCAACCTTGCATCCACTTCATTCTTGGGCCAGCCAAGTTTCATGGAGTTTTGAGACATTTCAAGGCCTGAGGTGGAAACTCCGCCGGCATTGACCGCTTTTCCGGGGCCAAACAGGAGCTTGTTTTCAAGGAAAATTTCAACAGCCTCCGGGGTCGACGGCATATTAGCGCCTTCGGCAACGCAGGTGCATCCGTTCTTCACCAGGTTCCGGGCATCTTCCGCGTTCAGTTCATTCTGCGTAGCGCATGGGAGGGCTACATCGCATTTCACTTCCCACGGGTGTTTGCCCTGGTGGAACTGGGCGCCCGGGAATTCATACGAATAAGGCTTCACGATATCCTGGTTCGAAGCACGCAACTCCAGCATGTATTCGATTTTCTCGCCTGAGATGCCATCCGGATCATAAATATAACCATCAGGACCGGAAATCGTGACAACTTTACCGCCAAGGTGGTTCACCTTGCTGACAGCGCCCCATGCAACATTTCCGAAACCGGAAATACAAACCGTTTTTCCTTCAATGGTCATGCCGCGCGTACCGAGCATTTCCTGGGCAAAGTAGACCGCACCGTAACCGGTAGCTTCCGGACGGATGAGGCTTCCACCCCAGTTGAGTCCTTTTCCGGTCAGCACACCTGTATGCTCCTGGGTAAGTTTTTTATACATCCCATAGAGAAAACCAATCTCTTTCGCACCAACACCGATATCACCGGCGGGCACATCCGAATCGGGTCCGATGATCTTCCAGAGCTCCAGCATGAATGCATGACAGAAACGCATGATCTCTCCATCGGATTTTCCCTTGGGGTTAAAATCTGAGCCGCCTTTGCCTCCACCCATGGGCAGTGTGGTGAGTGCATTCTTAAATATCTGCTCAAATCCGAGGAACTTCAGAATACTCAGGTTAACACTGGGGTGGAACCGTAATCCGCCCTTATAAGGCCCGATAGCGTTATTGTACTGCACCCGGTAGCCCAGGTTGACATGCACTTTGCCCTGGTCGTCGACCCACGGCACTTTAAAAGTAAGGATCCGGTCAGGCTCAATGATCCGGTCAATGATGCCGGCAGCCTCAAACTGCGGATTCTCATTGACAACCTCTTCAATCGATTCTAATACCTCACGCACCGCTTGCAGGTATTCAGCTTCACCCGGGTGCTTCTTTTCGAGGTCATTCATTATCTTCTCTAAGTTCATGATGTAAATTGTTTATGATTATATAATGTTAAGATTTAACACTGTTAAAAAATTAACAGGACAAAATTAGTGCTTATTCTCAAACAACAAAGAAAATCTAAAAGATTAATACAAAGATTTTTTCACAAGATAATAATCATAATACTGAAGCACATTCCAGTTCAGGTTATCATATCCTCCGCGGTTCGTTTTTTCAAAATAAAATTGATTTTGCGTAAGGGGAATACGGCACTCCGGAAGGCATTTCAACAAATTGCCGTTATAATCCGATAGCGATTTCAGGAAAAAGTATCCGGCATCAAATCCCATGAAGGCGAAATACATTGGCTCATCAAAATACCGCTCGCGGTAAGTCCGGATGAACGCTTTCGTGTGTACATCGTCAGGGTCAATATAAGAACTCGTTAAGAAATGAGCATTCAGTGCGATCAGGTATATTGTTTCCAGGTTGGTGAATTTCTCCCATTCCGGTAATCCCAGGACGGTAATGTTATAATCCTGTTTTACGACCGTCAGTTTGCTGAGCAGGGCAGCAGGCAGGACTTCATTATCCGTGTAAATGATCACCAGGTTTGATTTTCCATAGGCGCCGTATTTTTTAAATCCCTGGATGCTGTCGGAGGAATAATCGACAATGGTGACTTTTCGTACACCGGCCGGATCGGCGGTCTCAATGGCTTCCTTGAGCTTCAGGATCATCTCACTGTTCTGGAACTGGTTGGCCACGTAGAGCAATATTTTATGATCCTTGTAATCGCGTTCAACCAGCTTTGCTACGATACCCGGCTGAGTTTCAACGGAAGGAACCGGTTTGCAGACAAAAGGATTTTCTTCAAGGATATCCGGGCGTGATGAAAGCGGATTGACAATCGGGATCTCATTTGATTTGGCAAAATTGGCTGCAATAGCGAAACTATTCTTAAAAAACGGGCCAACGATCAGGTCCATTTTTTTCATCTCCGGTTTTTGCAGGACTGCCGAAACTTTACGTTCCTGCTGATCGACATCATAAACCGAAATTTCCAATTTAAGGCCCTGTTTACGAAGAGAATCTGCCGCCATCATGAACCCATGATAGTATTGAACGAACCGGAAGGGCATCAGGTCATTGGATAAATCGGAGCCGTTCATTTTTAACCATGACGAATCGGATACCTGCTCAAGGTAAAACGGGATCAGCAATGCAACCCTGTATGTCGTCTCCCTGTTCTTTGCTGATTTTATGCATCCGCCGTTAACATGCACCACTTCCGTGCTTACATTGGCGGGAATGATCAGGATATCGCCCGGCTTTGGGTTCACGATGCCCGGGTTGGCCTGCTTCAGTTCTTCGATACTGACGTCATACTTCAGCGAAAGGCTGTAGTAATTGTCCAGCGCCATGACAGTGTGAGTTTTTTGCTGCTCCTGTCCCAATGCCTGATTAACTCCTGCCCCATTTCCAAAAACCAACAGGAAAAATATACATCGAATTATTACAGATATCTTCTTCATTTCACAAATAATCCAACTCAAAAACTCTTAACTCAATAACTCAAACTCAACACTCAAAACTCAAAACTCAAAACTCTCTTTACTCCCACTCGATCGTTGCCGGAGGCTTTGAGCTGATGTCATAGACCACCCGGTTTACCCCTTTCACTTTATTGATGATGTCATTTGAGACCTTTGCCAGGAAATCAAAAGGCAGTTGCGACCAGTCAGCGGTCATGCCGTCGGTGGAGCTTACCGCGCGCAGCACCACGGCATTTTCATAAGTCCTCTCATCCCCCATCACGCCGACAGAGTGCACAGGGAGCAATACGGCCAGCGCCTGCCAGACCTGGTCATACAACCCGGCCTGCCGGAGTCCGTTGATGAAAATATCGTCCACATCCTGCAGTATCCTGACCCGTTCGGGGGTGACTTCGCCCAGGATGCGCACGCCAAGCCCGGGTCCGGGGAAAGGATGCCGGAAGAGGAGCTCCTTTTTCATGCCCAGCGCGGTGCCGATCCTCCTGACCTCATCCTTGAACAGGGAATGCAGTGGCTCGACCACCTTCAGCTTCATGAAATCGGGCAACCCGCCCACATTATGGTGTGATTTGATCGTGGCGGAAGGCCCTTTCACCGACGCGGACTCGATCCGGTCGGGATAGATCGTTCCCTGGGCGAGCCATTTCACATCCTGTATCCTGTGCGCTTCTTCATCGAAAACCTCGACAAAAGTACGTCCGATCGCTTTACGTTTCAGCTCTGGATCCGCGATGCCATGCAATGCGTTGTAAAATCTGATTTTTGCATCCACCCCTTTGACATTCAATCCCATATCCTGGTATGAATGCAGAACGGACTCAAATTCATTTTTGCGCAGCAATCCGTTGTCCACGAAAATGCAGTGGAGGTTTTCACCGATTGCTTTATCAAGCAGGACTGCGGCCACTGAAGAATCCACCCCGCCCGACAGACCGAGTACCACTTTGTCATTCCCCAGTTGCTCCTGCAATTCGTGCACTGTGGATTCAATGAAAAGTGACGGCGTCCACGACTGGCTGCAGCGGCAGATATCCACCACGAAGTTCTTCAGCAGGATCATTCCTTCGGTCGAATGGTAGACTTCCGGGTGGAACTGTATACCGTAGGTCTGTTCCCCTTCAATACGGAACCCGGCCGCAACCACGTCACCAGTGCTGGCTATGACCTGGAAGTCATCCGGTAATCTCAGGATGGTATCGCCATGCGACATCCAGACCTGGCATCCCGGGGTCATTCCCTTAAGCAGGTCGTTATCCGCTTTGATAAAGGAAAGGTTAGCCCGGCCATACTCCCTGTGTTTTGAAGGGGCCACTTCCCCGCCTTCGGCATGGGCCATATACTGAGCGCCATAGCAAACACCCAGCACGGGCACCTTGCCACGGATATGTGACAGGTCCGGTGCAGGGGCTTCGGGATCACGTACCGAAGCCGGACTGCCTGAAAGGATCACTCCCCTTACTTCCGCGCCGATTTCATGGACTTTGTTAAACGGGTGGATTTCGCAGTAAACATTCAGTTCCCTCACCCTGCGAGCGATGAGCTGCGTATACTGGGAACCGAAATCAAGGATCAGGATCGTTTCTTCCATGAGGCAAAGATAGGAAAATTGAATCGTTTAAATAAGGTAACGAATGGCACCTGACGGGTCATCCAGGTTAAACTCGATCAGGGCCAGTTCAGGTCCATCCCAGGCTGCGTTGAAAGCGAAGGTCCGGCCGATGGACTGTTTCCACTGGCCGGTGATCCGGCTCGATTCATGTATATGGCCGTGCAAGGTAAGCCAGGGCTGATTATCCTCGATGAACCGCATAATGGCAATGCTGCCCACATGCACATCGAGAGGCACATGGTCAATTGTTTTTCCATCCAGGGCTGCCCTGTCAAGGAAAGTTTTATACGGTGGCGAATGGAAAAGGAAAACCGACCGGTCGAAGGGCCCTTCACCTGCCAGTTGGTTCAGTTCCTCGCGGATTGTAGCAAACTCGAGGTCTACCGAAGGTTTCACCGAATGAAACCCTTCAAAAGGAGCCAGGCACCCCGGATCGACATAGCGGGAAACATCATAGCGCTCCCAATCCTTGAAGCGGAACGGCGTGGGCGGCACATTGGCATAACCGTAAAAGGTAAATCCATGGCTGGTTTCATTCCGGTCGTGAAGGTAGGTCCATACCCCTGACCCGCCCAGCCGGATGAATTTTTCTTCCTCCAGGCGGGGATCGTCATTGCCGAGGATAAGATAAACTTTAGGATAAGCTTCGCCGAGTTGCTCTTTAAGTTCAAAAAAACGGCGGTAAAGAAAATCTTCCGTGAAATCATCGTCGAGATGACGGTGCATCCCATGAGGGAGCAGGTCACCGCCCATTAATACCAAGCCCGGCCTGTCTTCGCGGATCTTCGCAAACAGTTTCTCATAACGGCTGGTATGGCCATGCAGGTCCGATACAAAGAAACACAGGGTCATGCGGTGGATCTTGAACGCAATAATTTGGCTGAGTTGGAGATTGAGCCGATCATCACGGCATAACTGGTTTTCTTCTCGATATCCTGATCGGTGATCAGGTGACAGTCGATCAGGCTTCCTGCAATTCGATAGCCGGTTTTAATAAAATTCAGTTCTGCTAATCCCAGACCCCATCCTTCGATCCAGGCCATGAACTCTTTTTCCTGGGTTTTATTGCCGCGAAAATGGACCATCAGGTCTATGTCACTGCCGGGGCCGGCCTTGCAATCCTTCGTGCTGCCGATGAGGTAGACCGCTTCAATTCCAAACCGGTCAAAATCGATCGCTGTGGCGATCTTTTCGGCGATATCACAACGCCACCGCCAGTGTTCGTCCGATTCATATGCCAGTAGCGAGTTTTCCCCGAGCGGGTCGGAGACTGCTTCAGGACTGACCGATGACTCCAGGGTTTTCTTGAGGCGCCGGTGAAAGATAAACCGGCTAACCTGGCTGGCAATTACATTCAGCAATTTCTGCTCTTCCGGAAGAAAAGGCATTCCTTTCCCGGAAATATCCTGCAAGTAACAGACCCGGATTTCACCGGCAATATGGTTATCGATGACGATCTCCGCTTTCTGCATCCAGTCGGTCGCCTTGAAATCAGGTGAGGTATACAGTTTTCCTTCCAGGATGATCTGGGCTTCACAAACCGTAGGGTACTGGTAACCGGGCGGGATTGCTTCGAGGACCGTTTTAAAGACCATCATCAGCTCGGCATTCTCATCCTTCAACACCTCGCTGACCTGGTAAAGGCATTTGAGTTCCTTTGCTCTTTCACTCAGCTTATTAAGTTGTATGTCTCTTAGCGTTCCTTCCATCAAATCATGCAATTAACCAATATAATAAATTACGAATTTACAAATTAATCTGAGCCGAATAAAGGGCCCTGTTCCTTTTTCCATCCCTGACCTCAAGCAGTAAGGTGTTTTTGCCGGGAAGCAGCAGTTCATCGACCGTATAGATCAATACATTGTTCTTGGCGTCATATTCCATGAGGATCCATTTGCCGTTCAACATACCCCGGTAACTGGCAATACCTGACAGTTCATCGCTGATGGTAATCCGGATTTCCCTGACACCGGCCATTTTGAAGAAAGTTTCGGGGCGTATCGCTTTTATTTTCGGCGGGACGGTATCTACAGCAACCGTGTAATCGCCAAATTCCCTGATCTTCGCGGTGATCCTGCCATTGCTCTCCCATTCACCACCGGCCGAGGTATAATTTATTCCCTCGTCTTTTACTTTAACAACCAGGGCCTTTTCCCTGAGAACTTCAGGAAGGTTTGCCGGTTTGATTGATAAGGTCATGTAATCATGGACCGGAGTGTACCGGTCATGGATCCTGTGCACCACGGAATAAGTGCCGGGAATCTGCTTCGCCGAATCGTAGACGAATGTAAAACTATCGTAAAACACGCCCCTGGGAGCCGTCAGGCTCACTGAACCGTTGTAGAAGCTATTGGGCGTTGCGTAATTGAAATTAGAAATTTGAAATTGGGAATTCTTATCTGTCTTATTGGAACCTGGAACCTGGAACCCGGAACTATTAACCTCCGGGTCAACAACCTTTTCGGCCTTAGCCCTGAACGCCAGAACTGACTTATTGCCGGCAGCATCCGTTACTTCATAGCGGATAGCATGTGTGAGGGTGTCATCGAATACATATACACCCTTGTTCAATGTTTCGCCGTAAATATCAAGCTTATTGCCCGGGTCGATCCTGGTCTGCTGCAGCCTGACATTGTTCCGGACATATTCTTCATAATCGAGCAAACTGTTAACATAGCGGGTATCCTCGAAGGCAAAGGATTCCATTTTAATACCGAAAACTTCCTTTGAATCAATGAAAAGTTTGATTTCATAAAGCCCGTTCTTGTTATCCGTATCGTTCTGCTGGTCGTGTGCCTGGATTGCGAATGAGATGTTGCCCTTCAGTTTAATGACCGGATTACCGGCAAGACGGTGTTCAGCGCCCCAGCCTTCCACCAGGTAGCGGACCGCCTGGTTTTTGCCGTTTATTGCAGAATTCACGTCTTCGGGATAGATTTTCACTGAGCTGATGGCCGGTTTGATAAAGTCTTTGACCTCGTATCCAAAAAGAAGCGGATTGATCGGTTTCTGGGAGGCGCCGTCGCGCAATTCAAAATGCAGATGGGGCCCGCCGGAGGAGCCCGAGTTTCCGGAAAAGGCTATGATCTCTCCTTTTTTAACCGGGAATGCAGTTTCAGACGGGAACAGTTCAATTTCAAAGTTCTCCCTCCGGAACTGTTCCTTCCTTATATAATCCCCGATCACCTGGTTGAACCTGCTCAGGTGGGCATAAACCGACACGTAACCGTTCGTGTGAGTGACGTAGATCACTTTTCCGAATCCATAGGCCGAAACCTTTATCCTGGACACGTAACCATCAGCAACTGCGTAAACCGGTGATCCTTCCACACCGCCGGTCTTAATGTCAATACCCGAATGAAAATGATTCGACCGGATTTCGCCAAAGGTCCCGGATAATAAAAGCCGGTTATCCATTGGCGGGCGGAAATAATCAAGAGGATATTTCAACTGTGCAAAACCAGGGGAAATAAGAAGCAGAAATATGTATATTAAGTGCTTAGGGCCATGAGCTAAGAGCATGGGATTGAATTTTAAATGTTGAATTTTAAATTTTGAATTCGGGAATACTTTTTCTGTGGATCTCAGTGCTGCCTCTGTGGATCTCAGTGTAACTTCCTGATATTTTCAGCCAGATCAAATGAAATATAATTGTCATAACTCCTGCATACGTCACTTGCAAAAGTAATGCCGGAATCAAGAATCATGCCCCAGGCTTCAGGATTGATTTGAACAAGATTGTCAACAGTTATTTGCCTTTCAATCAAACCGTAAATGATTCCCGCGTTAAAAGCATCCCCGGCCCCGATGGTGCTGACGGTTTCGATATTCTGTGAACGAATATCCAGCCTGAAGTTTTCGGACCACAATTCTGCGCCATCTTTTCCTTTCGTGATGATAAGATGTTTGCAGCCGATTTCTTTAATACGATTATAAACCTCCTCGGAATTCCTGGTTGCAAACAGATTCTCAAAATCCTCGTCCGAACCCCTGACGATATCCGCCAGGCGGATGTTGTCTTCCACCAGGTGCATCATCTGCCTGATCTCCTCCAGGTGATTTTTCCTGATGTTCGGATCATAAAAGATCAATGCCCCATTCTGTTTTGCTTTTTGCACATTCTCAATTAACTTAATCCTTATTGAATGGTCCAATGAATAAAACGATCCGAAAAGCATGACGTCTCCCCTTTTCAACTCCGGCCAATCGATGTTCAGCCGGTCTGCAGGGTAATTTTTATAAAACGAATAGCGGGCATTGCCGGCTTCATCCAGAAAAGCAAGAGAAACGGGTGTTTTGAAACCGCTAGCTGGCCTGATACACGATGTCCCAACCCCATTCTCAGCCAGGAAATCCAGCACCAGTTCTCCCACCTTGTCATCGCCCAGTTCGGTGATCATTTCCACGTTCAGTCCACAGCGTCCCAGCGAAACGGCGGTATTAAGCATTGATCCTCCCGGTTTGGCCGCTACCGGACTTCCATCACGGAAGATGATATCATAAACGGTTTCCCCGACAGCAACAATTGAGTTCATAGTTCAAATCGCAAACCGCAAAGGTATGGAATTTTAGAAGCATGGGGGCATGGAGGCATGGAGGCATGGAGGCATGGGGGCATGGAGGCATGGAAATCCGCGCGCAACCCGAAGGGATGCAATTTGAATAGCCCCAGGGGAATCGGAATGATTATTTCGGTACCCCCCCGATGTATTCATTCAGTTCGTCGATGCTCGATTCGAACGTGAACGCATCGTTCAGCATGTAATAGTTGCCGATATCGTAGGTATGGCCATAGGCGAATTTCGCAAAATCAAGCCGGGTATCTTCAAAGGAGAATAACAGCATAATTTCCTTTACCTGGCTGCAAAGCAGGCAGTTCGAGCCGACCACCTGTTTGGCGATTGTCAGTTTGCTGTCTTCGAAGGATTTTGAAGAGATGGAATTCTTCACGGAACTGAAATCGGCCGGGGCCATTGGCCAGGCACATCCCACCGGTCCGGCATAACCCGGCAGCGCGACGACATTCGGCTGCACGATGACGCCAGCCGGTTCGTTGACCGCGGGAACCTGCGTCGCGCTGGTTTCGGCAGTTCCGGAAACATTCGAAGTAGTGGTCACATTTCCGACATTCATATTGATAATGATCGTCGGCTCCTTGGACGTACCCGTATTTCCGGTCGGAGGTCCCAGTACGGGTGACGGTGTGTTATCCCCGCCCGGGGTATTGTTGCCGGTAGTGGTAGTAGGAGTGCTCCCTGTGCCCGGATCCTTGGTTTTATCACCTCCGGATTCTGAAATCGTTCCGGTCTGACTGCCCGGTTTTGACTTGGATTTGGTGCCGTCATTCGATACAGTTACGGGATCCGGATCGTTGGAAACCGTCCCGGTGGCCGACTCTTGCCCCACTCCTTCTTTGATGACCGGGGCGGGCTTTTTGTAAGCGATCACCGTGCGATCCGACGGTGGTACCGGTGCGTTGGCCGAAGGGAGTTCTTTGATATAACGGATGACCCAGGCATCATTATTATTCATCCGGATAATGTATGAAGTCTCTGTTCCAGGGGCAAAATTCAGGGTTTTGGTGATGGTTCCCAGGGCACTTTCCGCAAAACGGATCGTCACTTTGCAGGATTCTTCCGGCACATTCGTTATCATCAGATTGGAAACGGCTTCTTTATTTTGCTGGTTTCCATTAAGATATAGAAAAAAGGCCTCTCCTTGTTCCGTGTAGAACACAAGATTGGATTGCTGGGCATTCATCCCCAGGGAAAATAGTAAAATGATCGTGAAAAGGACAAGATTTTTCATAGGTGCTCCGGTTAAGTTAATTTGCATCAAAAAGCCGGAATGATCCGGCTTTTTGAGCGGAAAACGGGATTCGAACCCGCGACCCTCAGCTTGGGAAGCTGATGCTCTACCAACTGAGCTACTTCCGCGTTACCCTCAGATCGGGATCCGCCTGAGGCGGACTACCAACTGAGCTACTTCCGCGTAAACGAGGCGCAAAAATAATTTATTTTCTTTTTGATTTCAAGATTTTTCATTTCTTCTACCGTAAATTCATAATTTTAACAAAAATTTCAGACGATGGATCCGGACCCAAATAAATCATTCTTTTACAAGCGGTTAAAAAGTTTCAAATATGCCCTCCGGGGTTTTTCGGGTGTAGCCATCACCCAGCCGAACTTCATCATTCACATGTTGGCCATTGGCGTTGTTTTCGTGATAGGCTATTTCAAGAAAATAACCCTGATGGAGTGGGGACTTGTGGTAGTGGCCATCGGCCTGGTCCTGATCGCTGAAATATTCAACACGGCGATCGAATGGCTGGGCGACGAGATCAGCCCGGATTACAATGAAAAGATCAAATGGGCAAAGGACGCCGCCGCGGGAGGGGTGCTGGTTGCCGCCGGCACGGCTATCCTGATCGCAATTATTGTATTTGTGCTCTAAACTGCAAATCAACGAGTCTGCCTTCAACCAGTCCCGGTACGACCGGGTACTTTTCCGGGAAAAAGCAATAACGAAGCCCTTTCCTGTCTTCAATTCCCAGCAACCTGAGAAAGTGTGCCGAATGGGAAACAGTTTTCATGATATTTTTCGATGCCTGATGCCATAGCGCGACCGAAGCAAGCACCTCATCGGATACCGGCAGAAAACCATATGCATTGATCATCAGGTCCGACATGGCCCCGGCATATATGGCGTCTTCGAGCGAGAAGCTGTTCTTCCATCCCGAGCATAGGATCAGCACATCCCGGCGGTCATTGTTCAGCCACCGGCATACCGGCTCAAGGTTGACAAATGATGCAACCAATACGCTGCCGTATTCCGATGCTTTGTGAATTGCTTTAGTCCCGTTGGTCGTGCAAAAGACGAGTTCTCTGCCTTTCAGGGAATCATTGCGGAACTCAAGCGGCGAGTTACCGAAATCGGCGAAGCTGAGCTTCTCCCCGCCCCTCTCTCCTGCCACCAGCCAGCCTGCTTTCTTCATTGCGCCTGCCTCCCTGCGGCTTACCACCGGCACCACCGATGTAACGCCATAACCGAATGCGGTGCAAATCGAGGTGGTTGCCCGGAGTATATCCACCACCACCACGTTACACCCGGACTTAATGCCTATGGATGGCAATAAGGCAGGAGAAAAACAGACTTGCAGTGCAGGTCCCGTCATAGCCTTAAAATACAGGTTATTCAGATTTATAGAACGGCAATTTTACGATCACTGCCTTCAGCAGTTTATCACGTATTTTTATGTAAATATGATTACCGATACCTGCGTGTTTGGTCTCAACATATCCCATACCGATCGGTATTTTCAGGGAGGGTGCCATCGTGCCTGAGGTCACTTCCCCGATCACATTTCCTTTCTCATCGCAGATCTCATAATGCTGACGCGGTATCCCCTTGTCGATCATCTGAAAACCCCGGAGCATCTTCTTTACGCCTTCAATCTTCTGCTTCTCCAGGGCCGGCCTGTTGATAAAATCATTTCCGTCAGTGAATTTGGTGATCCAGCCCAGCCCCGCTTCTATGGGAGAAGTGGTGTCGTTAATGTCATTCCCGTATAGGCAGAATCCCATTTCCAGCCTCAGTGTGTCACGGGCGGCAAGACCAATGGGCCTGATACCGGATTGAGCACCAGCTTCCATCACGGCCTTCCAAATAGCAGGGCCATCGGCATTGGCCATGTAAATCTCAAAACCACCGGACCCGGTATAGCCGGTATTGGAAAGGATCACCTGCTTAACCCCTGCAATATCTACCTTTTTGAAAGTATAGTAAGGAATCTCACTCAGTTCCGTTTTAGTAAGCTTTTGCAGTGCAGCCAGGGCATCCGGCCCCTGCACGGCGAGTTGGGAGGTCTCATCCGATGCGTTGCATATCTCCGCGCCATGGATATTGTTTTTTTCAACCCATGCCCAGTCTTTTTCGATGTTTGCCGCATTGACTACGAGCAGGTAGGTCATTTCATCCACCCGGTAAACAAGCAGGTCGTCGACGATCCCGCCCTGATCGTTTGGAAAACAGGTATACTGGATCTTTCCGTCGTCGAGTTTGGCCACATCATTTGAAGTCAGGCGCTGGACAAGTTCAAACGCATTCGGTCCCTTGATCCAGAACTCTCCCATGTGCGAAACATCAAATACCCCCACTTTTCTTCTGACCGTTTCATGCTCGGCATTCACCCCTTCAAACTGGACAGGCATTTCGAAGCCTGCAAATTCAACCATCTTTCCTCCGTTTCCAATATGGAAATCATAAAAAACTGTCCTTTTCATTAAAATAAGTATTATAATTCAAAATTTAAAATTTAAAATTTAAAATTTCACTCCATCAGTCCTCTCCCGGTTTTCAATATTGCCCCTTCTCTTTTAAGCTTTATTACCAGTTTATCAAGTATTCCGTTTATAAACAATTTACTCTTAACGGAGCTGTAGGATTTGGAAATCTCTATGTATTCATTGATAGTCACCTTGACCGGAATGGACGGGAAGACCATCAGTTCCACCAGGGCCATTTTCATGATGATGATATCCATCAGTGCGATCCGTTCCAGTTCCCAGTTCTCGGCCTGTTCTTCGATCATTTTGCCGTACTCTTCACTGCGCAGGATGCAGTACCTGAAAAGTTTCAGCATATATTTACGGTCTTCTTCCGCCTCATCTTCATAATCTTCTTTGAACAATTGTGGCAACCTGTGCTCCTCGCTCCAGCTTTCCCTCATGATATTGATCGTCCTCAGAAGCATATGGATGGAGATGTCGAAATCCTCATCGGCCCAGAAAATATTTCGATCTTCATAGTATGCCCTCAGGTTTTCATATTCCGGAAGATAGTTCGTCACCACAAGGCTCAGCAACTCCTTATCTTCAAGATATCCAAACGGGTTGCGATGTATCAATTCAAGGAAATCTTCTCCGCTTTTCAATTCGGAAAGCAATTTATGGAACAGGTTCTCTTCATCGCCCCAGTTAATTTTAAGCTTGCTGCGCCAGCGCAGAAAATCCTTGTTTTCTTCGAGTTGCCGGATCAGGCGGTTTTCAATAAAACGCGTATTTGGGTTCAGGTCTTCCTCGGTGGGATAAAACTTTTTGCGGGCGTCTTCGATACGGTTCCGCGAATAATCAACCAGCTTTATCAGAAATGACAATTGGTGGATATAAAGTTCATACAACTTATCCGTACCGAAAATCAACTGTTTCTCACCTACGGCAATGTCTTCACCACCGGATTGAAAGAATGCGTACAAAGCTTGTAGAGCTTTGATTCTCAGATGCCTTCTGCTTAGCATAATATGAAAATGAACTTTAATATCCTCACAGGCAAAGGTAAAATTATATCAAATGGAACGGATATTTTTTTTTAATATATGTTAACTGATTTGTGTTGGTGCAACCTTTCGCCGGTTTTTCCTGTCTTAAGAATTGTTTCAACCGGATCCAGACAATTTAAATAAAAACGCTGAAATAAGAAATATTTTTATTTTTGTGATGATTTTGAAGGAATATAAATCGGAAAAAGATGATGGAAGAGTTTGGTAGTAAAGAGAATAGGAAAGAGGAAGTATTCTCAAGAGTGATCCGGGCCGGAAAAAGGACATATTTTTTTGATGTCAAGGCTACACGCTCAGGGGAGAATTATCTTACTATTACTGAAAGTAAAAGACGTTTTGACAACGATCAGGGTAAGTTTTTTTACGAGAAACATAAAATTTTCCTGTACAAGGAAGATTTTGACAAATTCCTTGCCGGTCTGAATGAAGTGATCCACTTTGTTGACACCGGGGAGAAACCTGAAGGAATATCGGAAGAAAAGGTGGAAGGTGAGAACCAACATACCGACCTGGATTTCGATGATCTGGGCGATCCCAGTGGCGACTCGGATCACTGAGAAAGCGGTCAACACGCTGCTTTCCTATAGATACTGCGCTGTTCCGGCAAATGATTTCATCCTGCCAGTCATTCATTTCATTGGTTAATAATTTGTAATAATTACAAGCCCTTCAAAGCTGAATTAAATTGTATTTTTGACCCGTTTGAAGAAAATCATGAACGATGGGTAAGGTTATCGCATTAGCCAATCAAAAGGGAGGAGTAGGAAAAACAACTACTGCCATAAATCTGGGAGCAAGTCTTGCCGTGTTGGAGCACAGGACCCTGCTGATTGACGCCGATCCCCAGGCCAACACCACTTCCGGGGTCGGGTTTGATCCAAAGAACATCAAAACCAGCGTTTACGAATGCATCATTGATGATCTCGACCCAAATAACATCATTCTGAACACGCGCACGCCTAACCTCGACCTGCTGCCGGCGCACATCGACCTGGTCGGGGCTGAGATCGAGATGATCAACCTGCCGAACAGGGAAAAAATGATGAGACGGGTTGTAAACAAGGTCCGGAACAAGTACGATTTTATCCTCATCGATTGTTCGCCTTCCCTTGGATTGGTGACGGTCAACGCCCTTACGGCGGCCGATTCGGTGATCATACCCGTGCAGTGTGAATATTTCGCACTGGAAGGCCTGGGCAAATTGCTGAACACGATCAAGATCGTCCAGACCCGTTTAAATCCCGAACTCGATATCGAAGGCATCCTGCTGACCATGTTCGATATCCGCCTGCGCCTTTCCAAGCAGGTGGTGGAAGAAGTGAAGACCCACTTCCAGCAGATGGTTTTCGACACCATTATTCACCGCAACACCCGGCTAAGCGAAGCCCCCAGTTTCGGTGAAACGGTGATCATGCACGATGCAACCAGCGTGGGCGCCGTGAATTACCTGAACCTTGCCCGCGAGATCCTGCAGAAAAACGGGATGACCAACCTCAGCGAAGCAGATAAAACAATCGACATAGTCAATGACCTCTAAGAAAAAAGCGCTTGGCCGCGGGCTTGACGCCATACTCCAGAGCCCGGAAACCGACATCACCTCCCGTGATATCTCGGGTAATTACGTTGCCGGAGCCATAGCCGAGATCGAAATCAGCAAAATAGAAGCCAACCCCTTCCAGCCCAGGACGGATTTTGAACAGGAAAGCATGGAAGAATTGGCACAGTCCATCAAACAACAGGGCATCATACAACCCCTGACCGTCAGAAAAATAGGTTATGACCGTTACCAGCTCATCGCCGGTGAGAGAAGGCTGAAAGCTTCCACACTGGCCGGTATGAAAGCCGTTCCCTGCTACATCAGGGTGGCCGACGACGAACAGATGCTGGAACTGGCCCTGATCGAAAACATCCATCGCAAGGACCTCAACGCGCTTGAAATCGCGATCAGTTACCAGCGGCTATCCGATGAACTGAGCCTTTCACAGGAGGATATCAGCGCCAAGGTAGGCAAAGACCGCGCTACGGTCTCAAACTACATCCGTTTGCTGAAACTTCCTGCAGAGGCCCAGTATGCGCTGCGTCACGACCAGATCAGCATGGGGCATGCCAAGGCGCTGCTCAGTATCAGCTCCACGGAAGCCCAGTTAACAGCACTGCTGCGGATCGTTGAAAAAGGATTATCCGTAAGAGAAGCTGAAAAGCTGGCAAAAGATATCCAGAACCCGCCCGTTAAAGGAGGAGAAAGCACTGCCGGATCATTATCCCCGGAGCTACAGGCCGGCAAAGTGCTGCTCCATGAACGACTGGGCGCTGCGGTTAATATTGCCAGAAATAATAAAGGACAAGGCTCTATCGTTATTAAATTCAATTCGGAAAATGATCTGGAACGAATTTTGAAGTTACTTAACGGGGAATAAACCTTCAGATTTGAGAACTGTCACCTACCTGGTACTTGGATTGATATGCTTTGTCCCGGCCATTGCCAGCGGCCAGGAAATGCCTTTAAAAATCAAGGAAGAGCCTAAAAAACATTCGGTAGGGCGCGCAGCAATATACTCAGCCGTACTTCCCGGTCTCGGCCAGGCATACAACAAAAAATACTGGAAAATCCCCATCATTTATGCCGGCTTCGGAGTACTCGGCTACTTCGTGGTCTTTAACAACAACGAGTACAAAGACTTCAAGGAAGCTTATATTTATGTTGCCAACGGTGAAACTTACCCGATCGACAATCCTTACGTGACGAAATATAATCAGCAGCAACTCAAGGAAGCCATGGACTTCTACCGGCGGAACCGGGACCTTTCGATCATCATCGGGGCCCTGTGGTACACGCTGAACATCCTGGAAGCATACGTTGATGCACATTTCTACGATTATGACATCAGCGAGGACCTGTCGATGAGCCTGAAGCCCACGACAGGGTATAATGCAATGTTTCCGGCGAATCCGGCGCCGGGGCTTAAGTTAACCCTAAAATTCTGAGCTGTGAAAATTGTAATTTCAGGATACGGTAAAATGGGCAAAGAGATTGAAAAGATTGCCCTGGAACGCCATCACCAGGTGATCGAGAAGCTCGAAACACCCGATGACTGGATGAATAAAACCAGCCAGATCAGCCAGGCTGATGTGATCATTGAATTCAGCACCCCGGGCTCCGTGGTCGGGAACATCAGGAATTGCTTTGATCTCCACCTCCCGGTAGTGGTAGGGACGACAGGATGGAACGATCACCGCGAACAGGTGAAGGAATGGTGCCTGGGCGAAAAACAGGCCCTTTTTACCGCCTCCAATTTCAGCATCGGCGTTAATATCCTGTTCGGCCTGGTCAGGCAACTCTCTGTCGCCCTGGATCATTTCGATGATTACGATATCTCGCTCGAGGAGATCCATCACATCCATAAACTGGATTCCCCGAGCGGAACCGCGATCAGCCTGGCCGAAATCATTCTCCGGAACATGAAGCGGAAAGAGCGCTGGGTAAACCGCAAACAGCAGTCGCCTGCCGATCTGGAGATCATTTCGAAGCGGGAAGGCGAGGTTGCCGGTATTCACCGGGTGGTCTGTGAATCCGGCGCGGACAGGCTTTCGCTGATTCATGAGGCCAAAAGCCGGAGAGGCTTTGCAGTCGGGGCCGTGCTCGCAGCAGAATGGCTGCCGGGCAGACAGGGTTTTTTCGGCATGGAAGACATGCTTCGTTTTAAAGAATAATGAGGTCACTTAACAAAAATTAACACAGGCGGTTACCGCTCATCTGCTTTAAATTCCATACATTCGCAACCAAATCGCATACCTATGAATTTTTTCCTGGTTCTTTCCTTAATCTTCCTGATCAGTTCTGTGGTTGGCTTATGGAAAATCTTTATAAAAGCCGGATACCCGGGCTGGACAGTGCTTGTCCCGTTCTATAACATGTACATCTGGCTGAAGATCATCAAAAAGCCCTTATGGTGGTACATTTTCCTGCTGATCCCGTTCATCAATGTATTTACGATCCTTCTCATGATTGTGGAATTGCTGAAATGCTTCAATAAATTCGGACTCGGCGACCAGGCACTGGGCGTTTTATTTCCTTTCGCCTACCTTCCCTACCTCGGATTTTCGGAAAAAGAAAAATACATTCATCCTGACAAGCGGGTTGAAGTCAAAAAAACCTGGATCAGGGAATGGGTGGACGCGATCATTTTTGCCGTGATAGCCGCCACGATCATCCGCACCTTTCTTATTGAAGCTTACACGATACCTACTCCATCCATGGAGAAAACCCTCCTGGTCGGCGATTTCCTGTTTGTCAGCAAGATGAGTTACGGCCCGCGGGTGCCCATGACCCCGTTATCGTTCCCGTTCGTGCACCATACCATGCCCATGACCACTGAAACCAAATCATACCTGGAATGGATCAAACTGCCCTACTACCGTTTTCCGGGGCTGGGTGAAGTCAGCCGGAACGACGCGGTGGTGTTCAATTATCCCGACGGGGATACCTTATCAGTAAAATTCCAGAGTAACCGAAGTTATTACTCCATGGTCCGCGAATACGGATGGAAAAAGGTCAATACCAGTAAGCGCGAATTTGGGGAGATCATTTCAAGGCCTGTGGATAAACGCGAAAATTATATTAAACGATGTGTGGCCATAGCCGGCGATACACTGCAGATCATAGGCCAGCAGGTCCACATCAACGGTGAGCCGGCCATCAACCCGGGTATTACGGAGTACCAGTACATAATAAAATCCGCCGCAAACCAGCTTAATCCGCGAATGCTGGATGAACTGGACGTTACGGACAAAGTATGGCCCGTGGGACCCGGACAGTTCGTCGTTACACTGACCAGTGAAGCAGCCGGAAAACTGTCAAAAGTAAAAGGAATAGAGACCGTGGAAGTCCTGATGGAACCTGCCGGGAAATGGGACCCGGAAACATTTCCCTATTCCCCGCAATATCCCTGGAACCGGGATAATTACGGTCCGCTCGTGATACCGAAAGCCGGCACAACGATCGACCTGAACACCGACAACCTGCCGCTTTACGAGCGCATCATCCGCAACTACGAGTTGAATGACCTGAAAGTGGCCGACGGTAAGATATTTATCAATGGACAGGAAACCGACCGGTACACCTTTAAAATGAATTATTACTGGATGATGGGCGACAACCGCCATAATTCCGCCGACTCCCGCTACTGGGGCATGGTCCCGGAAGACCATGTCGTGGGCAAAGCCGTTTTTGTATGGTTCTCCATGGATAAGAACAAATCCCTGCTGAATGGAAAAATACGCTGGAACAAACTGTTCCGTTTCGTGAATTAATTTTGTTTAACTTAATAAATCAAATCCATGAAAAAAATTTCAACGATTAGCTGGTTAGCAATAACCTTCTTGGCACTGTTCTCTTTCCAGGCCGGCGCCAAAGAATTCAAAGGTGTGATCACCTACAAGATCACGGTGGAAGGATCGGATGTGACCGATGAGATGAAGGCCATGATGCCGAAAACCATGATCATGAGCATTTCAGGAAATAAATCCCGCAGCGAAATGGTCATGAGCATGGGCAAAACGATCTCGATCAGCGATGCCGACAATAAAAGCGCTATCACCCTGATGGACATGATGGGGCAAAAAATCGCCATCAAAATGACCCAGGATGAAATCATGAAAGAAATTGGGGATGCCCCGGAAACCAAAGTGGAAGTGACCTCAGAAACCAAGGAAATTGCAGGTTACAAATGCAAGAAAGCCATCATTACCATCCCCTCGGAAGACCAGGAAATGATCGTATATTTCACGGAAGAACTCGGAACAGGAGCGATCAACTTCGATAATCCGCAATTTAAGGACATCAATGGGGTGATGCTCGAGTTCGAAATACCCAATCAGGGTTTCACCATGAAGTTAGAAGCGGTTTCGGTCGAAAAGAAGAACGTACCGGAAAGCGAATTCACCATTCCTGATGGTTACCAGATCAAAACCAAGGAAGAACTGCAGCAGATGTTCGGAGGCTGATACCGGACATTATTGCAGGTAAATCTCCAGTTTTTTTTACCGGAACGGCAAGGCGATTTTTGTTAATTTTGCCGTTTTGTAAATCGTCGTTATGGGCAGGAACAACAATCCCTCGAAAGCAGAACAGGAGACTAAGCCTAAAAAACAAAAATCCCGCGATCCGGAGAAATCCTCAAGGCGGTTACCGGCCATGTTCACCGACGGCCGATTCGCACGGATCATGGGGTTTTTCATTATACTCCTCAGCGTTTTCCTGCTGCTTGCCTTCACTTCCTACCTCCTGTCATGGAAACTTGATAGCAACGTTCTGGATAACAACGACGCCGGATTCCTTACAGACAGCTCAGTACAGGTCAATAACTGGACCGGCAAATTAGGCGCATGGCTGGCCCATCTCTTCATTAAAAGAGGTTTTGGCATCGCATCTTACCTGTTCCTCGTGATTTTGCTCGTAGGCGGGTTCCGCCTTGTGGCAGGCGTAAGGATACTCCCGTTTTCCAAAACGCTTAAGTATTCGATCCTTGGATTGCTGTGGCTTTCCGTCATGTTTGGGTTCATTTTCAGGAACGATCCCGAAATGATCATGCTTGGCGGTGTTTTCGGCTATGAATCCTCGATGTGGCTGATCGGGCTTGTCGGTACGCCCGGGACAGTCCTTTTGCTGGTTTTTGTCCTGGTCAGTTTCCTGATCATTGTTAACCTTTTATCTTTTCTTAAGAAAAAACATGAAAAAGAGATTGCAGAGGAAGCGGGCGAAGCTGACGCCGTTGCAGCCAATGTACCGAAAGAAGATCTGTACAATACACGGGAATTCTCGTTGAATCCCGTTTCAGAGAGCTTTACAAAAGAAGAGCAGAAGGAGGATGACTTCCCTGTCACACCGGTTAGAAAAGCACCTGTCTCCGGAGTGGAACTGACCATCGAGGAAACACCAACCGAAGCAGCCGCCAGTCAGAAAGGAACGGTCACGGGCGGCCTGGACACCCTGTATGATCCCACACTTGACCTGCCTGACTACAAATACCCGACACTCGACCTTCTGGCCGATTATGGCTCTGATTCCGTGCCCGTTGCAAAGGAAGAGCTGGAGCAGAACAAGGATCGGATCGTTGAAACGCTGAACAATTACGCTATCCGCATCGATAAGATCAAGGCGACCATCGGCCCGGCCGTTACCCTTTACGAAATTATTCCTGCGCCCGGCGTCAGGATCTCCCGGATCAAAAACCTGGAGGATGACATCGCCCTTTCACTCTCCGCACTCGGGATCCGCATCATCGCTCCTATTCCCGGAAAAGGCACCATCGGTATCGAGGTACCGAACATGAAACCGGAGATCGTATCGATCAAATCAATGCTTGCCTCCGACAAATTCAGGAATTCAACGCTTGAACTGCCCATCGCACTAGGGAAAACCATTTCCAACGAGAGCTACATCGCCGACCTGACCAAAATGCCGCACATCCTGATGGCAGGGGCCACCGGACAGGGAAAATCGGTCGGGCTCAATGCCATCCTGTTGTCGCTGCTTTACAAAAAGCACCCGAGCCAGGTGAAGTTCGTGATGGTGGATCCCAAGAAAGTGGAGCTCACCTTATTTTCCAAGATCGAGCGGCATTTCCTGGCCCGCCTCCCCGACTCCGAAGAATCCATCATCACCGATACCCGTAAAGTGGTCCGCACCCTGAATTCCCTCTGTATCCTCATGGACCAGCGGTACGAACTGCTCAAGAACGCGCAGGTCAGGAACATTAAAGAATACAACGCCAAATTCACTTCAAGGCACCTTAACCCGAACGAAGGCCATCATTTCATGCCCTACATCGTGGTGGTGGTGGATGAGTTCGCTGACCTGATCCTGACGGCCGGCCGGGAGATCGAAAACCCGCTGACCCGCCTGGCTCAGCTTGCCCGTGCCACGGGAATTCACCTGGTCATCGCCACCCAGCGGCCGTCGGTGAATATCATCACAGGTACGATCAAAGCGAATTTCCCGGCTCGTTTTGCTTACCGGGTTATCTCCAAGGTTGACTCCAGGACCATTCTCGACAGCTCCGGCGCCGATCAGCTCGTCGGAAAAGGCGACATGCTGATCTCCACCGGCAGCGACCTGCTCAGGGTGCAATGCGCTTTTGTCGACACACCGGAAGTCGATAAAGTGACCGAATACATCGGTTCCCAGCGCGGCTACCCGGAAGCCTTCAGCCTGCCGGAATATTACGACGAAAGTGACGACCAGGAGAAGGGCGATTTTGACCCGAACGCCCGCGATGAGCTCTTCGAAGAAGCTGCCAGGCTTATTGTCCAGCACCAGCAGGGCTCCACGTCGCTTATCCAGCGAAAGCTCAAGCTGGGTTACAACCGAGCCGGCAGGATCATTGACCAGCTCGAAGCCGCGAAAATCGTCGGCCCGTTCGAAGGAAGCAAGGCCCGGGAAGTCCTCGTCGCCAATGAAATGGCTTTGGAACAATTTTTGAAGGATCTTTATGACAAATAATCATTAAATATAAATTCTACAATGCGGATATTAACGACCATTATCATTGCAGCACTGATCATAACAGGGCAGACCACATTCGGACAGGCAAAAAAGACCTCGGAAGAAATTCTGAAACAGGTTTCGGAAAAAACCAAATCATTTAATTCGATCAAGATCAGTTTCACATACAACATGGACAATCCGACAGCCAAGATCCATGAAACGGAAACGGGCGTGCTGCTGGTCAAGGGTGATCAATACAAGCTGGACATCGCAGGACAGAAAGTGATCATGGACGGGAAAACCTCCTGGACATATATTTCAGAAGCCAATGAAGTGCAGATCAATTCGGTTGAGGAAGATGAGAATTCCCTGACCCCTACCAAGTTGCTTACATCCTACAGTGAGGATTACAAATCCAAGCTGATCAACGAGATCACAAAAGACGGCCGGGCATTGTATGTCATAGAACTGAAGCCGAACACCGAAAAATCATTTACTGATGTAGAACTGCAGGTTGACAAAGAGTTATACCGGATCATGAAGATTGCCATCAAGGATAAAAGCGGCAATACGTTCAGCTACATGGTCAACAAGTTTGAAACCAACGTGGCGGTCAAAGACACTGATTTCACCTTCAATGCCCAGGATTATCCCGGCGTTGAGGTGATCGACATGCGGTAGGCTTTTATCTGCCGGCCTCCCACTCCTTGTATTTATCCAGCAAGCTCACATTCGTTTCGTCCGGAAAAGTCAGATCCGTTTTCAGTTCCAGGTTTTTTAACCCCGGGTCCCAGAAAACGATCGGCATGATGTCACCGCCGTATTCGCCATTGGATTCCGAGAAATATTCCGAATCGATCGAGTAGCATCCCAGGCAGTACATCAGCGGGCCGCTGCCTTTGTGCTGGTACAAATTGGCCATGGCCAGGTCCGAGAATCCGAACACTACTTCCCCGCAAAGGGTCCCGTTTTCTTCAAACAGGCGTTTGCTCACCAGGGTAGCGTCCGGAAATTCGTTTTCTATTTGCGAGCCTTCGTAATAATCATTGATCAGGCTTGCAAAATCTTCCTCGGAATTGTCTATCGTATCATCTTTAGTCGACATCAGGTTATAATATTTGATGGTCAACTCACCGGAATTTTCACCGGTAAACCTGAAAGAGTATTCTTTTTTTTCGCAGGTCAGGCAGCCGCTCATAAACAGCACGACCGACACCAGGCCGGCCCATATCAATAAGCTCTTTTTCATAGAAATAGTGTTAAGAATAAGTATCGCGTTTAAGACAAATTTAAAGATAAACTGAAAAATCCAGTGTGAAAGCAAATAATTAATTTTGAAAACAAAATTAATCTCATGAAGACATCGGTAGAAATCAGTTATTATCCATTGAACCAGGAGTATGTGCCACCGATCAGGGAATTTATCGACCGGATCAACCAATATGAAGGACTTGTGGCGAAAACGAACGGGATGAGCACGCAGATTTTCGGAGAATATGAAGTTCTGATGGCCGCTCTCACCAAAGAAATAAAAGCGTCATTCGACAACCCGCATTCGGTTTTTGTCATGAAGATCATCAATGCAGACCTCAATACTGTTGAAAAGAAGTGATGATCCTCTCTGTATTTCAGACATTTTATGAAAACCTGATCGCTTCTTCATGGCTGGAAGCCATGGCAGTCCTGACCGGGTTGCTCAGTGTCTGGTATGCCAGGAAAGAAAACATCCTGGTCTATCCCACCGGGATAATCAGTGTGCTCATTTATGTTTATATCTGCTTTACGGTAAAACTTTATGCCGATATGGGTATCAACGTGTTTTACTTTACCATGAGCATTTATGGCTGGGTAAAATGGTCCCGGAAAACGGCAGACCATAAACAGCGCCCAATCACCTGGATGTCGGCAAAGGAATGGGCCCTGTCCATATTCGGGTTTATTGTTTTCTTCCTGGTACTGATCTACGTTTTGAAAAATTTCACCGACAGCAATGTTCCTATCTGGGATGCCCTGACCACCGCAATTTTCATTATCGGTATGTGGCTGATGGCGCTGAAAAAAATCGAAAACTGGCTGTTCTGGATTGCGGGGGACCTGGTTTCCGTACCGTTATACGCCAGCAAAGCCCTGATCCTTACCAGCTTCCAGTTCACGGTATTTTTGATCCTCGCCATCGCCGGCTACATCGAATGGAAAAAACGCATTTCCCGAATTTAAAACTTAAAATTTAAAATTTAAAATTTTGTTCCTTGTTTCCATCACCGGTCCCGAATCCACAGGCAAATCACTGCTTGCACGGCAACTGGCTGAACATTTCAATACGGTTTATGTGCCTGAAGCTGCAAGAGATTACCTAAATAATCTTGGAAGGGCTTACACCTTTGGAGATATTACCCTGATCGCGAAGGAACAATTAAAGACAGAGGATCAAATGGCTGCAAAAGCATCTGAATTCCTGTTCTGTGATACGGACCCGCTGGTCACAAAGATCTGGAGCCTTTACAAATACGGCCGGTGTGATCCCTGGATCGAAGAGCAGGTGAAAAACCATCGATATGACTTATATTTGCTTTGCGACATCGATCTTCCCTGGGAGGACGATCCGCTCAGGGAGCACCCGGGGGAGAGAAATGAGTTGTTTTCAATATACAAAGCGGAACTGGAAGAACTGGGGACAAAATACCGGATCATCTCCGGGATTGGTGAAGACAGGTTGAGGAAGGCAATTTTAGCGGTGGAGGAAACGTTCTATTTCTAACCTCACCCCCTTTACCCCCTGCCCCCTATTCCCCCTCTCCAAAATGGAGAGGGGGACAGGGGGTGAGGTTGATATAGCGAACTATGAAAATGTAAAACAATCGAACAATCGAACAATTGAACACCAATAAGTTAAAAGTCCTCTACCTTCCCCGCTGGTACCCCCACCGGTACGATCCGATGCCGGGGTTGTTCATCGAGCGCCACGCGAGATCGGTTTCAAAACATGTGGACGTCGCGGTGCTTTATGTTCACCAGGATGATAAGCTGATTAATGTAAAATTCGAGGTGGAACGGTTCAAGGATGAAGAATTGCTCCAGATAAAGATCTATTATAAACCAACCGGCATCAGACTTCCCGGAATCACTTCATTTATAAACCTTTGCAGGTATGTCAATTACCATCTCAAGGGGCTCAAAATGCTAAAGAATGAATTCGGGAAACCGGACCTGGCGCATGTCAACGTACTTACCCGTCTTGGGGTTATCGCGCTGATAAACAAATGGATAACAGGTACGCCGTATGTGATCACCGAGCACTGGACCCGCTACTTGCCCCACATGGACAATTACAGGGGATGGCTGAGAAAGCTGGCCAGCAGGATGGTGGTCCGCAATGCTTCGGCGGTGCTCCCGGTTACGGATAACCTCCGGAAAGCGATGGAAAAGCACGGCCTGAACAACAGGAATTACCGGATCATTCCGAATGTAGTTGACATGCAAATGTTTAATATTATTGATAATCAAAAAGATAAAAAAGACAAATATTTTATCCACGTTTCCTGCTTTGAAGACCGTCAAAAGAACATTTCCGGCATGCTGAGGGTATTGAAAACGCTTTCAACCATAAGAACCGACTGGACCTGCGGGATGATCGGCGAAGGCATTCACCTGGAGAAACTGACCGCTTACGCGAAAGAGCTGGGCATTGAAGGAAAATTTGTCCGCTTTTTCGGGTTGCGTGAGAATGAAGAACTGGCCCGGATGATGGCCGAAGCAGACTTCCAGGTGATGTTCAGCCGGTTTGAGAACCTGCCGGTGGTCATCCTGGAAAGCTATGCCTGCGGTGTACCGGTATTATCGACCGACGTTGGGGGCATCCGCGAGCACCTCCATCCCAGTTTGGGCGTTCTTATCAGCAGTGAAGACGAAGGGCAGTTACTCGGGCAACTGATCCATTTCCTTGATCATTACGAAGAATTCAGCAAACCGGAGATCAGGAAATACGCCGAAGACCATTTCAGCAGGGAAGTCATCGGCAGGCAATTGTATGAGGTGTACACCGAAGTGGTTAAAATCCCAAATTCCAAATTCCAAGCACCAAACAAATCCTAAAATCCAAATCCCAAGCACTAAAAAAATTCTAAATTTTAAAATTCCAAAAACCGCAAACCACGAACCGCGAACCACGAACCACGAACCGCGAACCACGAACCACGAACCGCGAACCACGAACCACGAACCACGAACCACGAACCACGAACCACGAACCAAAAACCAAGACCCTTGCTCCGAAAGATCGTAAATACCTTCAGCACCCGCGCAATCACAGCGGTGATCAATCTCCTGATCGCTGTCGTGCTGTCGCGGTACCTCGGCCCGGAAGGTAAAGGGGTCCAGAGCCTGATCATCACCACCATCACCCTGGTGCTGGTATTTGCCAACCTCGTCGGAGGAGCGACCCTCGTGTACCTCGTGCCCCGGCACGCTCCCTCGCTGCTGGTCCTTCCCTCCTATGCCTGGACCCTCCTGATCGCATTATTCTCTTATTTCATCCTCCGGATCTTCCCGCTGGTCGACCCGTCGTTCACCTTGCATATTTGCGTCCTTTCGGTCCTTAACTCGATCGCGGCCATCAACACCTCGATCCTCACCGGAAAGGAGAAGATCAGCACGGCCAACCTGATCGGGCTGATACAGCCGGTGGTACTGATCATTGCACTGCTTTCGGCATTTATCATCCTCGACAACCCGCAAATCCGCGATTACATCTTTTCCCTGTACATTTCGTTCGGCCTGTCGGCAGTAGTAAGCATATTCTTTTACGTCAGATTCTGCGGAAAAATAAAAATACACACGACAGCGGAATACGGTCGGGTCATGCGGGAGCTGGTGCGTTTCGGCATCCTGAACCAGGTGGCCCACATCACCCAGATGCTCAGTTTCCGCCTTAGTTTTTATGTACTCGACCGTTTCCACGGCGAAGCAGCCGTTGGGATCTATTCGAATGGTATTTCGCTGGCTGAATCAATCTGGCTGATCTCCAAAAGCATATCACTGGTACAATATGCCAGGATCTCCAATACGGACAACAGGAAGGAAGCGGCGTCCCTGACCACAAAGCTGATCAAATTCAGCGTCCTGGCCAGCCTGGCACTGCTCATACCGCTTGCCGCGCTGCCCGCGTCATTCTATAGCTGGATATTCGGAGAAGGATTTGAACAAATCCGTCTGGTGATTTGGACCCTGTCCCTAGGCGTGCTGGTCTATAATTTCTCGATCCTGATCGGGCATTATTTTTCAGGTACTGGACGTTATTACATCAATGCGGTCTCCTCATCGCTCGGGTTGGTTGCGTCGGTGGTCCTCTACTTCACGCTTATCCCGGCGTTCGGCATCACAGGAGCAGGATGGGCGACATCCGCTTCTTACCTGGTCACAACAATGATCCTGGTTTACATCTTCAACAAGGAAAACAAGGGGTGGCATAAAGAACTGGCGCTTTCACGGGATGACTGGAAGCGTATTAAATCCTGGCGAAAAACGGCTGCCTGAAAAGTTGTCGTTGCGGGACGCCATCTGCCATGCGCTGCAATGCTATTCACGTTTAAGCCCTGCGGGTTTGCTTGCTCCTACCCCGAATGGGGGAGGTTGGGAGGGGGCCGGGGGCCATCTGCCGTGCGCTGCAATGCTATTCACGTTCAAACCCTGCGGGTTTGGCGGGAATCGGGGATATGGAATTTGGAATTTCCGTGGTGCTTGTTGCTATTGATTATAAAAATTACCCTAATTTAGCCTGACCAATAATCCCATCCATTCATTTTACCTGCAAAAGAAAATGAACCCGACCAGAGAACAAGCCTTCGAAAAGATCAGCGCGCTGGTGGAGCGCTTCCGGGAGCACCGCGGGGAATACAGGCGCGGCGCTTACAACGAGCACCAGACGCGGGTGGATTATATCAACCCGTTTTTCAGGGCCCTGGGATGGGATATGGACAATGAGCAGGGACTTGCAGAGGCCTACCGCGAAGTGATCCACGAGGATAAGCTGAGGATCGGCAATGCGACGAAAGCGCCGGATTATGCCTTTACACTCTACGGGCAGCGTAAGTTCTTCGTGGATGCGAAAAAGCCCGGCATCAATGTAAAAGACGATATCGGTCCGGCCTACCAGGTGCGGCGTTATGGCTGGAGCGCCAAAGTGCCGCTCTCGGTGGTGACCGACTTTGAAGAGTTCGCCATTTACGACTGCACCAAAAAGCCCAATCCCGGCGACAAATCCTCGGTTTCCCGCATCAAATACCTCACGTTCGATCAGTACCTTGAAGAGTTCGATTTCCTCTGGGATATTTTTGCCAAAGAGAACCTGCCGAAAGGGCGTTTCGACAAGTACGTGCAAAGCGATACCGGCAAGAAAGGCACCGCCACCGTAGACGAGGAATTCCTGAAATCGAGCGAGCAGTGGCGCACGTATTTGGCCACCGGCATCGCACTGCGGAACAAGTCGCTGAGCGTGGATGAGCTGAACTATGCCGTGCAGAAGACCATCGACCGGATCATCTTCCTGCGCATGTGCGAGGACCGCGGCGTGGAAGCGTATGGGCTTTTGCGCAAGGCGGCGGAGAAAGGTGATGTGTATGCCAACCTGTTCGGCCTTTTCCACACCGCCGATGAAAAATACAACTCCGGGCTGTTCGACCTGAAAGAAGACCGGATCACGCGGGAGCTTCTCATCGACAACAAGCTGCTGAAGACCATTATCGGGGAGCTGTATTACCCGAAATGCGAGTACGAGTTCTCGGTGATGCCCGCCGATATCCTGGGCAGCGTGTACGAGCGTTTCCTGGGTAAGACCATTCGCCTCACCGCGGGGCACCAGGCGAAAGTCGAGGAAAAGCCCGAAGTGCGCAAAGCCGGCGGGGTGTATTATACGCCGAAGTACATCGTGGATTACATCGTGGAGAACACGCTCGGCAAGCTGCTGGAAGGCAAAACCCCGAAAGACGTTGAAAAGCTCCGCATCTGCGATCCCGCCTGCGGCAGCGGCTCGTTCCTGATCGGCGCCTACCAGTATTTGCTCGACTGGCATTTGAGATTTTACACCTCTCCCCCACTCCTCTCCGGCTCACCTCACCCCCTGCCCCTCTCTGACTCACCTCACCCCCTGCCCCTCTCCGCCTCACCTCACCCCCTGCCCCTCTCCGACTCACCTCACCCCCTGCCCCTCTCCGGCTCACCTCACCCCCTGCCCCTCTCCTCAAGGAGAGGGGAGAATGACGAAACAAAGTCTCCCCCTCTCCTCCAGGAGAGGGGGCCGGGGGGTGAGGTGAGGCAGTCGGGCGGTGAGGTAAGGCAGCGGAAAGGGATGAAAATCGGTGAGGTTTTAACTCCCGACGGCAACCTCACCACCGCGATAAAGAAACGCATCCTACTGAACAACATTTACGGCGTGGATATTGATCCCCAGTCGGTTGAGGTTACCAAGCTGAATCTTTTATTAAAAGCGCTGGAAGGCGAAACGCAGGCCAGCATCAACCAGCAGATGACCTTGTTCCACGAGCGCGTGCTGCCCAATTTGTCGCACAACATCCAGTGCGGCAATTCCCTCATCGGCCCCGACTTTTACGATAACCAGTTCGATCTCTTCCCCGACCAGATGAAGAAGATCAACGCGTTCGACTGGCACCGGGCGTTTCCCGAAGTGTTTGAAGGCGGCGGCTTTGACGCGGTGATCGGGAACCCGCCGTATGTAGTTTTAAGTACTGAAATTCATAATCCACAAGAGATAGAGTATGTTAAAAGATTTTTAGTGTCAAATTATAAGATAGATCTGTATCATCTTTTCTTAGAAAAAGGAGTAACTATCCTAAAAGAAAATGGTCGACTAGGTTTTATTGTACCTAGTAATTGGCTTACGCAAAAATTCACAAAGCCATTACGAAAATTCATACTTGAACATGCTCATATTGAAATTTCATTATTGTTTGAATATTTAGTATTTGATGCTGCAAATGTTTTCACACAGATATTAGTCCTTAAGAAGCCTTTACGCCCAAAGGAAAGTAACATTATGAAGATAATATCGGTGAAGAATTTTGAGCAATTTGAACACATTAATGAAGGGAATTGGAGCCATATTGAACAACAGACAGCCTTTGCCACTGAAGATTTAATTATTGAAAGTCGACAATTTGATAAAATTGGGTATATAGTAAATAGGATTATAAGGGAAAATCCTAAATTAGTGATTGTTGCACGAGCATCATTAGGTTGTCAAGCGTACAATAGCATTAAACATAGACCGGATCAAATCAAGAATCGCGTTTTCCATTCGGAAGAAAAACTTTCAGAGGAATACTTGCCAGAATTAGCAGGACGAGATGTCGGTAGATATACGCTAAACAGAGTGAAGGGGAAATGGATTAAATATGGACCTTGGCTTCATGATTATAGAACAATGGATTGGTTGACAGGCCCCAGAATTTTAATACGTGAAATTACTGGAGGTCCAGGCCAAAGGCTCCAAGCAACTTACACTGAAGAAACATATTGTAATTATAAGACAATCTTAAATGTTAGCCCTTCAAAGAACACTGTTTTTTCCATGAAATACCTTTGTGGATTATTAAATTCAAGATTAATGTCAATAATCTTTGAAAGATTCTCTAATAAAATAGTTGCCAATGCCTTCCCTCGGCTATCTGTTGGTGACTTAAAGAATTTACCCATTAAGAATATTGATTTTAATATAAAAAGTGAGAAAGCGGTTCATGACAAAATATCAGAAATTGTGGACAATCTTTTAAGATTGTACAATACGATTTCTTCTATACCCCTCGAAACCGACCGCCAACAGCTTCAGCGCGCGATAGATCACGCCGAGCGCCGGATTGATGAGTTGGTTTATGAGCTTTATCGGCTGAGTGAGGAGGAGATTGCGATCATTGAGCATTGAGCATTGACACATCGAAGCATTGAGCATTGCATTGGGCATTGGGAATAGCAGAATTCTGCAAAATGTGAAAAAGTTGTTGAGAATTAGGGGGTTGGGGGTGGTTTTTGTGTGATGAGGTTGCATAATTTTATGGGCAGGACTAATTGCTGAGATTTCATAGAGAAACAACAATACTTATATAATTCACGAAACTATTGGTAACAGCAATTTTGTTAGAACCGAGTTAGGTGCAATTCCTACGAACATTCTGCAACAATGAAGACAAAGGAACTTAGAGAATAATATCAAGAATTATCGGAATTGAATAATAGTTTTACTCATTATACTTTTGTATGGAACCAATTTGGTATTGACTACCTTGAGACAATTAAAACAAACTCTGATATTCTAACGAGTGAGTATTTTGCCTCAAATCCATATAGGAGAAAGCATAATATCAAACTGATTGATTTAGAAAACGAACATGAAAAAACTGATAAGACATTAATTCAGGTAATTTTTCTTTTAATCTATTCTTATTTTGAGAGTTATCTAAAAAGTATTCTGGAATTTTCACAAATAATTGACGACCATATAAAATCAATTGAATCAAAATTAGAAGGAGTTGAGAATGATGCCATCTTAATTGATAAAATACTAAATAGATTATCAATTGAGAAAAGTGATTTGGATAGTGATATGCTAAATACGCTTGATTATTTTAGATTAAAGAGAAATAGATTAACACATCAAAATTCTGAGAATATTAGTAAAAGTTTGAATCAATTATTAAAGTCATTTGGACAAAACCTAAATGATTACTGGGACATGAAACTTCCAAGTAAAAGACAAGGAATTGATTTTTCCAAAAAAGAGAATGCGAATGTCATAAACTTTAATATAATAATTGATACATTAAATATATTTAGAGTACTCTCGGCGGAAATTGATTTCAGATTAATTGAAAAACTTTCTATTAAGGTAACCCTCCGGTGTGATACACCTTGACCGGTATCGTAAAAATTGTTTTATTT
>CAYUQP010000036.1:0-45562 GCA_964447005.1 uncultured Bacteroidales bacterium
GTAGTGGCCGTGATCTCGATGAAGCCGTTTTCCTGGCCGCAATGTCCGGGGCTGTGGTCAACCTCCGATATCTCAACATCCCCGGCATCGGTGATGGTATAGGCTTCAGATACGGTTTCGCAACCATGGTCATCGAGTACATGTAAAAAGTAATTGTTCACCGGCAGGTTATAAATATCCAGTACGTCGGCCACCAGGTTCCCGTCACCATCATACCATTCAAGGGCAAGCGGTTCGCTTCCTTCGACTATCAGCCCTTCGATGCTGCCGCTGCTTCCCCCGCAGGCAGTGGGCGTGATGATCAGGTTGTCTTCATTAAAGGTCGCTTTCGGATAAAAACCAACATGTACCGTATCACGATAACTACACCCCAGATCATTGGTCACTTTCACCCAGTACATTCCGCTGTCTGCAACCGTCACGCTGAAAAGATTCGTCCCCCAATCCCCGGTGCTCCATACATATAATCCTTCATCATCACCTGCAAATAATTCAATTTCTTCTCCATCACAGATCATTTGATCCGGGCCCAGGTCAGGATCAGGGCCATCCAGTATGGTGATCACCCTTGACGTTTCTTCTATCCTTCCGCCTGGATAAGTAACCGTGACATATACCTCGTATTCGCCACCGTCTTCATACTCGTGCACAGGCCAAAGATTAGCTGATATCTCACCATCTCCGAAACTCCAGAGGATGCTGGCAGGTTCGGGAAGAAAATTGGGCTGAAAGGCAATGGGGTGGTGGGCGCATTCGCCCTCCCATTCGAAGCGGTAAAGATGGTCCAGTAACATATTTGGGAAGAACCAGTGAATAAGTCGTCCATTTAAATATATGGCATCTGCCTGGTAATTACAATCCGTTCCTCTCTTCCAGGGTTCATGGATCACACTTACGTAGCCATAGCCATAACCAATAGCGTTAGATGCACAATAAATCTTCCCGTCCCTGGCTAATTGCAGGCCATTGACAGGTCCCTGTGCAATGAAAACTTCTGATTGCTTAAACTGCGCGGAATCCTCAACATACTGCATATCATATTGATATAACTCCAATATGTTAGTATATTTATTAAGAAAGGTTGCGTATAACAACTTTGAATCAGGTGAAAATTCAACTGCCCAGGGTTCGTATAGAAGCGTATAATTATCAGGATTTTTACTGATTGTATAAAGCAATTCAATTTTACCGGTTGAAGCATTAAAGCTACCTATATCCATACTAATTTTTAATCTCTCATTTAGCGAATTAGTATAAGATCGGTAGGCCGCGGCCATATGTTTTTTATCAGGGGAAATTTTCATGCTGCCTTGGTTATTGATATCATCTCTCAATGGAACAGGGCTTGCGACACCATCGGTCGATAATCCGTCAGCAGTCAGTAAAAAAGCAACATAATATTGATCTGATTTGAAATTACGTGTAATGATCCAGATATCTTCCCCATTGGCATGTCGCAGCGAGGTTAGCTTATTACTGGCGGCCCATGCGTCTGCTAAAGGTATATTTTTCTTCGAAGATATGACATCGCCCAGCCCTCCATCCAGGTCCATATCCACGACAGAATAATACATGCCAATATTATCAGGCCAATCACGACTAACTGTAAACACATAATACAAATGTTCCGATCCGGGTTGTTGCACGATCAAGGCTCCCATACAAGCCCAGGCAAACCCAGGGAGAATATCAGAGCCATTTGGCATGGCGAGCCCTTCTTTGTTCACAATTCTTGCTTCATTACAACAAAATAACAGATTGCCATTGGTGTCGCACATTGTAGATGCGGCCACTGCCGAACTTATAATTATTTGATCATGATAAACGGGTATGCCTGAATTGAAATCGAGCCCGCAATATCCACCCCACAACCAGCGATTGGCCTGGTTCTGAGCGAAGAGGGAAGAGTAGAGGAGGAGGAGGAGAGAAAAAGAGACAAGGAGAAGGGGAGACCGGGAGATGATTGGGCGATTGGGCGATGTGTCGATGTGTCGATGTGTCGATGTGTCGATGTGTCGATGTGGTGATGTTCGAAGGGATATTCGATTGTCGATTGTCGATGGTCGATTTTTTTGGGTTTTCATCGCTTAGATCAGCTTGAAATGATTGCCACAAAGATAAGAATAAATTTGGGGAAATGATTTAAGTTAAACCACATAGCCACAGTAGAACACAATAGAAATACACAACTTGTCCCGATCATTCGGGATAGATCTATTGTGCCTCTGATGTGCCCTATTGTGACTATTGTGGTGAGAAAGAGGCACATTAAAGCAGGGAAACGATGGAGCGATGATCCGAAAGCGATCGGGCGAACCGATGATATTCAATTTTATTTTGACCCGGATAACATTTTGATGATGTGACGAGCGAGGAATTCGTGAATTTCGTTATGTCGCGGTATCGGCTGAGATTTTTTGGTCACCGGATTGAAATACCAGTCATGCTTTGCTCCATGCCGGACCAGGCTGCAACCCATGCTTTCGATCTGTTTAATAAGATCTTTTCTTTTCATGCAACTTCTAGCTGACCTTTTTTTCTTACAAAAGGAACCTTCCCGGAAGTAAGGTCATTAAATAAATCCTTCAAGTTTTCCTTAAGCTCATCCATTGTTGTGCCCTGTGTCATGTAATCAGGATATTCCTCAAGATATCCAAGCCAGAACTCACCATCTTTCCAATATATATAACTGATTTTCATTTGCGTATCTGTTTATTGCAAAGATAATGCTTTAATCGCCAAAATCATCATGCAATTCATTTTCGATTGTCGATGGTCGATGGTCGATTTTCGATGTAATTTTTGATTTTGGATTTTTTTATTTTGGATTTGTTTGGTGCTTGGTGCTTGGGATTTGGAATTTCACCTCACCAGCATCACCGTCCCGACCCGTTCCTGTTTTCCCGCAACGCCATCAACCGAGTAAACGATCTTGTAAACATAAACCCCGCCGGGGCAGTCCTTCCCGTTCTTCTTTCCATCCCATCCATTCTCAATTCCTTTAGAAGAAAACACCTCTCCTCCCCACCGATCGAAAATCGACAATCGAAAATCGACAATCGACAATCCCTCGTAAATCACTTTAAATACATCATTCATTCCATCACCATCCGGGCTGAAGGCATTGGGGATGAAAAGATTAAAAGTTGGATCAGGAGGAGGGAGATCGTCTTCAATCAGTTTCACATACACCGAATCATTTCCAATACATCCGATCACGGACTCCATCTCAACCGAATACATTCCTTCGGTGTCGATCACAATACTTGCAGTGCTATCGCCGGTGTTCCATAGGTAGTGCGCCTGTCCGGAACCAGCATCCAGCAAGTAGCCCGAGTCCACCACCAGCGTATCGATGCCATGGAAAGCAGCAACAGGATTATCGCTGACGATCAGCTCGATGCTTTTGGAGTCGGTGCAGCCGACACGGTCGGTGGCGATAAGCGTGTAGAGGCCGGCATCGGCGGGGCTTATGCTGAAGAATAGCGGGTCGTTGCCTGTGGTATCACCCGTTGGATATATCCATTGATAATCGATCGGCGGCTGGTTGCCGACAGCAATGCTCATCATGCCGACGAACTGCCCGGTGCAAACGGTTTTGCTCTGATCCAGGATGATCTCCGGCGGTTCATAGACGGTTACTTCGCCGGTGCTGAACTCGGCCGGGATGGGATTGCCGGAGGAATTAGTGAAATAGCTTTCGGTCTCTCCGGTGTACCAGGACAGCTCTCCCTGCCCGGGATTTTTCGTGGTGAATACCAGGTCGGCGACTTTTTCCGTGCCGGTGAAAGTAACTGAAGCAGGCGAATTCCAGGCTAAATGGATATCTCCCGCAAGCGGATCTACCCAACCGGTAAGACTGTCCAGCAATTGAACATTAACATTAGCAAAGCCTTCACATTCCAGGTTATCCGCATTGTATCCCAATTTCAGGTGAAAATTAGCAACAGAATTGAAATTATCAACATTCACCGGAACCAGTGCAGTATTTCCCAGGCAATGCCCTCCTTCGCCTGTTACAGCGTGTAAGAAAGTCAGGATAATATTCTGAACTTCAACAGTAAAACTCGTGTCGCAGCCGTTGTCATCCCTAATTACCAAATTCCAAATTCCAAATTCCAAATTCTCAAAATTTCCGTCATTTTCCTGCCACGTCGTTCCTCCATCAATCGAATAATAAATCACCGGCGTACTTCCACTTGCCACGATCTCAATTGATCCATTGCCCAAAAAATCCGTTTCATCGGTAACATTCACTTCCACAACCTGCGGACCGGGAATATCGGCAAGGATAACAGGATTATCAATATAAAAACCAAAGCAACCCAATCCATCCGTAACCCGCACCACGTAACCCGCACCAACCAACCCGGAGAAAACACTATCGGCCTGGTATGAATCGCCATCATTGATCGAATACTGCAGCGCAGCACCTGATGGATTATATCCATGAACAACGATCTGCCCGTCATCTTTAAAACAATGCGGTCTTGTTGTCTGAACCTGTGTTACCTGCAGATCCCCGGCATCTTCAATCGTATAAACATCAGAAACCGTTTCGCAACCATTTGCATCAGTAATGGTGAGATAATATTGCCCGGCAGGCAGGTTCGTTGCATCGATGTCTGTGCCGTAATCGTTGCCGGATAGGTCGAGCCACTGGTAAGCATAGGGCGGAGAGCCAAGAGCAGTGAGTCCTGTTATTGAACCGCTTGCTCCGTTGCAGGTGGTGGGGGTTATATTCAGATTGGTTTCGTCGATGATTGTGGGTGGGTGAAAAGCGATGTGGATGGTATCGTAACCATAACAACCGGTAGCAAAGAATCCTGCTCTGACCCAGTAATAGCCGGTGTCGGTCACCGTGATCTCATCGGTTCCAAACTGTCCAGTACTCCATGCAAAATAATCCCCGGAACCATTGGCTGTAATTGTGTATGATTCACCCTGGCAAATAGAGGTGTCATTTCCAAGATCAGGCTGTGGCGATGGTTGTATTTCAATTTCCCTGGAGGTATGCTCGAACCGGCCGCCCGGATACCAGACATCGACCTTCACTTCATGGACACCGGCAGTTTTAAATGAATAGGTTGGCGAGAGTTCATGAGTGATTGAACCAGGGGCAAATTCTCCAAAATTCCAGGTAATGCTGTCAGGAGTGGGAATGAAATTGGGCTTGAACTGGATCGGATAGCCCTGGCATTGCTCACCGGTCCATTCGAAACGCAGGAGATAGTCAACGAGGATGTTGGAAAATCCCCATAAAACATGATTTGGAAATACATTAAGTACGTTTTGTGTAAAAGAACAACCCTCACCCCTGATCCAAGGCTTTTCGATGACACTAATATAATACCAGTTGGTTGGATCTAAGACCTGGTTAGGTGAACAATAAATTTTTCCATCTCTTGCCAATTGCAATTCAAAAGTATTATAGCTGTCTATTTTCATTGCAGACGCTTTGAAAGATTCTGAATCAGTTACATATTGCATATCATATTGATACAATTCACTTGAAGCTTGTCCAGTATAATTTACATAAAGGTATTTTGAATCAGGTGAAAACTCAACCCCTGAACAAGTTGGCGATATAATGCTGGGACTAGCGATTAGAAATAAATGAATAGCTTTTCCTGTACCAGCATCGAAGTTGCATACTTCAAAACCATATCCGCCATATGTAGAAATTAAAATAGATTTATTTGGCGAGATTTTAAGATATCCCCAAATACTTTGCCATGTCATTTCTAAATTTGGCATTGTTGAAATGACTGGGTCAGCATGGAATCCTATTTCATCGACAAGATAAGCTGCAATTGCATCATCTTCATTCTTCCTGACAATAACCCAAACATTCTCCGTTTTATCCTTTTTTACTACAGCAATTCTATCACTTACATCCCAACCAGTAGGAATCGGAATATTTTTTTCAACAACCACTCCTCCAAGCCCTTGGCTTAGATTAACTAAAGAATAATAAAACCCTGCATCAGGTCCATTAGGATCAGCAGCTGTAAACAGAAAATACAAGAATTCTTGTCCCGGCCATTTGACTGTAGCTAAGCCTGCAATACGAGGGTTAAACAATCCGTCACTATTTTGCATTATACCATAAACAGAATAAATATACTCTGCATCTGCACAAAATAAGAACATTCCTGAAGTGTCACATATTGTTGAACTTGCCCAGCCATGTATTGCCTGTCCATCATTTAGAACGTCCGGTGTTCCTGAATTGAAATCTAAACCACAGCCCTTAGTAAAATACCATACATTGCATTCGTTTTGGGCCACATTGAATTTAATGACGATTACTATCTGCAGAATCGTAAATAGAATTCTCATATTATGAAAATGTATTATAAAAATCTGTCCGGCGTTTCATCCTGCCGGACAGATTTTAATCATAAATAATCACCAAGTAACTGTTACAGGTAAAGGACTTATTGTCATCACCTCATGACATGTGTAATATGCAATTCCAGTACCTATGCATTTTGCAATATTTCCGCCTGGTCCATTGCAGTATTTAGTCGCTTTGCCAACTAAAGCATAACATTTTTCATTTGATGGGTCATCACATGAAAAATCACACGAAAAGTATATCTCTTCAGTTGAACAATTTACCCATTCTGGTGGTTCGGTACAACAAAGCTCTTGTTGATTTTCACAGATATAGTACAGCTGATATTCAACCTTGTAGGAACATATTTCATGAGAAGTACATGTGTCGGGGCATTGACCATCTAAAATCACTATAATGCTTAGTTGAGCATTCACATTTTGTACTCCGGCCATTAATAGGACCGAATTTAACACTAAAATTTTCACTAGATTTTTCATAAGACTCAGATTTTAAAATTAATACTATTTTTTGGAGGTGGATTTTTTGGTTAAAAACCTTTACATTCGGGGTGCTGGCCTTCATGGTGGATGAGAATGGCAGAAATGTATCTTAATGTTTGGATACCCGAAATTAGAAATTTGATAATATTTAAGTCTCCTTGTCATATAATGGGGGAAGCTAAAGATAAGCATAAATATCTTAAATTGTATTATATGTCAGAGAAATATTTAATTTGGTGAAGCGTGAACGGGTTATCTTACCAGCATCACCGTCCCGACTCTTTCCTGGCTTCCAGGGACACCATCCACCGAATAAACGATCTTGTAAACATATACTCCTCCCGGACAGTCTTTTCCATTCTTCTTTCCGTCCCATCCGTTATCAATACCGGAAGACGAAAACACTTCTCCTCCCCATCTATCGAAAATCGACAATCGACAATCGACAATCGACAATCCATCCCATTTCATCACAAACACATCATTCACCCCATCCCCGTTAGGACTGAAGGCATTCGGAATATAAATCTCAAAATCAGGAATTTCTTCGGAAACCAATTTTACATAAACTGAATCGGAGCCGACGCATCCAATCTGGGACTCCATCTCAACCGAATATAATCCAGCCTCTTGGATCACAATACTTTGGGTGGTATCTCCGGGACTCCATCTGTATGATACCATCCCTTCACCTGCATCCAGCATCTCTCCAGCGTGCATTTCCAGCGTATCGGTGCCATGAAAAGCTGCAACGGGATTTTCGCTGACGATCAGCTCGATGCTCTTTTGATCTGTACAACCTACACGGTCAGTGGCCAACAGGGTATATACCCCACTGTCTGTAGAGGAGACAGAAAAGAAGAGGGGATCGTTATCGGTGGTATCGCCGTTGGGGTAAATCCATTGGTAATCGATAGGTTTCTGGTTGCCGTCGGCAGAACTCTGAATAAAGACGAACTGCCCGGTGCAGACGGTTTTGGTTTGTACCAGTTCTATCTCCGGCGGTTCGTAAACCGTTACTTCTCCTGTGCTGAACTCCGCCGGGATCGGGTTGCCGCTGGAATTGGTGAAATAAGATTCCGTAGCGCCTGTGTACCAGGAAAGTTCACCCTGGCCGGGATTTTTCGTCGTAAAGACCAGGTCGGCGACTTTTTCTGTTCCGGTGAAAGTGACTGAGGTTGGCGATTTCCATGCCAAATGAATATCTCCTGCGATCGGATCAACCCATCCGGTAAGGCTATCCAGCAATTGAACATTAACATTAACAAAACCTTCACATTCCAGGTTATCGGCATTATATCCCAATTTCAGGTGAAAATCGGCTACGTTGTTGAAGTTATCGACATTCACCGGCACCATCCCTGTAGTGCCAAGACAATGTCCTCCTTCCTCTGTAACAGCATGCAACCATGTCAGTATAGTGTTTTGGATTTCAACAGTAAAACTCGTGTCGCACCCATTCTCATCCTTAATTTCTAGATAATAGATCCTAGATTCTAGATTGCTAAAGGTTCCATTGTTCGATTGATAAGTTGCTCCGCTGTCGATCGAATAATAAATCACCGGTGTAGAGCCAGTGGCAATGATCTCAATAGCTCCATTCCCCAGAAAATCCGTTTCATCGGTAACATTCACCTGAGTCACCTGCGGACCGGGAATATCGGCCAAAATAACCGGATTTGAAGGATAAAACCCAAAGCATCCATTTCCATCCGTAACCCGCACCACGTAACCCGCACCAACCAACCCGGAGAAAACGCTGTCGGCCTGGTATGAATCGCCATCATTGATCGAATACTGCAGCGCAGCACCTGATGGATTATATCCATGAACAACGATCTGCCCGTCATCTTTAAAACAATGCGGTCTTGTTGTCTGAACCTGTGTTACCTGCAGATCCCCGGCATCTTCAATCGTATAAACATCAGAAACCGTTTCGCAACCATTTGCATCAGTAATGGTGAGATAATATTGCCCGGCAGGCAGGTTCGTTGCATCGATGTCTGTGCCGTAATCGTTGCCGGATAGGTCGAGCCACTGGTAAGCATAGGGCGGAGAGCCAAGAGCAGTGAGTCCTGTTATTGAACCGCTTGCTCCGTTGCAGGTGGTGGGGGTTATATTCAGATTGGTTTCGTCGATGATTGTGGGTGGGTGAAAAGCGATGTGGATGGTATCGTAACCATAACAACCGGTAGCAAAGAATCCTGCTCTGACCCAGTAATAGCCGGTGTCGGTCACCGTGATCTCATCGGTTCCAAACTGGCCGGTACTCCATGCAAAATAATCTCCGGAACCATTGGCTGTAATGGTATATGATTCACCCTCGCAAATTGAAGTGTCATTTCCAAGATCGGGCTGCGGCGACGGTTGTATTTCAATTTCCCTGGAAGTATGCTCGAACCGACCACCAGGATACCAGACATCAACTTTCACTTCATGAATACCTGCAGTTTGAAATGAATAAGTTGGTGAGAGTTCATGAGAGAACGCTCCTGGAGCAAATTCTCCGAAGTTCCAGAAGATGCTGTCGGGGGTGGGAATGAAATTGGGCGTGAAGTGGATCGGGTAGCCCTGGCACAGATCGCCGGTCCATTCGAAGCGGAGGAGGTAATCGACTAAAAAATTCGGAAATGTCGAAACACAACTATTTGTCCCCAAATAGATTGCATTATTCTCAAAGGAACATCCGGACCCTTTTATCCAAGGATTATGAATCACACTAAGGAAATGATTATTTATCTCAGGTAATTGCCACATTGCTGAACAATAAATTTTTCCATCTCTGGCTAGTTGCAAGTCATATGCATTCCCTGACCCAATAAAGATTGCAGAGTTTTTGAACAAGGTCGAATCGGAAATAAACTGCAAATCAAATTGATATATTGCAAAATATTGATATGATTCTTTAATACAAGCGTATAAGAATTTGGAATCGGGTGAAAATTCCAGCCCCCATATCCCAGTTCCCACTATTGGGGCAGTTTGTGTATACATGAATTCCACAACGCCTGTCGAAGAATTAAACTCGCAAATTTCAAGACCAATTTCAGACACATGATTGGCAACCAAATATCTCTTATTGGGAGAAAGTTTAATCTCACCATCATCTGATTCCCAAAAGGGAAAAGGCAATCCATCCGGTACAACGGAGATTACCGGATTTGGATTGAAACCGTCTTCATCCACCAGAAATGAGGCAAAAGCTGGAGGTTCATTTTTTCTGACAATCACCCACACGTTTTCAGATTTGTCTTTTTTAACTGTTAAGATTCTATCAGTCACATCCCATCCGGCTTCTATTGTAATATTCTTTTCAATAACAGATCCTAATCCGTTATTGGCTTGTAAATCAATTATGGAATAATAGAAACCTTGATCAGGTATCGTCGGATCAGCGGCAGTGAATAAATAATACAACCCATCCTTTCCGGGCCACTTGACGATTGCAAGACCAGATAATCCAGGGCATAGCATTCCGGTACCATTGTCTAATATTCCATTTTTACTATATACATGACCCCAATCTGAACAAAATAAAAAACTGCCAAGAGAATCGGAAATTGTCGAGGTTGTTGTGCCGGAATGGGTCTGTCCATCATAAAGTACTATAGGCATTCCTGAATTAAAGTCCAGACCGCAATAGTTGTCGAAATACCATATATTCGCTTCATTCTGGGCGAAGAGTGAGGAGGAGAGGAGTAGGAGATACAAGGAGAGGAGGAGAAGGGGAGACCGGGAGATGATTGGGCGATTGGGCGATGTGTCGATGTGTCGATGTGTCGATGTGTCGATGTTCGATGGGATATTCGATTGTCGATGTTCGATGGTTGATGGTCGATTTTTTTGGGATTTCATTGAATTGAACATATTGAAATGATTGGGTTAAAAGTAGGAAGTTTTGGGGAAAAAAGCAAGGAATTTCAGTTGGGCAGTCAATAGCGGGCTTGATTTTCTCCGAAGGAGTAACCCGGCTGTAGAAAGGTTGGATAATATCACCACCAGAGTTCCGTCAGGAACGGAAAGAAAGTAGCCCAGGGCGTCAGCTCTGGGAAAAGGAACGGCAAATTCCAATGAGAGTGCCAGCGGCACGACAGAGGAAATCAGGGCTTTTTGTTAAAACAAATATTCTTGTGTCGTCCCGATGGGACTCTGAATTATTTTGGGCGCATTGTTTTCCAGTGACTTGCGTCACTGGCTACTGTCTATACTCCCTTCGGGAGAAAAAGATTTTCGATGGTCGATTTTCGATGGTCGATTTTCGATGGGATTTTTGATTTTGGATTTTTTTATTTTTGGATTTGTTTGGAATTTGGTGCCTGGTGCTTGGAATTTCCTGCTTAGCGCCTGGTGTCCTGGATTCTTCTCACCAGAAGTCAAGTGTTTAAAAATTATTTTTATTTATACCAAATAGGAATAAAGATTTTTTCTACTTTTATGCACTTTTGTGAAATGTGTATGAAAGAAAGAGAACATAGCGATTCATTTGAAGCTGTCAAGAAAATCTTCACAGACTACCTGGAACAGCGCGGGCACCGTAAAACACCGGAGCGGTTTACCATCCTGAAAGAAATCTATAATACAGACGGTCATTTCGATATCGAAACCCTGTATATCCGGATGAAAAACAACAAATACCGGGTAAGCCGCGCAACACTTTACAACACAATTGAACTGCTGCTGGATTGCAGCCTGGTGACCAAACACCAGTTCGGGAACAATTGCGCCCAGTTCGAGCGGTCGTACAAGTTCAAAAAACATGACCATTTCATCGATACCGAGACCGGGAAGGTGATGGAATTCGCTGATCCGCGGATTGAAGAGATCAGGCGGTTCGTGGAGGATACCCTGAAAGTAAAAGTATCGCACCATTCCCTGACCTTTTATGGTCAAATCCTTGAAAGGCAAAACGAACCCTCGCTGACGAATTAGTATTCTTACCAGACCAAAAAATGAAAGTAGATGTAATTCTTGGCCTTCAGTGGGGTGACGAAGGCAAGGGAAAAATTGTGGACGTCCTGACCCCATCCTATGACATCGTCGCCCGTTTCCAGGGCGGGCCCAACGCCGGCCATACGATTGAGTTCAATGGCAATAAATTTATCCTGCACACGATCCCGTCCGGGATCTTTTACCCGGAAAAGATCAACCTGGTTGGAAACGGCGTGATCCTCGATGCGTATATTTTCCGTAAAGAGATCGAGAACCTGCAGTCCCACGGCATCGATGCCACAGCCAACCTGTATATTTCCAGGCGGACGAACCTGATCACGCCGACCCACCGCCTGCTTGATGCAGCCAGTGAGACCAGCAAGGGTGCAGCCAAGATCGGCTCTACGCTGAAAGGCATCGGACCGACGTACACCGACAAGATCGGGCGTAATGGCCTTAGGGTAGGGGATATCGCCGGCATCGGCTTCAATGAGGCTTACCAGTCCCTGCGCGATCATCACCTGGCACTGATCCGGTTCATGGGATTCGACCCGGCATCTATGCAGATCGATAAGGTCCCGTTTGCCGAATATGAAGAGAAATGGCTGGACGCAGTTGAATATATGTCAACGCTCCGCCTGGTCGATTCCGAGTATTTTATCCATGATCATCTCAGAAATGGGAAAAAAGTACTTGCCGAAGGTGCCCAGGGAACCATGCTGGACGTGGATTTCGGCTCATATCCGTTCGTGACGTCATCCAGCACATCCATCGGCGGGGTGTGCACCGGGCTTGGCGTAAATCCCGGTAATATCGGCGATGTGATCGGCGTGTTCAAAGCTTACTGCACACGCGTCGGGAGCGGACCGTTCCCCACGGAGCAGCTTGGCGTTGACGGCGAGACCATGCGCGCCAAAGGCCATGAGTTCGGTTCCACCACAGGCCGCCCGCGGCGTTGTGGCTGGCTCGACCTGGTCGCGCTGAACTACTCGGTGATGATCAACGGGGTTACCAAATTGTTCATGATGAAAACCGATGTCCTGAATGATTTTGAACAACTGCAGGTCGGAGTAGCCTATAAATCCGGAAGCGGACAATCCGACATAGTCCCGTTCGACCTGTCCCAGAATCAGCCTGAAGTGGTCTACCGGGAATTTCCGGGATGGAATACTTCACTGGATAAAATGCAACACAAGCAGGATATGCCTGTTACCTTAAAGAATTACATTGATTTTATTGAGAAGAATACCGGGGTGCCGCTGATTGGACTTTCTTACGGCCCGGACCGGGAAGAAACGCTGTTTTTCTAAAGCTTCCTTTTGATTTCGACTTCCTCGAATCCTTCGATGATATCGCCTTCCTTGATATCATTGAAGTTCTCGATATTCAGCCCGCACTCGAAGCCCTGTGCAACTTCCTTAACATCGTCCTTGAACCGCTTCAGCGAGCCCAGCCTGCCGGTATAAACCACAATCCCGTTGCGAATGATCCGGACACGGGTGTTGCGGGTCACCTTGCCGTCGAGCACGTAACATCCGGCAACAGTTCCCACTTTGGAGATCTTGAACACTTCCCTGATCTCGATGTTGCAGGTGATCTTTTCTTCGATTTCTGGCGAGAGCATACCTTCGATGGCGGCTTTGATCTCTTCAATCGCCTGGTAAATAATAGAGTAGGACCTGATTTCAATTTCCTCTTTTTCTGCCAGTTTGCGTGCACTCAGCGAAGGTCGCACCTGGAATCCGACGATAATAGCGTTGGACGCCGAGGCAAGCAGTACGTCCGATTCGGTCACCTGCCCGACTGATTTGTGAATTACATTGACCTGAACTTCCTTGGTGGACAGCTTCAGCAATGAATCGGAGAGTGCTTCGACACTGCCGTCCACATCGCCTTTGACGATCAGGTTCAGTTCTTTGAAATCCCCGATGGCGATCCGGCGGCCGATTTCGTCGAGCGTAATGTGTTTCTGTGAACGGATGCCCTGTTCGCGCTGGAGTTGCAGCCTTTTGTTGGCAATTGCCTTGGCTTCGCGTTCGTCTTTCAGGACATTGAATTTATCACCTGCCTGAGGGGCCCCGTCGAGGCCCAGCAGCAATACGGGAGTTGACGGACCGGCTGAATCCACGCGCTGGTTCCTTTCGTTGTACATGGCTTTCACGCGGCCAAAATGGGAACCGGCCAGCACCATGTCGCCGATCTTGAGCGTTCCATTCTGGACCATGACTTTGGCAACGTACCCGCGACCTTTGTCGAGTGAAGATTCCAGGACCGTCCCTAAAGCCAGCCTTTGCGGATTGGCCTTCAGTTCAAGCATTTCGGATTCCAGCAACACTTTGTCGAGCAGGAGGTTGACATTTAATCCCTGTTTCGCGGAGATCTCCTGTGACTGGTATTTTCCGCCCCAGTCTTCCACCAGGATGTTCATTTTGGCGAGTTGTTCCTTGATCTTTTCCGGGTTGGCAGTGGGTTTATCAACTTTGTTTATGGCAAACACCAGCGGTACTCCGCCTGCCTGGGCATGGTTGATGGCTTCAACCGTCTGGGGCATCACATCATCATCAGCGGCGATCACGATGATGACCACGTCGGTGACCTGTGCCCCGCGGGCACGCATGGCGGTGAACGCTTCGTGGCCCGGGGTATCCAGGAAGGTGATCTTCTTGCCGCTTTCGAGCTGTACTTCGTAGGCGCCGATATGCTGTGTGATCCCCCCGGCTTCACCGGCAACCACGTTAGCATTGCGGATGAAATCGAGCAGTTTCGTTTTCCCATGGTCCACATGGCCCATGACCGTGACAATCGGCGGACGTTCGCTAAGGTCTTCTTCTTTGTCTTCCTCATGGGTAAAATCAAGGGCTTCCTGCACGCTCACGTCAACGAACTCGACCTTGTAACCGAATTCTTCTGCTACCAGGGCAAGGCTCTCTGCGCTGAGCCGCTGGTTGATCGATACGAACATGCCGAGCTGCATGAAGGTTGAGATGATGTTGATGGCCGGGACATTCATCATGTTAGCCATCTCGCTCACCGTGACAAACTCGGTGACCTTGAGGGTTTTCTTTTCTTCCTCGGCCTTCTGACGATCAATCTCGATCTCTTCACGAATGTTTTCACGCTTCTGTCGCCGGTATTTCGAAGCTTTGGATTTTCCTGACGGCGCCAGGCGGGCCAGGGTTTCCTTGATCTGTTTCTGGATCTCTTCTTCTGTTGGTTCAGGCTTGAATACCTGCTTCTTCCGTGCCCCGGGCTTTTGCTTTTCCCTGGTCTCGGACGGTGCAACCTGTTCCGGATGTTTATCCTGTTTGATACGCTTGCGCTTCTTTTTCTTCAGTTGTAACTTTTCATCCGTCGATGACGCAACAGGCTTTTTCTCTGGTTTTTTCTCGACCGGCAGCTCTATTTTACCGAAAATCTTAGGCCCGTCAAGTTTCTCGATCCTCGTTGGGATAAAGTTTGCATCCCTGACCGGTGTTTTGGGCGGTGGGGGTGTTTCTTCAACTTCGACAACCGGTTCAGGTTCAGGTTGTGGCTCAGGTTCCGGAAGCGGTTCAACCGGCATGGTTTCCTGCACTTCAGGCTCCTCTTTCGCCTCTTCCACCTTGGCTTTCCCCTTTTTCTCGTCAGCTTTCTGCTTTGCCTCAGCTTTCTTCTCTTCCTTTGTTTTCTTTGCAGGCCTTGTTTTCTGGTTGATACTGTCAAGATCGATCTTACCCAGCACTTTAATAGGGGAGTCCGATTTCTGTTCCTCTGCAACAACGGGTTCGGCAGGCTTCTCCTCTGTTTGAGGAATTTCCTTTACTTCTTTTTTAACAGGCTCTTCAGCCGCGGGTTTCTTTTCTTCGGCAACAGGCTCTGCTTTCTTAGCCGGCGGTGCTTTCTCTTCCGGTTTCTGCTCTTTAACAGGCGCTTTCTTTTCTTTCTGGACCGGCTCTTTTTCAAAAGTTACTGTAGAGCCTTTGATGATCAGGTCCTCAGGTTCCGTATCTCTTTCAGGCACACGTGCTTTTGTGCCCTTTTCCTCCAGCGTGATGGCTTCATGCTTAACAAAAGAGAGGCCGATTTTCATGGCCTCGTCTTTTGCAGCTTTATCGGATGAATATTCTTTCACCAGAAGGGCAAAGATCTCAGGCGTGATCTTGGTGTTAGGGTTTTCCTCGATCACAATGCCTTTCTTATGCAGGTATTCAACGATCGTAGAGATACCTACGTTAAGTTCGGCAGCAGCTTTGTTAAGTCTGGTCGGTTTTATCCCTTCTGTCATGTATGCTGTTTAATTAGAACCTGCTTTAAATAAGGTGCAAAGATATTATTTTTATTCGAATTCGGCCTTGAGTATGCGAATAACCTCGCGGATGGTCTCTTCCTCGAGGTCGGTCCTTTTGACCAGTTCCTTCACATCGAGTTCAAGAACACTCTTCGCCGTATCACATCCGATCGCCTTTAATTCGTCGATAATCCACTGGTCGATTTCATCCGTGAATTCCTGGATGTCAACGTCCTCGGAATCAATATCTTCACGGTATACATCAATCTCGTAGCCTGTAAGTTTTCCGGCCAGTTTGATGTTATATCCTCCCTTTCCGATGGCCAGTGAAACCTGGTCGGGCTTCATGTACACCTCGGCTTTTTTATTCGGTTCGTCGAGATGGATGGAACTGATCTTGGCCGGGCTCAGCGCTCGCTGGATAAAGAGCGATGAATTGTTTGTGAAATTGATCACGTCGATGTTCTCGTTCTTCAGTTCCCTGACAATGCCATGGATCCTGGAGCCTTTCATCCCGACGCAGGCGCCGACCGGGTCGATGCGGTCGTCATAGGATTCGACGGCCACTTTGGCCCTTTCTCCGGGAACGCGGACGATCTTTTTGATGGTGATCAGTCCGTCGTAGATTTCCGGCACTTCCGATTCGAAAAGCCGCTCGAGGAAAACAGGAGAGGTGCGTGAAATGATGATCGCCGGGGTGTTATTCTTCATGTCAACACGTGACACGACCGCCCGGATGGTATCACCTTTCCTGTAGAAATCGCTCGGGATTTGCTCCTGTTTGGGCAGGCTCAGCTCAAAGCCTTCGTCGTCCAGCACCAGTATCTCTTTTTTCCACACCTGGTAAACTTCCCCGGTGATGATCTCCCCGACCTTCTCCATATATTTCCGGTAGATGCTGTCTTTTTCATATTCCATGATCTTGGCTACCAGGTTCTGGCGGATGGAAAGGATTTCCCTGCGGCCGAAGTCGATGAGCTTCAGTTCTTCCGACACTTCCTCGCCAACCTCGAAGTCGGGCTCGATCTTTATGGCTTCAGAGAGCGCGATCTGGGTGTTTTCGTCCTCTATTGCGCCATCTTCGACGATCTCCCTGTTACGCCAGATTTCAAGGTCTCCGCGGTCGATATTGACAATGATCTTGAAGTTATCACTGCTCCCGAACCTCTTCTCGAGCATGTGCTTGAACACGTCTTCCAGGATGCGCATCATGGTTTCCCGGTCGATATTCTTGAAGTCTTTAAACTCTGAAAAGGTTTCTACAAGATTAATGTGATCCATAACGGGTATAATTTTGAACGTTTTTTAACAATTTACCTGAATGAAATAATCACTTTTGATTCTACGATATTTTCAAACGGAATGTTCATTGTTTCCGAAGGAATTTTCTTCTTTTTATCGGCTGCGGTAGTGATAACGATCCCGGTTTCGCCAACCGATTCGAGTTTTCCGGCAAAAGTTTTTTCTTCTGAAAGCGTCACCTGGAGCGACCTGCCGATGTTTTTCAGGTACTGCCTGGCAAGCCTGATGGGCTGGTCGGCGCCGGCAGAAGAGACATTCAGCTCGTAATCCTCAGTCTCCCTGTCGAACTTCGACTCGATAAACCGGCTCAGTTTCACGCAATCGTCAATGGTCACCCCGTGGTCCCCATCGATAAAGATGTAGATCCTGTTACCGGGCTTGACCAGCACCTCCACGAGGAACTTATCTGTACCGGAGAGGTGATGATGAACGAAATCCGCTATCTCGTTATTTATCATTTATCGTTTTACATTCTTAAAAAACTCAAAAACTAAGAAACTCAAACTCAAAACTAAAAACTCAAAACCCAAAACTAAAGGGGACCGTAGTCCCCTCCTCAATGATTAAAAGATTTAATCCCGTTGTCCGACCAGGACTCGAACCTGGAGTCTTCTGAACCAAAATCAGACGTGTTGCCAGTTACACCATCGGACAAACTGTCCCCGAAATTGGGCGTGCAAAATTAGGAATATTTTTAAATAATTGAAAGATACGGGATAATTATTTTAATCATGCATCTATTCAGGTTCGATGCCTTCGGCATCGGGCGGTATTCGATTTACCGGGCAACCACGAACTTCCCTCCGGCGATCTGTTTCCCGTCTTCCAAAACGGAGATAAAATAAACTCCCGGAGGGAGGGAGGAGACGTCGATGACGCATCCAGTCCGATTCCTGTCGCCGGCTGCACTACCCCCCTCCCAACCTCCCCCCTGAAGGGTGGAGGAGTATGCAGGACGGCCAAAAATATCATAAACGGTTAAATCATAACTACTTCCCGCATTCAACCTTGAGCATTCAACATTCAACATTTCCGAGGCCGGATTAGGCCAAACAACCACGCTTCCCTGCCTCCATGCTTCCATGCCTCCATGCTTCCCCGCTTCCCCGCCTTCATGCTCTTCTACGCCAACCGTCGTATCACACCCAGCCCATTCGCAACCAATGCTGTCGAGCTTTATAACCCAGGTGTCGACGCTTCCTGTATCAGGTGGAAATGGGTGAATATAACCGCATGTGATAAATCCAGTATCAAGAGTAGGTACTATATCATACAAGTAATTTAAACTCTGTTGCCCAGAAAGAATGTAATATTCCCTGTACCAGAGGCTATCGCCATTAAAGTTAGTTTTCAAGATCCAACCTACCCAATCTGGTTCCGGGTTGTATTTTCGAATTGAACCAACAGCAATAATGCTGCTATCATCTAAAGCTCTAATGTTCAATAAGTAATTATTAGGCTTACTTTCTCCGTATTTTTTATTCCAGATAATATTCCCAAAAATATCTAATTTGATTATATTTATTCTAGAATAAGCAACATCTGGAGTATACATACTATCTGCGTAATTCGTGCCTACAAGAATCGCAGAATCCTCTGAAATGCAAACAATGGCACTATTATCCTTAAAATTACCACCTAAATTTCTTGTCCAGATTTGATTCCCAATGCTATCAGTCTTAATTAGAACTGGGTCAACTGTATTAGGATATCCGATTAATTGTTTATAGCATCCAATTATAAATCCTGAATCATAAGTTTGGGCAATACTAGCCGCTTCAATGTAAAAATTATAATAGGCAATGGAATTGTCCCAGATTTTATTTCCTAAGGAGTCAGTCTTCATTAGGTAAACCTGTGTAGGGATCAGATCTGGTACTTTTGCACCTGCAATAATCAAGTGACCATTGATCAATTTTCTCAAACATGTAAAGAGTAATGCTGTGTCATATGGTTCAATATTCTCCCCATACTTTTTCATCCAAAGAGTGTCGAGATTTTCATCGAAATACAATAATGTTCCTTCATCATGAATCCAATCTGATTTAGCAGTTCTTTTTTTTCCTACGCCATAAAAATGGTCTTGGCTTTTTATAAAATAACCGGGAAAAGGTGAAAAAAAGTAATCTACACTATCCTCTCCGTAATCTTTATTGAATAGTAAATGTCCCTCAAAATCTAGTTTTGCAATTACATTTCTCCACCAATATTTATTACCACTATATGTCAGAGAATTACCTGCAATTATGTAACCATTTTCGACCATAAGAATATTATAACTTCTGTCAATTTCATTCATTCCATTTAAATCGAGCCTCTTGTTGAAGTACTGATATTCCTGTGCGACAGCAGAATCTGCAATAAGCCAGAGATATGTAAATAATTGGAACAGAAATATTATTTTTAAACGATATAATCTCGTGTACATATCGATTGTTTTAGCGAAAACCAGAAAAATTACTTTACTACGATAAGTTTACGTGTCTCAACGATCTTATTCCTGAGGATCAACTGACACAACAGGATACCTGATTGCAAATCAGATAAAGGGATCACCAGGTATTCGTTTTGTTTTTGAATCGGGTAAGATTTGAATCTGATCCCTTTACTGTCAATCATGTTGATGAACGCATCGCGCGGTTCCTCTTTCAGCCTCGTTTCAATAATGACAACATTTTTAGCAGGATTGGGATAGATTTTCATATAATTTTCAACGATCTGTGATTTAACAGGCCAGCGACGGACCTTCCCCGATTTTAATCCGGGTTCGGGCAATAAAATAATTTCTTGATAATCCAATGAATCGTTCATTATCAGCAAATTGCGGGCAAATCCTTGTAACATACCTGATGCACGGTTCAGAATGTTATAGCAAAGAGCGAGTTGAGATGAATCCATCGCGATGTTTGTGGAATCATCTGAATCAAGAGAAAAAAGCAAAACGAAGTAATCTTCATACAGGGCATGCTCGATGAGTTCATCAGAAGTCAATATATAATTGCCGGGAATCGCATCCAGCGTGCTGGACACGTTCATCGAATCGCCCATTTTCAGGTATTCAAACGCTTTAATATACTCACCGGAAAGACACGGCCGAAGGTCAAGGATAGTAACTATGCTGTCACCCGGAGAATTTACGAGTGTATCCGCTAAAGAACCGGGACTATTGACCTCCCGGTACATAGTTTCATCTGCCAATTCTTGAAAGTCAAAGTTCCAGTTTGGATTGATAAATGGGTACGCTTCATACACCATCCATTCATGTCCTGCATTATCAGTCAATATTACCCGTACCAGGCTCGTGTCGCTATATAAAGTGACATGGCCGGTTATAGATAATCCATAGATGGTGTCGTTGGGTAAGAACGGAAGAATCTCGCCGTCAGCAGTGAATGTGCTGTCAATTTGAATCGTTTGCGCCTTCATGGGAGTCAACATCAGGCAGCTACCAGCCCGGAACAAGCCGGCCAGGATTTTGCATGAGGGGGAGAAGACTTTCATAATCAGCAGTTTAATGGCTTAATAATTGGGGCGAATCGTAGGGATAAATGTAATGCAATTTGAGGCAAAAGTCAAGTCATGGACGATTTTGCACGGACGATGGACGGTTTTGCATTTTATCAGACGAAAGCACAATCGGACAATCAGGCGATATCAGATATTAATTAACATTTTAACAATGTAACCATTTAACAATGTATCAATTTAGCTTTTTCTTCCTATTTTCGCACCACCAAAACGAGTTACATGATCAATCTTCAGGATTTTAAACGCTGGAACACCATCGCCGGATGGGCTTCCTTTATTATTGCCTTTGTTGTTTATTTACTGACCCTTGAGCCCACGGCAAGCTGGTGGGACTGCGGGGAATACATTGCCACGGCGTACAAGCTGCAGGTTGGCCATCCGCCGGGCGCACCCACGTTCCAGCTTTTGGGGAGGTTCTTCTCCCTGTTCGCTTTCGGCAACACGGCCAACGTGGCCATGATGATCAACGTCATGTCGGCCTTCTCCAGCGCCATCACCATCCTGTTCCTGTTTTGGACCATTTCCTTCCTGGCCCGGAAGCTTGTCAAAGCTGAAAACGGTTATACCCTGAGCCAGGCGATCAGCATCCTGGGAAGCGCGTTTATCGGCGCCATGGCGTTCACTTTCTCGGATTCTTTCTGGTTCTCCGCCTCCGAAGGCGAAGTCTATGCCATGTCCACGGCGTTCACAGCGATCACCTTCTGGGTCATCCTGAAATGGGAAACGGTGGCCGATGAAAAGCACAACCTGCGCTGGCTCATCCTGATCGCGTTCCTCATCGGGCTGACCATCGGTGTACACCTGCTGAACCTGCTCACCATTCCGGCCATCACGTTTGTATACTATTTTAAGAAATATAAACCGACCACCAAAGGCATGATCATGGCTTTCGTGGTATCCATGCTGATCCTGGCCGCGCTGATGTACATCCTCATCCCAGGCATCGTCAAATGGGCCGGTTCTTTCGAGCTGTTCTTCGTGAATTCGCTCGGGATGCCCTTCAACAGCGGTACGATCATCTATTTTGCTCTAGTGATCGGGTTGCTCGTCTGGGGACATTGGTATACTTCCAGGAAAAACAAGAGCGTCCTCAATACCATCCTGTTATCCCTGGTATTCGTATTGATCGGATATTCTTCCTTTTTCATGCTGATCATCCGCTCGAATGCCAACACACCCATCGATGAGAACAATCCTGAGGATGCCATCGGCTTGCTGAGCTACCTGAACCGCGAGCAGTATGGAACCTATCCGCTCTATTACGGACAGTATTACAATGCCCCGGTAGTGGACTACAAGGACGGAACACCGATCTATGTTAAGGACAAATCAAAAGGAAAATATGTCATCACCGATGACCGCAAGGAGTCGGAGGCCATTTACGACAGCCGGTTTACAACGATCTTCCCGCGCATGTGGTCCAACCAGAAAAGCGGTCATATCAAATATTACAAGGAGTATGGAAAAATAAAGGGCACGCCGATCACGGTGACAAAGCAGGACGGCACTACCGAAACGCTTTATAAACCAACTTTCATCGAAAACATGCGGTATTTCTTCTCCTACCAGCTCGGGCACATGTATTTCAGGTATTTCATGTGGAACTTCTCCGGGAGGCAGAACGATATCGAAAGCCAGGGCGAAGTGGAGAACGGCAACTGGATCACAGGATTCAATTTCATCGACAAGGGCCGTCTGGGCGACCAGTCGAACCTGCCAATCAGCCGGGAGAACAATTCGCACAATAAATTTTACATGCTGCCATTTATTCTCGGGATCATCGGGTTGTTTTACCATGTCAATAAAAACAAGAACGGTGCCTGGGTGGTGTTCCTCCTGTTCCTGATGACCGGGATCGCCATCGTCGTCTTCCTCAACCAGCACCCGCTGCAGCCCAGGGAAAGGGACTATGCCTACGCGGGTTCCTTCATGGCTTTTGCCATCTGGATAGGGCTGGGGGTGATGGGCCTCATCGATTTCATACAGAAGAAGGTGAAGAAAAACGACGTCATGATTGCCGGCGCTGTAGTTTTACTGACGTTCTTCCTGGTGCCTTTTATCATGGGGCAGCAGGGCTGGAAAGACCATGACCGCTCCGGGAAATACGCCTCGCGCGATTTCGCGGTAAATTACCTGAAGGGCTGCGACCGGAACTCGGTCGTGATCACGTTTGGCGACAACGACACCTTCCCCTTGTGGTACGTCCAGGAAGTCGAGGGATTCAGGACAGACGTTCGTGTTCTGAACCACATGCTGGCTTCCGGGCACTGGTACGTGCAGCAGATGTTCTCGAAAGTGTATGATTCCGACAAGTTGCCGTTCACGCTTTCCAGGGAGCAATATGACAATGGGGTGAACAACTACATCCCGATTTATGAGCACCCAAGCCTGGCCGGCAAATACACCGAGCTTTCGGAGCTGATCGCATTTGTAGCTTCGGAAAGAGAAGGTTCCAAAATGCCCATCTCGGGAAACAGGAAGATCAATTTCTTCCCATCTAAGAAAGTCCGGTTGACCGTTGACGCAAGGAAGTGTTTGGAGAACGGCATTGTGCCGCCTGAGATGGCTGACCGGATCGTACCTTACATCGAATGGGAGATCAGGCAAAACGCCCTGTTCAAGAACGACCTGGCGGTGCTGGATTTCCTGGCTTCCAGCAACTGGGAGCGTGCATTATACACGGCCAATCCTAACAGCCTGACTTCCTTCCTGGATATCGACAAATACCTGCACCAGGAGGGAATGGTATATAAATTCATGCCGGTGCTCGCCGACAATTATTACGAAGGCATCGGCGGGGTGAACGCGGACAAGACCTATGAGGTGTTCATCAACACCTCCTGGGGAAATCTGAATAAGCCCGGGGTGAATGTGGACCGGGAAAGCGACCGCAACAGCCGTTTGCCCAGGCAGAACTACCTGCGGGCCGCTGAGACCTTCCTGATGAACGGCGAAAAAGAAAAAGCCGTCGAGCTGCTGGATAAGTGCATTTATTATTTCCCGGACAACAAGGTCCAGTACGATATGATGATGATCCCGTTTGCCGAGCTATACTACAGCGCCGATGAGATTGAAAAAGCCAACGCGGTTGTTTCAAGGCTGATCGACATATACGGGGACGACCTGAGGTACTACAGCGAGCTGAGGCCGTCGTTCGTGGAGCAGCACTATTCCAATGCAGCCGATAGGACCATACGGATCCTCAGGAACCTGAGCCAGCTGGCCCGGATGAACAAGCAGGATGATCTTGCTGCGAGGGCGGATGAGGCGATTGCGGTGATGGGGATTTAGGATCTGGTATTCCGGGAACGGGTTACGGGTTACGGGTTACGGGTTTTTGACACTAAGCTCTAAGCTCTAAGCTCTAAGCTCTATGCCCTATGCCCTATGCCCTACGCTCCTGAACCAGACTTCCTTCTCACGAGCAACAGCCCCGCCACACCGGCAACCACGAATGGAATGCTGAGCCATTGTCCCATATTCAGCGCCATGCCGGATTCAAAGCCTACTTGCGGTTCTTTCAGGAATTCGATAAAGAACCTGACCCCGAAAACGAGGATGAAAAACCAGCTGATCAGCGAGCCTTCCTTTGGCTTGCCGTTTTTCCGGTAATAGCTCCACATCAGGAAAGCGAAGATCAGCAGGTAGCTGAGTCCTTCATAGATCTGGCTGGGATGGCGCGGATCGAGACGCTGCTCCGGGTCGCTTGCATGAGCAAAGATAAAGCCCCAGGGAAGATCTGTGGGTTTGCCGAAAATTTCGGAATTCATCAGGTTTCCCATGCGGATGAAAAAACCCGCCAGCGCGGTCACTACCGCGATCCGGTCGATGGTCCACAGGAAATGCACTTTATTTTTCTTCGAAAACAGGTAGATCGCGAATAAAATACCGATCGCCGCTCCATGGCTGGCCAGCCCGCCTTCCCATACCTTGAGTATTTTTATAGGATTGCTAAGATAATAGGCAGGCTCGTAGAACAGGCAGTGCCCCAGCCTGGCTCCGACAACCGTGGCAATGACCATGTAGGTGGTGAGTTGATCGAGCAGTTTTACCGGTATCTTTTCTTTTTTGAAAAAGTTCAGGATGATGAAGTAACCGCAGGCGAAGCCTAGTGCAAACAGCACACCGTACCATCTCACGGCAAAATCCCCGATCCGGAAGATTTCGGGATCAGCGTTCCAGGTTATGAATGAAAGGAGCATATAGAGTTATCTTTCTGTTAAAAGCCAGGCCAAAATTAGAAATTCTAAAGATGCAGGTAAAATTAATTTTAGTTACAATATTTCAACCGATGGCTCTCCTAACCTCACCCCCTGTCCCCCTCTCCAATTTGGAGAGGGGGAATAGGGGGCAGGGGGTAAAGGGGGTGAGGTGGAGGGAACCGATGGCTCTAGTAGTCTGAGATGCGAAAGGAACGGATTCTTTCGGAAAGGCTGCTGATCGCATCTCTCTGCAGCGCCCCGTCATTTTCTATGATGCGCAGTCTTTCAGCTAGTTTCGCACCTTCCCGCAGCGCTTCATCCAGGCTGAACTGTTCCTGGCTCATGGCATAAAACGCCCCGGTACCCGAAAGATTGCGTGCAAGGTATTCCTGCTCGGTCTGCCCGGGGGTCGGTACCAGCACGGCATTCCTGCCTAGCACCGCCAGGTCCATCAGGGTGGAGTAACCGGGCCGGCAGATGATGAGTCCCGCTTCTCTGATGAGCCGGACCATATCAATATCGGGAAGATGGTTGTACATCTCGACTCCAGGTAAAGGGCTCTTTTGCTGTGGATCGCCGGGGAGGCCCTGCAGGATGACTGCTTCCAGGCCAGGGTGTTTTGCGAGTTCTTTAAGAATGATCTGCTCGAAAATCGTGCGTTGCGGCTCCGGCCCGGAGAGGAGGAAGAGATTTGGGGATTTGGGGATTTGGGGATTTGGGGATTTGGGATTTTCGAATCGTGAGAGGAGACCGGTGTATTTTGAGTTTTTGGGGAGAGGGTAAAGGTGGCCGAGGTCGCCGGACAGGTTGGGATGGCCGGGAAGGTCGGGGATCCAGCATTCGTCGTAATGGTTCATGAACCAGCGATGCACCCGGCTGAGCCAGGGCTCGGCCCAGTGCAGACGCTCCGGGGCCTTGATCAGGACCTGGTGGGTCATGTATACCGAATAAACTTCTTTCGACCAGAGCCCGAAGCGGTTGTCGGAAATCACAACATCGATATCATATTCCCTTATAATCTTTTTTAACCTCCGGTGTTCCCGGTAGATGCTGAGCAGGATATGAGGAGCCCGGGCCATCATTTTCCCCGTCATATTCTTCCCTGGCGGATACGTGATCCTTACCCCGGGGAAACGGACAAGCTCAAGATCGGGAAAATATTCCTGAAGGAAATCATAGGGCCTGCTGTCGGCAGCCAGGATCACTTCGTAATTTTTCCGTCGTAATTCATTGATTACAGGGACGCAACGGGTTGCATGACCCATTCCCCAGTCAAGAGGGCAAACTAAAATCCGAAGAAAATTTTTAACCAACCGGGTATTTTTTACCAAACAAAGGTATTAATAAAGAAAAACCTATTCTTTATGACAAACGACTCGACATTAATTTACCGGATCGCCCTGACGCTGATCCCGGGGATTGGCGATTTGCAGGGGAAAAAGCTCGTGGCTTATTGCGGGGGAGCAGAAGCGGTGTTCAGGGAGAAAAAGAAACACCTGCTCAGGATCCCCGGCATAGGGCATGCGCTGGCCGGCGCTATTCATGAAAAAACGGTAATGAACCGTGCTGAGCAGGAGATCGGGTTTATCAGGCAGTATCGGATCACTCCCATGTTTTACCTGGACCCGGATTATCCTGATCGCTTGAAGCATTGTGAAGACGGGCCGCTCATGCTCTATTTCCGTGGAAAGGCCGACCTGGGCCAGCGCCGTATCCTCAGCATTGTGGGGACCCGGGTGCCGACGGATTACGGCAAAGCCATGTGCGAACAGATCATCCGCGACCTTGCCGATAAGGGCCTCCTGATCGTCAGCGGGCTGGCCTACGGGGTCGATACGGCTGCCCACCGGGCCTCCCTGGCTGCCGGATTGCCGACGATCGCCGTGCTGGCCCATGGCCTGGACCAGGTCTACCCGCAGGTCAACCGGCCACTGGCTGAGAAAATGATCTTAAACGGCGGACTGCTGACGGAATTTATCAGCCGGACCAGCCTGAACAGGGACTATTTCCCGCGCCGCAACCGTATCATCGCGGGGATGGCCGATGCAACACTGGTCATCGAATCCGCAACGAAAGGCGGGGCCCTGATCACGGCCGAAATGGCCAACTCATACAGCCGCGACGTTTTTGCCCTGCCCGGAAGGGTGACCGACCCGAAATCCGGCGGATGCAACCGGTTGATCCGCAACAATAAGGCGGCCCTGGTGCAGAGCGCGGAAGATATCTGCTATATGATGGGCTGGGAACAGAACCCGGCGGTAGTGAATATCCAGCAAAAACTCTTCACAATGCTGGACGAAAATGAAAAGAAAGTGTATGATTTCCTCGCCGCCAGAAAAGAGGCCGACATTGACGAGATATACCTGAATACGGGTCAGACGGCCAGCAAAATTGCCGCGATCCTGCTAAAGCTGGAATTTGAGGGATTGATCAAAAGCCTCCCGGGTAAGCGGTTTCTTATCAGCCGGTGAACTTTAGCGCTTTTCTTCTGCCAGGGCATCCTGGTGGATTCGCACCGAGGCGATGTACAGGGAGAGGGCGATGATGGCCGAACCGATAAAGAAAGCCCACATCAGCCGGTAATCTTTGGTGAGCAGGCAGAAACTGTAAAGTCCGTGAAAAAACACGGCCGCGGCCAGACCGGTCATGGAATCGATGATCCGCATCTTCCTCAACTTGCCCAGTCCGATGAAAAAGCCCATCATAACTCCAAAAATGGCATTGGCAGGCCCTGCTGTCAGAGCGTTGGGAATGTTTACCGTAAGATGCGGTATATTGATGAAGTAAAGAATATTGTTCATCGTGGCAAAACCCATGGATAGCATGACGGACAGCATGATTCCGTCGACAGGCGTTTTAAATTCCTTTTTCGGATAGACAAAAACCTTTAAGACGATGAACTTACCCAACTCAGCAAAAAAAGCGGAGACGACCAGGGCATAAAATAGTATCCTCCGGATATTGGAAAGCCGGTCGAGGTCAAGCATTGTAGCTACGATCTGTACCACCAGGACCAGCACGATGCTCAGCATCCCGGCAAAAAAAGCTCTGAGAAGGAATGAAATGGTCCAGTTCGAGAATTTATACTGCAAATAAAAAAAAATCACGAAAGCGATCAGGGGTGGCAGGATGAACGACAGGTACTTGAGGTAAATCATATGCTTAAGGTTATCGGCGAATCAAAATTAACAATAGTTTGTAATTTTACAAATTATTTTTGAAAAGGTGAAAGGAATTGTAACACGGTCTACAGGAAGCTGGCACACGGTTTCCGATGCTGAAGGAAACAGTCTGCCCTGCAAGTTGAAGGGCAATTTCCGAATCAAAGGCATCCGGACGACCAATCCGCTGGCGGTGGGTGACAGGGTGGAGGTGGAAGTTTCGGGGGACAAAACCGTCGGCATCATCACCAGGGTGCTTGACCGGCAAAATTACATCATCCGGAAGGCAACCAAGCTTTCTAAGGAATCGCACATCATCGCGGCCAACATCGACCAGTTGATCATTGTGGCAACGCTCGCTTTTCCGCGCACATCCACCGGCTTTATCGACCGTGTGCTCGTTACCGCGGAAGCCTATCATATTCCTGCAGCCATTGTTTTCAACAAGATGGACCTGCATGCCGGCGAGCTTTTGCAATGGCTTGAAGAAACAGAGCAAATTTATTCTGATGCCGGTTATCCCTGCCTGAGGGTTTCCGTCAAAAGCGGTGAAGGGATCGAAAATTTCAAAGAACTGCTCAAAGATAAGATCAGCCTGATCACGGGCCACTCCGGGGTGGGCAAATCCAGCCTGATCAACCTGATCCAGCCGGGGCTCAGGCTAAAGACCATGGAGATCTCTTCTTATCACCTGAAAGGTCAGCATGCCACAACATTTGCAGAGATGCACCCGTTGTCATTCGGTGGATTTATTATCGATACGCCCGGGATCAAAGAATTCGGCCTCACGGATTTTAATAAAAATGAGGTGGCGGAGCGCTTTCCCGAGATGCGCGCCCTGATGCATCAGTGCCGTTACAGCAATTGCACCCATTCCCATGAACCCGGTTGTGCAGTCATTAAAGCCGTGGAGGAGGGAAGGATCCACCAGTCACGGTATTATAATTACCTGAGCATATTTAACGGAAATGACTGGAATGAAGATAAATGGAACCACTAATCACGAACACATGATCGCTAAAGAAATAGCTACCTACGACATATTGCCCCTTAACAGCACGGACACCTGTTCCTACGCGCTGAAAGCCATGGACGAGAACAACGTGAGCCATCTCCCAGTGGTGAACGAGCGTGAACTGCTCGGACTGGTCACCGAATACGACCTGGTCAATCATCCCGATCTGAACGATCCCGTCAGCCAGGTGAAGCTATCCCTGCCCAATGCATTTCTCTCAGCCTACCAGCATGTCTTTGACGTTATGAAGATGATGGCCGAGATGAAACTGTCGCTGCTGCCGGTGGTGGAGCAAAAAAACCTTTACAGTGGCGTGATCACCCTGCCGAATTTGCTGAATTACCTGACCCTGAACATGTCGGTGCTGAAACCCGGCGGCATCATCGTGCTTGAAATGGCCGAGAATGATTATTCACTGGCAGAGATCGTCCGGATCGTCGAAACGAATGATGCAAAGGTGATCGGCGTGTTTCTGACCAACCGGCCCGAGTCGACAGTGCTGGATATTGCCCTGAAAGTGGATGTTACGGACCTCAGCGCCCTGATCCAGGCTTTTGAACGGTATAATTATGCCATCAAGGCCACCTTTGCCGAAAAGGACGACCTGGATGAGCTGAAAGAACGATATGACGCCCTGATGAATTATCTTAACGTTTGAAACCTGCCTCGTTGATATTCAAAACAAGCCAATATCAAACAGCGCTGAAGCCAGGATTACTTGCTTTGTTTTTTTTTATATCCGGGATATTGGCTGCTCAGGAGCTTCAAATCCCGGAGCAGGCTGCGCAGGCTTACCTTCTCGTCGATTCTATCCGTTTGTCAGGCAACAAGATCACCCATGACAAGATCATTCTCCGTGAGATCGTCATCAACCCGGGTGATTCTTATGATGAGGCAAGACTGGATTCATTGATCGGGCGTTCCAGGGAAAACCTCATGAACACCCTCCTGTTCAATTTTGTGGAGATATCTAAAGTGCTTAAAGAAACTGATCCAAACACTGTCAGCCTGGTTGTCCGCGTCACCGAACGCTGGTACATCTGGCCGACGCCGATCCTGAAATTATCCGACAGGAATTTCAATGTCTGGTGGCAAACCAGGGACTGGAGCAGGCTCAGCTACGGGTTTTATATCGACTGGAGGAATTTCCGGGGGCGGAAAGAAGGCCTTCAGTTGAAGTTCCAATGGGGTTACGAGCGTAACATCATGATGCAATACATGGTCCCTTACCTGAACAGGGAAAAAACCATGGGAATGAGCTTCGGCTTTGGCCTGGCCCGGCAGAAGGAGGTCGCGTACCGGACCATGCACAACAAACAGGATTTCTTCCTTGAACCGGATATTTTTGCCGTGCAGGACGGCTACGGTTTTGGCCAGTTTCTGCTCCGGAAGAATATTCATAATTCGCATCTTTTTGAATTGCGCTATGACCAGCGGCATTTTTCCGACAGCCTGATCGATACGAATCCCCATTATACCGTTGACAGCGCCAACGATGTACGGTACTTTTCTTTCACCTACCTGTTCAAGAGCGATCACCGGGATTTCAAATCGTATCCCCTTAAAGGGCATTATTTTGATGTAAGCCTTATCAAACGCGGGCTTTGGAATTTCAGCGACAATACCTTGAATACGTTCCAGTTACTGGCAACTTGCCGGAAGTACATTGAAATGAGCCCGCGGGTCTTTTTTGCCACCGGTCTGAACGGACAGATTACGGCCGGGCTGCAGCCGTATTTTATCCTCTCCGGGATCGGTTATGGGCGAGATATGGTGCGGTCCTATGAGTATTACCTGGTGGATGCGCAGCATTTTTTGATTTTAAAAAACAATGTCAAATTTGCCCTGATACCCAACACAGTCAAAAAGATTGGGTTCATTGGTTCTGAAAAATTCAGTAAGGTTTACTATGCATTGTACCTGAATGTTTTTTTTGATGCCGGATATGGTTTTTATAACCAGGATTTCGGGCAGGAAACCAATGACCTTCAGAATGCCGCATTGATGGGATACGGGGCCGGACTGGATTTTGTCACGTATTATGATGTGGTGGTGCGGCTGGAGTTTTCCATGAATTTTATGAATGAGGGAGGTGTTTTTCTTCATTTCATGGCCCCGATATAGTCGTTTTCGCTACTGATTCATATTTGCCTAATTTTGTATTATACCTGTTAAAAATTCAACCATGGTAATAGCCTTATTCGGAAGAGCGGTTTATCCGGAAAACCTGAAATATGTCCAGCACCTTGTCGACAAGCTGGTGCTGAAGCAATGCAGGCTGATTTGTTACCGGCCGTTTTATGATTTGATTAAAGACGGCATCCTGTTTCCGGAAAAAATGGATTTCTTCAATGATTGCAATGATATCAGGGGGAAGGCCGATTTTTTCTTTTCCATAGGCGGTGACGGGTCGATCCTCGATGCCCTGACCATCATCAGGGACTCTGGCATTCCCATTATGGGGATCAATATCGGGCGTTTGGGATTTCTGAGCAGTATCTCCAAAGATGAGATACTTTCTGCCATCGACCAGGTGCTGGCCGGTGACTTCCAGGTCGACTCCCGCGCCCTGATCCGCTTAAAGTCACCCGCCGGCCTTTTCGGTGAAATGAACTACGGTCTGAACGAGCTGACCACTACCCGGAAAGACACAACCTCTCTCATCGTACTGCATGTTTATGTTGATGATATGTTCCTGAATTCTTACTGGGCCGACGGACTGATAATAGCCACTCCCACAGGCTCCACCGCTTATTCCCTCAGCAGTGGCGGACCGATCCTTGCCCCAGGCTCAGAGAATTTTGTGATCACACCCATCGCACCGCACAATTTAACCGTCAGGCCGGTCGTTATACCTGACAAATCAACGATAAGGATCATCGTGGAAGGAAGGGACGACCAGTACCTTGTCAGCCTCGACTCCAGAAGAGCCGCCATTCAGCCAAACCTTGAACTGATCGTGGAAAAAGCTGCGTTTAAGGTCAACCTGGTCCGGATGAAAGGAAGAAATTTCTTCATGACGATACGGGAAAAGCTGAAATGGGGACTGGACGCACGGAACTGATGTTTTCGTTGGTTCATGAAGAAATTTTGGTATTTTTGCGCCCTGAATCTAACAATGAAAAAACATCTTATAGCGCTGTTATTCACTCTGATAGGAGGTTTTTCTTCTTATTCGCAGACGGCTGAAGTGGGAGTATTTGGCGGACTTACTTATTATCTTGGAGATATCAACCCGGGTTTTCATTTCCTGATGTCAAAACCTGCATACGGATTTCTTGCCCGTGTCAACCTCGATTCAAGATGGACGGTCAAAGGTAATTATTACACCGGGACAATACGTGGCGATGACCGCACCGGGCGTACCAACAGCCTTCGAAACCTGAATTTTGAATCGAAGATCAGGGATATCGCGGGAACTGTGGAATTCAACTTTTTCGATTATATGACCGGCAGCCGTAAGAATATTCTGACTCCTTATATTTTTGGGGGCATTGGGATGGTCATTTTCAATCCTGTCTCAAACGGGGAAAGGCTGAAAGATGTCGGTACGGAAGGACAGAATATCGGTTTTGACGGACGCGAGCCGTATAACCTGGTGGCATTTACCATTCCGTTCGGAATAGGTTTCAAATACAGCCTTAACAGGAGGTTTTCAGTTACAGGGGAGTGGGGGCTGAGAAAGTCGTTCACAGATTACCTTGACGATGTCAGCACCACTTATTATCTTGATGGAAGTTCTATAACCACTCCTGAAGAATTACTGTCAGATCCTACCCGGCTTCACCAGCCGATGCAGGAAAGAGGTGACCCTTCGACTGACGACTGGTATAATTTCTCAGGATTGACGCTGACATATAAATTCAGGTTATATAACAAGAATAAGTGCCCGAATGAATGGAAAGAGAAGTAAAAGTTTATGCGGGTTTATTAATTTTGACGGTCTGATCAAATGAGCTTAAAAGAACAGCTTGATATCACCCGATTACCGAATCACATTGCCATTATTATGGATGGCAATGGAAGATGGGCTAAGCTTAAGGGCAAACCAAGGACTTTTGGCCATAAGCACGGGGTGACCGCCGTGCGCGAAGCTGCTGAAGCTGCCGCTGAACTTGGCGTTAAATATTTGACTCTGTATGCTTTCTCGACGGAGAACTGGAACCGTCCCAAGTTTGAAGTGGACGCCCTGATGCATTTGCTGCTTCAAACTATTAATAAGGAAACCAAAACGCTCAATAAAAACAAGATTCGTCTGAACGCCATCGGGAACCTGGATTCTCTGCCCGAAAAAATTCGCCGGCAACTGGTACAGACAATGAACGATACGGCCGCCAATGAACGTATGACCCTTACCCTTGCGCTTTCCTACAGTTCCAGGTGGGAAATTCTCGAAGCCGTGAAAACCATTGCGCGAAATGTCGCCGGTCAGCAATTGAGTCCCGATGAGATCACGCAGGAATTGTTATCGACCTGTCTTCCTTCATACCCGTTGCCTGAACCTGAATTGCTGATCAGGACCAGCGGCGAATACCGAATCAGTAATTTTCTGCTATGGCAGATCGCTTACGCAGAACTGTTTTTTAGTCAAAAATTCTGGCCCGATTTCAGGCGGGAGGATCTTTATGAAGCCATTTTAAATTTCCAGCACCGGGAACGGAGGTTTGGCAAAACCAGTGACCAGATCATGAAATAAAAAACGGATGAACATCAGGAAAATCAATACAGGCACATTTGGAGTGTTTACCGGGGAGAGCTATTTCATGGTCCGTTTTTTTATATTGATCCTAATCTTTGCCTTTACCTTTACCAAAACATCATGGTCACAAATCTCACTGGGCGAAAGAGCAGTCATGGATTATACCAGCCCGGTGGAATACACGATCGGCGGGATCACGGTGACCGGAACGGAATACCTCGACAAAAGCGTGCTGGTGATGCTGGCCGGGCTCAATATCGGCGAAAAGATCACCATCCCGGGTGAAGATATTTCCAAGTCGATCAGGAAACTGTGGGACCAGGGATTGTTCGAAGATATCGGCATTTATATCAAGGATATACAGGGGGAAAATGTTTTTCTTGAATTAAGACTGAAGGAAAGACCGCGCCTGACGAAATACTCACTCAAAGGGATCAATAAAACGGAAGCCGATAATCTGCGCGATAAATTGAATATTACCCGGGGAGATGTCGTTACCGAGAGTATGCTTATGAAAGCCAGGCACCAGATAAAAATGCATTACCGCGAAAAAGGTTACCTGGATGCGGAAGTGGAAATCAAACAGAGCCCGGATACCTCAAGGGCGAATAATGTGATCCTTGATTTTGAGATCAGTAAAAACAACCGGGTAAAGATCAACAAAATATACGTGCATGGAAACCAGGCATTCAGTGCCCAGAAGATCAAGAACTCGCTGAAAGAAACCAAGGAAAGAGGAAAATTCGACCCGCTGCACGATATCGAGATGGCTATCCTTTACGACCTGAGGGAATTACTGCGCCTCAATCCCCAGGGAATCGTGGACTCAACCATGGCCCACCTGAACCGGAACGTTAAGGTCAGAATATTCAAACCGTCGCGATTTATCCGGGACAAATACGAGGAAGACCTGGTCAAAGTCATTGAAAAATACAACGGCATGGGATACCGTGATGCCTCTGTGGTAAGGGATTCCCTGTCACGAAATGAGGACGGTTCCCTGAATATTGACCTTTATATCGATGAAGGAATGCAATATTACTTCAGGAACATCACATGGATCGGGAACACCAAGTACACAGCAGACCAGTTGAACCGGGTACTGAAGATCAACAAAGGGGATATTTATAACAGGGAACTGCTTGAAACCAACCTCTCTTTTAATCCCAACGAGCAGGATGTCAGTTCGTTATATCTGGATGACGGGTACCTCTTCTTTTCAGCAGATCCTGTGGAGGTGAACATTGAGAATGACTCGATCGACATAGAGATCAGGATCAGGGAAGGAAAACAGGCCAGGATCAATAAGGTGTCCGTCAGTGGCAATACCAGGACCAACGACCATGTGATTATCCGTGAGCTCAGGACCAGGCCGGGACAGCTTTTCAGCCGTTCCGACATCATGCGTACGACCAGGGAACTGGCCCAGTTGCGGTATTTTGACCCGGAGAAGATCGTTCCGGATATCAAGCCGAATCCGGCTGATGGAACGGTGGATATTAACTACCAGGTTGAAGAAACGTCTTCCGACCAGATCGAATTGAGCGGTGGATGGGGTTATGGCAGGATCATCGGAACGCTTGGGCTTTCTTTCAATAATTTCTCCCTTAAAAGAGTCTTCACAAAGGGGGCATGGAAGCCTGTTCCGGGAGGAGACGGTCAGAAACTGAGCCTCAGGTTGCAGTCCTATGGTAAAGGGTATCTCAGCTACAGTTTTTCGTTCACCGAACCCTGGCTGGGCGGCCGGAAACCTAACTCATTCAGCGTTACTTACTGGCATTCGCTTTATTCGAACGGAAAATCGAAAAATGATCCGCTCCGGTCGGAGTTTGTCATCGATGGTCTGACCTTTGGACTGGGAAAACGCCTGACCTGGCCGGACGATTATTTCACGCTTTACCAGGCCATAACCTTACAGCGATACGACCTGTACAACTACTCCCAGATATTCCTTTTCGGCTCCGGTACGGGCGTATACCATAATTATAACTACAATATCATTTTTGGGAGAAGTTCGATCAGCCAGCCAATCTACCCGACCTTCGGCTCGGATGTTTCAGTATCACTTGAGGTGACCCCGCCGTATTCCTTGTTCAGTAACAAGGATTACTCGATTCTTGAACCGGACGAGACCTACAAGTGGATAGAATACCACAAGTGGAAGATCAACGCTACCTTCTTTACCGAAATTTTCCCCAAAGCAGTGATAATGACCAGGGCAAAATTCGGTTTCCTGGGAAAATACAACGACCAGCTGACCATAACCCCGTTTGAGCGGTTTTACCTGGGAGGAGACGGTCTTTCAGGCTATAACAACCTTGACGGTCGCGAGATCATCGGCATGAGAGGATATCTGAATGAAACCATTACGCCGGATTATTTTAAAAGCAAAAATATCGGCGGGACTATCTTTACCAAGTACACTCTTGAGTTGAGGTACCCTCTATCGTTGAACCCCAGCGCTACTATATTTGCCGCGGCTTTCCTGGAAGGAGGAAACTCCTGGCTCAACTTTGCCGATTTTAACCCGTTCTCGGTGTACCGCTCTGCCGGTGTAGGGCTGAGGGTGTTTCTGCCTATGTTCGGACTGCTTGGCCTCGATTGGGGATACGGATTTGATGAAGTGCCGGGCATTCCCTCTGCTAATGGCTCACAGTTCCATTTTTCAATCAACTCATCCATTGATTGATAAAATTGGTCAGAAATGGCAGGTTTTTTGTAGTAGCTGATCATGTTTAAGTAAAAATTTCATTGGAGGAATAAATATGAAAAAGATCATTGTTATCAGTGCCGTATTGCTAATGGCTTTTCTGCCGGGATTTAGCCAGAAATACGCTTTCGTCGATACTGATTATATCCTGAATAATATCCCGGAGTATACCGACGCCCAGGCCTTATTGGATGATCTGTCAGTAGAATGGCAAAAAGAAATTGAGGCCAAGTTCCAGGAAATCGATAAACTTTACCGTGATTACCAGGCAGAGTCGATTCTATTGCCGGAGGACCTGAAAAAGCAAAAAGAAAATGAGATCATCCAAAAAGAACGCGAAGCCAAAGATTTGCAGAAGAAGAGGTTCGGCAAGGATGGGGACCTTTTCAAGAAAAGAATTGAACTGGTTCAGCCAATACAGGAAAAGATCTATAATGCTATCCAGGACATGGCTGTCACCCGTAATTACGCTTTCATTTTTGACAAAGCTTCGGGTGCTGCCCTGCTTTTCGCGGATGCCAAATTTGATCTGAGCGATGACGTGCTGGATGAAATAGGTATGGTGATGCAGACAGTGAGAAGGGAGAGCCGCACCAGGCAGACCGTCCAGATCGGGTCAACCCAGTCTGGCACCACCGGCACAGGCAAAGGCCAGCTGGCCCCTCAGCCACGGCCGGCACAAACCGGAACAACAGGTACTACCAGTAAAGAACAAATGGATTATATGGGCGGCAACAAGGATTCTGCCAGGGATCCCATGCCTCCACCACCGGGAGAAAAAAAGAAATAATTCTTTTTCGATAATTTTTCTATCTTTGCCGCGCTTAATTAATTATTAATCACGAAAAATATGAAAAATATCTTCAGGACAATGCTGGTCGTGCTTTTTTTTACTGTGGCAAGTGCAGGTTTCAGCCAGGCTCCAAAATTTGGGTACATCGATTCCAATGAACTGCTCGACATGATGCCCGGTAAAGATTCTTTGCAGACTGTACTGCAGAATTACAGCAAAATGCTCGAAACCCAGCTGCAAAACATGTATGCCGAGTATCAGACCAAGGTGCAGGATTATCAGACTAATTCCGCTACTATGTCCGACATCATCCGTCAAACCAAGGAAAAAGAACTGGCAGACCTTGAGACCAGGATCCAGACCTTCCAGCAACAGGCTGATACCGACCTCCAGGAGAAACAGGTTGAATTGCTGCAACCACTGCTCGATAAGGCGAAGAATGCAATCAATGCCGTTGCGAAGGAAAATGGATATACCTATATATTTGATATCGGCACCGGCGCTTTTCTTTATTATGAAACCGGTGATAATATCATGCCAAAAGTCAAGGCAAAGCTTGGTCTGTAATTGACTTTGAAAAAAATGCAAAACCGCTTTGTTTATCGGATGAAGCGGTTTTTTATTTTCTGCTGATAATTAGAATTTTTTTTTAAATAAAGTTGACCTATGAGCTACTATTTTGTTAAAACGATCAATGCATCTTTCGACGAAGCGATCGGCATTGCGACGGAAGCGCTGAAGAAAGAAGGTTTCGGTGTATTGACCACAATTGATATTCATGATAAACTGAAGGAGAAAATCGGTGTTGATTTTCAACGGTACACCATTCTGGGAGCTTGTAATCCTCCGTTTGCATATAAGGCCCTTCAGGCTGAAAACAAGATCGGGACTATGCTGCCCTGCAATGTGATCGTCCAGGAAGTGGGTCCGGGTAAAGTGGAAATCGCAGCCGTCAACCCGATCGAATCCATGAAAGCCATTGAAAACCCGGCGCTTGGAGAAGTAGCCCAGCAGGTGACGGAAATGCTAAGGAGGGTAATTGATCAGCTGTAAATGCATAGGGCTTAGAGCATAGAGCTTAGGGCTTTAGGCTATGCTCTACGCCCTATGCTCTATGCTCTATGCTCTGCGCCCTACAACTTGTACCAACCGGCGTAAATGTTGTAACTGTTCGCAATCCGTTGTATTTCCCCTTCCGAAAGGTGTTTATCGATCGTTTTGATCTTCCTGGCAGGCGTGCCGGCATAAACACTGTTTGCTTCCACAAGGGTACCTTTCGTTACCAGCGCACCGGCGGCAATGATGCTGTTGCTTTCCACCACTACATGATCCATGAGTATTGCACCCATTCCGACTAAAACATTGTCGTGGATCGTGCATCCATGGACGATGGCATTGTGCGCAATGGATACGTTGTTCCCGATATTTACCGGTGCCTGGCGGTAAGTGCAATGGATGACCACTCCGTCCTGGATATTGACCTTGCTGCCGATACGGATATAGTGCACATCACCGCGGACCACGGCATTGAACCACACACTGCAGTCGTTGCCGAGGACCACATCCCCTATAACCGTCGCGTTCTCGGCAAGGAAACACCGTTTCCCGATATTCGGGACAATCCCTTTGACTGGTTTGATCAAGGCCATAGAAAATATTTTTTAGTAGTCCGAAAGCCCGTTCTCATGCTGAAAATTGCTTTCCCGCTCTTTCGGATGGGGATAATCAATAGAATAGTGCAGTCCGCGGCTTTCCTTCCGGGCCAGTGCCATTTTGATGATAAGATAACCGATGTTGATCAGGTTCCTGAGTTCGCATAGTTTGACGGAAAGGATTGATTTATTATACAACTCTTCGGTTTCCCTGTAGATGATCTCCAGACGGTCCATGGCTCTTTTCAGACGCAGGTCGGATCTTACGATCCCGACATAGCTGGTCATGATGGACTGGACTTCTTTGAGGCTTTGCGTGATGAGCACCATCTCTTCGGTAAGGATCATGCCTTCGGCATTCCAGTCGGGCACTTCATTATTTATTATTATGGAATTGATCCTGGCTGTGGAGTCGAGCGCGGCACGGTGTGAGAAAACGGCTGATTCGAGCAGTGAGTTGGATGCCAGGCGGTTGGCCCCATGTAAACCGGTGGAGGCACATTCGCCCGTTGCATAAAGGTTCAGGATGCTGCTGCGGGCGTATTCATCAACCTTGATTCCTCCGCACGTATAATGTGCTCCCGGAACAACCGGGATCATCTCTTTGGTGATGTTGGTTCCGGTTTCAAGGCATTTGGCGTAAATGGTCGGGAAATGGTTGATCAGCTCTGTGGCGTCCAGGTGACGGCAATCCAGGCAAACATAATCATCCCCGGATACCTTCATTTCATTGTCGATGGCCCGGGCTACAATGTCACGGGGAGCCAGTGATGCCCTGGGATCGTATTTCTGCATGAACTCATCACCCTGCCGGGTTTTCAGGATCGCCCCAAAACCCCTGAGGGCTTCTGTGATCAGGAACGAAGGTTTTTCATCCGGATTATACAGGGTGGTGGGATGAAATTGAATGAATTCCATGTTTTCCACAGTACCTTTTGCCCGGTAAACCATGGCAATGCCATCGCCGGTGGCGATTTCAGGGTTGGTTGTGTTACCGTATACCTGGCCAGCCCCGCCGGTAGCCAGTAAAGTGATCTTTGAAAGAATAGTATGAATGTCCCTTGTGTCCGGATTGAGCACATAAGCCCCGTAGCAGGTGATATTAGACGTCCTGCGGTTCACGTCAAGCCCGAGATGGTGCTGGGTGATCAGGTCGACCGTGAAGTGGTTCTCCCAGATCTCAATATTCGGGTGGTTTTTCACCTTGTTCAGCAAGGCCCGTTCGATCTCGGCTCCGGTCTGATCTTTGTGATGCAAAACCCTGAACTCTGAATGCCCGCCCTCTTTGTGCAAGTCGAACCGGCCCGATTCCTTTTTGTCAAATTCAACGCCCCAGTCCACCAGTTCTTTCACCCTTTCCGTCGATTCGGTGATGGCAATCCGCACAATATCCTGGTTGCAAAGGTCATCGCCGGCTTTCATGGTATCCAGGATGTGTTTGGCGTAAGTGTCGGGGGTGTACATCACGGCGGCAATACCACCCTGGGCGTATTTTGTTGCGGTCTCATCAGCTTTTGCCTTAGTGATGATCAGGACCTTGCCGTTATCCGCCACCTTCAGCGCGTAGCTCAACCCCGCAATCCCCGAACCGATAACCAGAAAATCAACTGTCTTGCGCATCATTAGAATGTTTCATTGTTCCAAAGTTCCATTGTTCTAATTTTTGTCCAACTGTCCAACTGTCCAACTGTCCAACTGCTACAGCCCCAAAAGTCTGCTAACGGGATCACTCCCCCCGAACAGCATCTTCGCCGGGTTTTCAAGCATTTCCTTCACTTTCACCAGGAAGCTGACTGACTCGCGGCCGTCGATGATCCGGTGATCGTAAGATAACGCCACGTACATTACCGGGTGGATTTCCACCTGTCCGTTGACGGCAATGGGCCTCTCAACAATGTTGTGCATGCCCAGGATGGCGCTTTGCGGGGGATTGATGATCGGCGTGGAGAGCATCGACCCGAAAACACCGCCGTTGGTAATGGTGAATGTGCCCCCTTTCATGTCGTCCAGGCTGATTTTATTGTCTCTCGCTTTCGTTGCCATTTCCTTGATCTTCAGTTCGATCTCAGCCAGGGACATCAATTCGGCGTTCCTTATCACAGGGACCATCAGCCCCTTGGGTGTACTGACGGCAATCCCGATGTCGGCATAGTCGTGGAAAACCATCTCGTCCCCGTCGATCTGTGCGTTCACCTGTGGAAAATGCTGCAGGGCCTCCGTCACTGCCTTCGTGAAAAACGACATGAATCCGAGTGACACGCCATGCTTCTCCTTGAACACGTCCTTGTACTGCTGCCTGATCTTCATGATGGGCGTCATGTTCACCTCGTTGAACGTGGTGAGCATGGCGGTTTCATTTTTAACCGAAACAAGGCGCTCAGCCAGTTTCAGGCGGAGTGTCGACATTTTTTTGCGTTCGGTGTCCCGCTTTCCATCCCAGGTGGATTGCGGGGAAGCAGGGGAGCGGGGAGGCTGGGAGGCGGGGATTTTACTTTTTTCATTTAAGTAAAATTCCACATCGCTTTTGCCGAAGCGGTAGCTTTTGAGGAATTCGATAAATTCCGCCTCACTCAACTGGTTGCTTTCGAGCAGCTTCTTTGCCAGCGGGGAAAGATGGAGACGAACATCGCCGGCGGGTTTCTGCACCGGCTCTGGTTGTTTTGCATCTGCCGGCTGTGCTTGCACGGGTAAAGCAGCAGGCTTTTCATCCATTGCCTTCTTTTCGGTTCTTACGGCCGGCGCTTTTCCATCTGTTTCAATTTTGGCGACGGTGGTACCCACTTCGATGGTTTCACCTTTCTTCACAAGTATTTTTATGGTGCCGGACTGCTCCGCGCTGATGCTCAGCGTGGCTTTGTCGGAGTCCACTTCAGCAATTTCCTGGTCTTTCTCTACGAACGAGCCGTCTTCTACCAGCCAGTCGGCCAGTTGGACCTCGCTGATCGATTCACCCGGGCTGGGTACTTTAACCTCTATGATCATATGCTAATGCTATTTGCTTTCAAGTTTATGAATGGCCGATACAGAACCCGTCGTGATGGGCTTTCCGGTTTTGAGCAACTGCTTCTCAAAGGTCTTCCAGCGGTTGCCGATGCAAATCATACGGCATTCTTCTGCAACCTTGGGGCAGTCGCAACTGCCGAACGATTTTTCAATGATCTTGCGCTGCCTGATCTCGTGGAATTCCGGGGACCCGGTGGCGGGACTGCCACTGGCCGGACGGGCGACCAACCGGAGGTTGAATTCCTGCATCTTTTGCTGGATAAAGGTCCATGCTCCCATATTGGCCGGTTCTTCCTGGGTCCATAGGTTATCTGCGGATTGTTTGTATTTGTCCATTATCCCCCTGATCTGCTTGTGCGGGAAGGGGTGTAGCTGCTCGATACGCACCAGTGCTGTATCGCCGGCCTGTAGTTTTTCCTTTTCTTCCAGCAGGTCATAATACACTTTACCGGTGCAAAATACCACTCTCCTGATTTTGCCCGGGTCTGCCAGCGGATCGTCGATCACTTCGCGGAATCCCCCGGTTGCAAGGTCCGTCAGCGGGGAAACACAACGGGCGTGCCGCAGCAGGCTTTTTGGTGTAAATACTATCAATGGCTTCCTGAAATTACGGTGAAGCTGCCTTCTCAGGAGGTGAAAGAAATTGGCCGGGGTGGTCACATTGGCAACCTGCATATTGTACTCGGCGCTCAGTATTAGAAATCGTTCCATGCGGGCGCTGGAATGCTCCGGCCCCTGGCCTTCGTAGCCGTGTGGCAGGAGTACTACCAGGTCGTTCATGACATTCCATTTGTCTTCAGCACTGCAGATGAACTGGTCGAAAATTACCTGGGCGGTATTGGCAAAGTCGCCAAATTGCGCTTCCCATATGGTCAGCGTGGTGGGAGAGGCCAGAGAGTAGCCGTAATCGAACCCGAGGACACCGTACTCCGAAAGGGGTGAATTGTAAATCTCGAATTTGGCCTGCTTGTCACTCAGGTTGGCCAGCGGGTAATATTCTTTCTCAGAGTCTTCAATCTTGAGGACAGCATGACGGTGTGAAAAGGTTCCGCGGATGGAATCCTGCCCGCTGACGCGCACCGGGAATCCCTCTTCCAGCAGGGTGCCGTAAGCCAGCAATTCGCCCATGGCCCAGTCGATCATGCCGGTCTTATCAATCATCTCGTGCCGGCTTTCCTGGAGCTTTACCAGTTTGCGGAAGTAATTCTCACCCTCGGGGACATGCGCGATCCGCCGCCCGATGGCCCTGATCTTGTCGAGTTCGACTGCTGTCACGGGAGAAGAGTCAAAGTCTTCAGGCTTGGCCTTGTGGATGTTTTTCCAGACATGCCCAAGGAAGGACTGAATGTCGGCCTTACCGATCTTTTTCGATTCCTCCAGGTCTTTTTCAAGGATTTCCTGGATCCTGGCATCCGTCTCATCGAAGAAGCTATTATCCAGCAAGCCCATGTCCATTAATTTTTGCCGGTAGATTTCAGCCGGGTTTGGATGCGTTTCAATGATCTTATAAAGGATGGGCTGGGTGAACCGCGGCTCGTCGCCTTCATTATGCCCGTATTTGCGATAACAGAGAATATCCAGGAACACATCGCGCTGGAACTTTGAACGGAATTCCATTGCCAGCTGGATTGTTGCCACGATGGCTTCCGGGTCGTCGCCATTCACATGGAAAACGGGCGACTGGACAACCTTGGCCACGTCGGTGCAATACGTGCTTGAACGGGCATCCAGGTAATTGGTTGTAAAACCGATCTGGTTATTGACCACCACGTGGATGGTGCCTCCGGTCTTGTACCCGGGCAACTGCGACATCTGGATCACTTCATAGACCACACCCTGGCCGGCGATCGATGCGTCGCCATGAATCAGGACGGCTGCGATGCGGTTAAAATCGCCTTTGTAATCCATGTCGGCCCTGGCCCTGACAATCCCTTCCACCACCGGGTCAACGGCTTCCAGGTGAGAGGGGTTGGGGGAGAGGGTCAGTTTCATCTTTTTTCCGGTGGTGGTGAACCTTTCGGTAGAATAACCCAGGTGATATTTTACATCCCCCAACAGGGTTTCATCCTCGTATTTCATCCCCCGGAACTCGTTGAAAATCTCTTTGTAAGGTTTTTTAAGGATGTTAGCCAAAACGTTGAGTCTTCCCCGGTGCGGCATACCGATCACAAATTCCTCCGTCCCCAGTTGCGCGCCTTTTTCCATGATAGCGTCCAGTGCCGGGATCAGCGCTTCGGCCCCTTCCAGCGAGAACCGCTTTTGCCCCGGGAATTTCTTATGGATGAACTTTTCAAAGGATACCGCTCGTGAAAGGTCCCTGTAGATGTATTTGCGGTCTTTCAGGGTGAATGGATAAGTATTCCTTGATTTTTCCATTTTACCCTGCAACCAGGCTTTGATCTCAGGATTGCGGATATAGAAAAATTCAGCGCCAACCGACTGGCAATAAGTTTGTTGCAGGTGCTCGAGTAGTTCTTTCAGTGTAGCTCTCCCGATACCGATCTCATGCCCGGCTTCGAAGGTCTTGTTAAGGTCCTCACCGGATAATCCGAAATTTTCCAGGTCCAGCGTGGGGGTATATTTTCTGCGGGTCCTGACCGGGTTGGTCTTCGTGAATAAATGGCCGCGCTGGCGATACGCGTTGATCAGGTTGATCACCTTGAATTCAGAAGGATAAACGGTGCCTTCAGCTTCCTTGCGGGCCGGATAATGTTTTCTTGCAAATTCAAACCCGTCAAAAAATTGCCTCCAGCCTTCATCAACTGATTGTGGGTTCTCGAGGAATAATTTATATTGTTCTTCAACGAATTCGGGACCGGCAGCGTTGAGATATGAAAATCTATCCATAAATAGATGTTTGACAAACAAGTTGCAAAGATACAAAATATTGATACCCCCATCCCGGCCTTCCCTCAAACAGGGGAAGGAGACCATATAACCGACGGCTTTAGTCGTCGGTTTTCAGCCCCCTCCCGGCCTCCCCCATTCGGGGGAGGGGAACATAAACCGTTATATAAAAAAAAAGAGGGTGTACTCATTGAGACACCCTCTTTTTCTTTGCTGTTAATAGATGTTATGCCGGCTCGATCGCGTCGACCGGGCAGACGTCTGCACAGGAACCACAGTCGGTGCAGATATCAGGATCAATCACATAGATGTCACCTTCAGAAATTGCTTCAACCGGGCACTCATCGATGCAGGTGCCGCAAGCCGTACAGTCATCAGTTATTTTGTAAGCCATATTATTGTGATTTTAAAATGTTTGTTTCTTAATTCACAATGCAAAAGTATATTTTTCAAATCAATTCTATCAAAAAAACAAAGGTTTTCTTGTTTTTTATAAGAGTTCTAAATAATTTGGAGATTTGGAGATTTGGAGATTTGCGGATTTGGAAATTTGCGGATTTGGAATTTGTTTGGAATTTGGTGCTTGGAATTTGGAATTTGTTTGGAATTTG
>CAYUQP010000037.1:0-32231 GCA_964447005.1 uncultured Bacteroidales bacterium
ACGATTGTTTATATATGTTATGTTTTGAACACGTTTAATTTGGAATTTGGAATTTCCCCCGCTATGTTTATCTTTAGAAAAAAATCTTCAACCAGCGTGCTCCGGACGATCATCATCGACGACGAAGCCCACCAGCGGCTTACTATTGAAAAAATGGTTGGTTTGTATTGCCCTGATGTGGAACTCATCGGAAAGGCAGATGGTGTTAAATCAGGGATGGATCTGATTAAAAAGACTAAACCCGACCTGGTCCTGCTCGATATTAAAATGGATGACGGCACGGGCTTTGACCTGCTCGACCAGCTTCACACAATCGATTTCAAGGTAATTTTTATTACCGCTTTCGATCAATATGCCGTGAAAGCCTTTAAATTCAGCGCGCTGGATTACCTCCTGAAACCGCTCGACCCGGATGAACTGGCAAAGGCTGTGGAAAGAGCAAGAGAAACCGTGCAGAAGGACTTCATGGCTCAACTGGAAAACCTGAGGGAACACCTCTCCCTTGAACATAAATCAGGTAAAAAGATCATCATCAAAACTTTTGATAATATCCACCTGGTGCCGGTCAACGAAATCCTTTACTGCGAATCCGATAACAGCTATACAACTGTCTGTCTGGTAAACCAGGAAAGGATCATTACCTCATCTTACCTGAAAGACTATGAAGATATGCTCGCCGACAGCGGCTTTTTCAGGGTGCATAAGTCTTTTCTCATCAACCTTAAGACTATCCGAAGATTTGAAAAGTCAGAAGGCGGGTATGTAGTCCTTGAAGGCGATGTTAAAGTCCCGGTTGCTTCGCGTAAAAGGGAGCAATTATTGGAAATGTTCGATAAACTGACCGGGACATGGACCTGAAACGATCCCTGGTCATCGTATTCGTATTCATTTCTGTCGAAGTCATCCCACAGATAAATTTCATTTTTGACAGCCGCAAGGCCGACAGCCTCGAACTTTTATTACCATCGGCCGGCGGCAATTCCCGTGTCGACGTCATGAACCAGCTTTCGTTCCTTAACAACCGCCGTCAGCCTCAAAGCGCCGACAGCCTCGCCAACCGGGCGCTTGATCTTTCAAAGCGGCTGGACTATCCACCCGGGGAAGCCTATGCTTGGTACAACCTGGGAATTCTGGATTACCTCAACGGCGAATTCTCCAAGGCAGCGGATAAATTTTATACAGCACTGTATCTTTACGAAGATCAGCATGATACGGCCATGATGATCGATGTGCATGTGCAATTGGCTTCAACCTTATATTTTTCTGAAACAGAGAAAACTAAAGGGCAGAAGATGCTGGAGGAAGGACTGAAACTGGCCCTGGCATCAAAAAATAATCTCCGGACAGCACAGATCTACGCTTCATTTGGATACATGGCCAATACCTTAACTTCACCTGACGGAACAGTTGGTAAACAGATGTTTGAGAAATATTATCAATACATAGAAGGGATACCGGTTAACAGGATTGAAAGAGCGCTGATGATCGCTTCCTATGGCGATTCCTACAGGCTGGCCGGGGATGTCAGGACCGGGATTGACAGGTATCTTATGTCGTTTAAGATCTATGATCCGGAAATTATCGAAGAAAGGGCGCTGATGTCGCAATGTTCATCTACGCTGGGCGATATGTACGAAGAAATAGGAAAGCCCGACAGCGCATTGTATTTTTATAAATATGGGATCGGGCTCTCCAGGAAATACGGCCACTTGTATGGATTGTACAGGGGATATCTTTACATGGCTGATTTTTTCCATAATCGGGGATTGTCTCAAAAAGCCGAGTCATGTTGCGATTCTGCTATTTATTACGGGAGGATATCGTCAATATCTGGTTCATTTTATGTAAAAGATGAATATGCCCGTGTCCCGGGGGTTAGTATGGAGATTTATGTGCCGATATCGAAAGGATATAAAAAATTCATGGCATGGTCCTTCATACTTGATTCATACGAATTGCTGGAGACTATTTATAATGAAACAGGAGAAATTCCGAAAGCTTATGCCGCACTGAAAGAGTCGTCGAAGGTCAGGGATAGCATCTACCTGTATAATCGGAACAAGGAATTAAAGGAAATCCAGGCCAGGTATGAAACTGCAAAAAAAGAAGAAGAAATATCCAGTTTATCACAGGCCAATCAACTTCAGCAGTTGAAGATCCGCCAGAATTCCTTTTTCCTGGCCGGCATGGGCGGCTTGCTTGGCCTGATCGTTCTTTTAGCCATCCTCCTTTTACGGCAAAACAAACTGAAAGCTGATAACTAGGCTGTTATGCTCAAACAGCAACTCTTCCGCTCCCAGATGAACCCCCATTTCATCTTCAATTCCCTCGGCAGCATCCAGAGTTCCATCATCAATGAAGAACCCGGTAAGGCCATCAGGTACCTTTCCCGGTTCTCTAAACTCATGCGCAATATCCTCGACAGCAGTATCGAAGAAGTCGTTCCCCTGGAGGAAGAGCTGAAAACCATCGAAAACTACCTCGAACTCCAGAAAGTAAGATACGCCGACAAATTCGACTACACCATTGATATTGACACTGATATTGATATTGAAACTGTAATGATCCCGCCCATGCTGGCCCAGCCCTTCATCGAAAATGCCATCGAGCACGGCATTAAGCATAAGGCAGGGAAAGGAAAGATAGAGATTAGGATCAGGCGATCGACGCATCGACGCATCGACTCATCGACCCATCGACCCATCGAACACCCGACCCGTTGATCTTTGAAGTGGAGGATGATGGAATTGGCAGGCAGAAAGCGCAGGAGATCCTTATGCAGCAGGATGCGAAGCATAAATCATTGGCCACTGTAATAACACGGGAACGCATCGCTGCACTGAACCGGAAATCGAAAAAGAAGATCACGCTGGAGATCATCGACCTGAAAGACGAGAAAGGGCTGGCAAGGGGGACGCTGGTGCGGTTCAAGCTAGCGTAATAAAAATTCGACCCTTTCAGGGTCGCCTATCATAATCGCAACCATTCTCTGCTATTCGTGTTTGAACCCTTCGGGTTCAGTTTCCAATGGCAAGTGACCAATGACCAGTGACTGACGACTGACGACTCCAAAGCGTTCATCCCCAAAAACCCCGCGTTCACAAATTAAACCCCGGCGTTTACAAATCTGATTCATATCTGCCTTCCCGGTTTTGTAAATTAGAGGACAATCAATTCAATCCAAATCAAATCAAATAGGAGGTTACTATGAAATCACAAAAGATTACCATTTTTCCATTTCTTACAGTAATGTTGACATTACTGTTTGGTTACTTCGCCACGCAGGCACAGATCCAGTTTGAAGGGTACGTTAATCAGGGAGAAGGCATCGCCGGGTGGAATGCCAACGGCAGCGGTCCAGAACCGGCCGCTGTTGGTCACCTGGTGCCGGCTCCAGGCTTCACGAATCAGTTTTACTACGGATCATCCCATGATTATATCACAGAAAATCCCGATCATGCCTGCGCTCATTTCCTGCCCGGACCGGTAGGATTTCCGCAGTTTGAGCAGGCTCTGGCTGATCATGGTTATTTAATGAACCAGGTCAAAATAAAATATGGTCTTTCTTCACTGGGGGATGACCAGGAGGGAATAGACTGGTTTTTCTTTGATAATTACAGCTATTCGAATTACTATGATGCATCCTTCACTTTTGAGCTGGATGGTCAGCTTTTGCTTGAAGGTTTTTTCGATTACGTTAATATGTATATTAATACGGTATCCGGCAACTGGCTTACTGAATCCGGGTATTCACCTTTGTATAATGTGGCAACGGATGATATAATGATTGAAATTGCGGATGCTTTATTAGCTGACCTTGACGGGAAGGAGATCAAGATACATTATGAATCGACTTACGGGCAGCTGTTTATGGGAAATGGAAGGAGCGGAGCTTATTATAATGTGCTGAACGGAATTTTAACCAAAGGAAACCCGGAGTTAGCATTCCAGGGACTGAATGACGACCATGAAGGATTTGCCGGCTGGGATGCCGACGGTACAGGCCCGGAACTGTATGGAAATGGCCATGGTACCCAAATGTATTATGGTGCTTCGCTGGATTACGATGACATTGACCCTGACCCCGCTGCCTGCCTGGGGCATTTCCTGGAGGGTTCAACCGGGTTCTTTAATACCCTGATTCAGCTGGAATACCGGGGCTATGAGATCGGTGACCTGAAAATAAAAATGGGTCTCTCAAGCCTTGGCCCGGATGTCCAGGGGGAGGACTGGGGCTATGAAAACGGCCATCCCTGGTGCAATTATTATAATAATGATGTTGTAATTGAATTAGAGGGAGAATCCATATTGATGATGCTGCAGGATACGAATAAACTGGTCTCCTATCCATCAAAATGGATCAGCGAAACAAGTATCGGGAAATTGTACGATATTTCGGGTAATGCTTCACCGGAAGCCCAGTTTGTAGCCCAGTCTTTATTGATAGATGTCGGGACCCATTATCTGAAATTGATCGCGGATAATATCCAGTATGTAACTTCTTTCAGTGGAAACGGCCGGGATGGAGGCTTTTGGGAAATCGAGGAAGGATCGATAGGTGGCGTCCACGAGCAAGCCACCTTTATCGTTGAAGGTCCCGTGAGTGGGAATTGGGACAAGCAGGGATCACCCTATTTTGTCGATGGCCACCTTACGATCGAAAACGGGCAGACGCTCACGATCGAACCGGGCGTGAAAGTGGCGGTCAGGGGACCCTACCAGTTCAATGTTTATGGAAATGTCATGGCTGAAGGTACTGAAGAAGAAAATATCCTGTTCACACACTCCAATCCGAACCTCATGTGGGATGGCTTTGGCTATCAGGGCGAGTCGGGTGATACCAGCGCTTTATCCGTTTTCGATCATTGTGTTTTTGAACATGGGCATGCCCTGGGGCCGAACCATGAGAACAGCGGAGGTGTGTTTGCAGTTAAACTGCATAATAAACTGAATTTATATAATTGTACGTTCAGGCATAACATAGCGACCATCGATGGCAGTTATCCCCCAAGCGGTGGAGCCATCGCATTATGGAATTCAAGTCCGCTGATTCAGAATTGTATCTTTTATGATAATGCTGCGGAATATGGCGGCGCAGTTTTAGCCTATTCCTATTCGGCCCCGATCATCTCCAACTGCCTGTTCTTTGATAATTATGCTGACCATGGCGGAGCTGTCAGCTATTATGAATATAGCGATGGCGTTTTGATGAATAACACGATAGCTGATAATTCGGGAGAATATGGAGGCGCTATGTTTTTCTACTGGCATTCCAATCCACAGATCATCAACAATATCATATGGGGCAATTCGGCGGTTGTAGGAAACCAGGTCTATTTCACCTCGATCGGTCCGAGCTACCCTGGGTTTTATTACAATAATATCGAAGGAGGCCAGGACGGATTTTTTGGAGGATCTTATGTGGAGTATCTTTTTAATATCGATGAAGATCCTGCATTTGTCGGGGAATCTTTTGATTTTCCCTACAGCCTTCAGTATGGTTCTCCCTGCATGGACAGGGCCACGCCCGATAGCTCGGCATGGTACATGCCTGAACATTTACCGGAATATTGCATTTGCGGCAGCCCGCGTTACTATGGGGATTGGCTCGACATGGGCGCCTTTGAATGGGCCATTGCAGGCATCAACAACCCGGAAGTTGGTAAAATCTCATTTGAAATATACCCCAACCCGGTCAGGGACCAGCTTAACTATGCCTTTGACCTGGAAAACGGATCAGAGGTTATAATGCAGGTTTATAATATGACCGGAGCCCTGGTTACACAGGTCGACTTCGGATACCTGCCTGCGGGCGATCATCTGATAAGCTGGAATGCATCCGGCCTGCCCGAAGGAATGTACATCTGCCGACTGAATACTGGAAATAATGTTTTAACCGTGAAGTGGGTTAAAGCCGATTAGTTAAACATTTTGGTTTGGTGAAAAGGTTGTTTCAAAAGCCATTTTCTATTGCTTGCTTGTTCTTGGTCAGTGCGCCAACGACTAAAGCCGTTGGTTATAAGTTGGTTACAAAAAGGAAACCGACGGCTTTAGTCGTCGGAGTCCCGGAAAGTGAGAGGTATCTGGCCTTTGACTCAGCCTTTTTTACCATTATTTACGATTTCTTTTAACCATAAATATAGATACAGATGAAAAAGCTGAATTTATTCATCGTCTGCATGGCGCTGTTGCCGTGCATGCTGTTTTTCCCGCGCGTTGAAGCCGCGGATTACTATATCCTTGTAGAGGATATTGAAATCGAACCCGGCGTGACCATCGACATCAATGTCAATGTTTACGTGAACGAAGCCGCCCAGGATTGGGGCGATCTGCCTGTCGCCCGCACCGCCGGCGCCATGCCCCTGGGAATTTCTTGTCGCCGGTGCCGGCAACTTGTTGCCATTTGCAACGTATACGCCTGAACTGGGTGTACACCTGGCCATCCCTTATACGGTCTGGCCATTCATATTCTTTACCAACCAGTTTTATGTCGCGCCGAACATGGTCCTCGGGGCACCATATCCACCGGTCGTTTTAGCCAATGGCTACAGCAGCGTCGAACCGGGTCCCCTGCTGTTTGAGATGGCCGGCCTGGTGCCTCCGCCACCTTTCCCTTTCAAATCCAGGATCGATTGTGAACCGGAGGTTTTTAAGTTCCAGAACATGGTCAGGCTGATCATAATCGCTGATGAATACGACAAAATGATGCACCCGGACGAAATGCAGTACCTCTATCAATACCTCACCGATGACCCGGGATACCTGGGCTACGGGATGGTGGCCGGACAGGAGACCTGCCACGATACTCATATCGCCGACCCAATAGCGCTGGTGGAAGTGCTCAACAGCAATTACTTTTATGCCAATCACTACGTTCCTATCCGTAACTGGGCCATTCTCGGTGCAGTCCTGCTGATCGCCGGGTTTGTCACTATGCGGCTGATCCTGAACAGGAGATAGGAGTCTGTCTTAAAAGTCGGAGTGGGATTTGGAGTGGTGGCGGAGGTTTTCTGAGTAGTCGTCAGTCGTCAGTCGTCAGTCGTCAGTCGTCAGTCCGAAAACTCGGTATTGAAGTTTATATTAATCCTATTAATTATAAATTAGTAATAAATATTAATTTTGCTAATTATAAATTAGTAAGATGAACAAGCAGGATATTAAAAAAGTAATCGTTGCGCAAAAAGAATCGCATAGTGAACTTCATTATGTTGAGCGGGAAGAAGGACTTACTCCTGTGGCAGTCGGCGCTGATCCCTTTGTTAGAATATTTTCCGGGGTGCGTCGTTGTGGGAAGTCAACGATGATGGATCATATCAGAAATAGCGGGGCAGAAAAGAACTTCAGTCTCAATTTTGATGATAACCGCCTTATCGGTTTTACTTCCGGTGATTTTGAAAAGCTGTACGAGGCGTTTCACGAACTTTATGATCCCGAAAAAACCTGGTACTTTGATGAAATACAGAATATTAAGGGATGGGAATTGTTCATCCGCCGCCTTCATAATGAAGGACACAAAGTATTGATCACAGGATCAAACGCCAATATGCTGAGCCGAGAACTTGGGACTCATCTTACGGGCAGATACCTGCAAACCGAGATATTCCCGTTTTCGTTTACCGAATACTGCTGGTTCAGAGAGATCCGAATCGAACCCAACGATTTTTATTCTCCTGCAAAGACGACTATTCTGAAAAAGGCATTTCAGGATTACATGACCAATGGCGGGTTTCCTGAGTACCTTCGAAGCGGCAACCCGGATTATCTGGAGATCCTGTTCGAAAACATACTTTACCGCGATGTGATTGCAAGGTTCAACATCAGGAATGGAAGGCTTTTAATGGAGATGACCCATTTTCTGATCAGTAACATTGCAAAAGAAACCAGTTACAACAGCCTTAAGAACACTTTTAGCCTGGCCAACGCCATAACAGTGAAAGAATACATCAGTTACCTGGAAGATTGCTACTTGTTATTTTCCATCAACAAATTTGATTACTCACTGAAAAAACAACTGGCCAATCCCAAAAAAATATATTGTGTGGACAGCGGCATGGCTGGTATTGTTTCGTTTCAGTTCAGCGAGAACTTTGGCCGAAAGCTCGAAAACCTCGTTTTTTTGCACCTCAGAAGAACTGGAGCCGACATCTATTATCATCGCGAAAATCATGAATGTGATTTTATAGAGGTAAGTCACAAGAAGGTGGTCAGAGCTATTCAGGTCTGCCAATCCATCGAGCCTATAACAGTGCGGCAGCGCGAAATCAATGGCCTGATTGAAGCAATGAAAACGTATCAACTGCACACCGGATTGATCATCACCGAAGATGATGAAGAGACCATTGAGCATAATGGGTTTACCATTCAGGTAGTACCGGCATGGAAATTTCTCCTTATCGATCATTAAAGGTGAAACAACGGTTGTTCCTTTTTCTTTTTACCACAAAGTAACACAAAGGGATTTCACGAAGGCGCACAAAGGTAATAATCAGGCAGCCAGGTACTTTGTGTGCCTTTGTGATGTCCTTTGTGCGCCTTGGTGGTTTAAAAAATCAGTATCTTCGAAGAAAACTACTTCATGATCAAAGCCGTCATTGTCGCCGATGAAGCGAACGTCCGCGAAGCATTGGCAAAGAAAGATAACCTGCCTTCTCCGAAAAAAATGATTACTTTTAAGGTTATCAAATCAAATTCATTTGATCTTTACCAGTAATGAGCAACCACAGTAAAAATCATTTCCATGTCAATCTGAACCTGAATGTCAGGGGGCTCGAACCGTCTGCCACGCTGGCCATCAACGAAAAAAGCCGCCAGCTTATCAGAGAAGGGCGGGAGGTGTTCCGCCTGGGACTGGGGCAGTCGCCTTTTCCGGTGCCCGAAGAAGTGGTGGAAGCGCTCCGGCAAAATGCCCACCAGAAAGACTACCTCCCGGTGAGAGGGCTGCCTGAATTGCGCGAAGCAATTGCCGGCTTCAACCAGCGCATGCATAAGGTGGATGACCTGCCGGAAGACATACTTATCGGCCCGGGATCAAAAGAGCTGATCTTCATCCTGCAACTGGTCTATTACGGCGACCTGATCATTCCCACGCCGAGCTGGGTGTCGTACGCACCGCAGGCACAGATCATCGGGCGGCACGTGCACTGGGTGCCCACACGCCACGACAACGACCTGCGCATGAGCCCCGACATGCTGGAAGAGATCTGCATGAGCGACCCCGACAAGCCGCGCATCGCCATCCTGAACTACCCGTCAAACCCCACCGGGGTGACCTACCCGATCGAACGGCTGAAACGCCTGGCCGAAGTGGCCAGGAAATACAACGTTATCCTGGTTTCGGACGAGATCTATGGCCTGCTGCACCATAACAACCAGCACGTCTCCGTAGCCCGGTATTACCCCGAGGGGACGATCATCAGCAACGGGCTCAGCAAGTGGTGCGGGGCAGGAGGGTGGAGGCTGGGTTTTTTCTCCTTCCCATCGGGTCTGAGATGGCTGCATAAAGCCATGGCCATCGTGGCCAGCGAGACCTTCACTGCCACCAGCGCCCCGATTCAGTACGCCGCGGTGAAAGCTTTCGAAGGCGGGCCGTTCCTGGACGAATACCTGGTCAAAGCCCGCAAGATCCTTAAGACGATCCTGAAATACATCGAGGTCCGGTTCGACAAATGGAACATCACCTATCCGTCGCCACAGGGGGCCTTTTACATTTTTCCCGATTTCGGTCACTACCGGGAGAAATTCCATGCCATGGGCATCCACACCAGCAAACAACTCTGCAGCCGCATCCTCGACGATACCGGCGTGGCCATGCTGCCCGGCTCCGATTTCGGCCGCGACCCGCATGAGTTCTCTGCCCGCATCGCTTACGTCGACTTTAACGGCCGGCAAGCTATGGAAGCGGCAGATGTGCTCTTCCAGGAAGAAAAGAACCATGACAATTTTGTGGAAACTCATTGCCCGAAAGTGGTGACGGCCGTGGAAAGGCTGGGGGAGTGGCTGGGGCGGTAGGATGTTCCAAAGTTCCAAAGTTCCAAAGTTCCAGGGTTCCAGGTTCCAAAGTTCCAGGTTTCCATTGTGTTGATACTCTTTATATCTGATTTGCTTGCATTTTTGATAAAAATTTCGTATATTGGAGGTTCAATTCTTCGGTTCATTTAAATCTATTTTTATTATGAAAACGATATTGGTACCTACAGATTTTTCGGAGTATGCCCTGAATGCCCTGCGCGTTGCCTCCATCATGGCCAGGAAACTGAAAGCCAGGATATGGCTGGTCCATTCCAGCGATATACCCACAATCGGTGTGAAGGAGTTTGCCTATTATGAGAATTTTTATAAAAATATAAAAGAGAAAGCCGAAGGTGAAATGGACAGGCTGATGGGCCTGGATTTTCTCAAGGGATTGAAGATCAATAAATTTTTGGTTACAGATAGGCCAGTCTGGCAGATTTTCAACACGAAAAAGTTCAGCAGGGCCGACCTGGTAGTGATCGGCTCCCACGGGAGAAGCGGCTTTAACCGGGTGCTCCTGGGCTCCAACACGGAGAAGATCATCCGGATGGCTGATGCGCCCGTGCTCACCATCAAACGCGACCGCCCCAACTTTAATATTTCTAAGCTGGTATTGGCTTCGGATTTCAAAGAACAAACCAACCCGGTCTTTGAAAAGATAAAATATCTTGTCAGGGCTTACAAACCCCAGATCTTTCTGCTGAAAGTCATAACCCCTTCAGATTTTGAGGCTACCCCGGAAAGCTTCCGCCTGATGAAAGAATTCAAGGATCAGTATGCACTGAAGAAATGCTCGATCAATATATACAACAGCAACAGCATCGAGTCCGGTATCGCGGACTTCAGCCAGGAGGTCGGGGCCGACCTGATCGTGATGCCGACTCACGGCAGAACGGGCTTTGCCCGTCTGATCAACGGCAGCCTTGCGGAAAGCATTGCCGCCCGGGAACCCAAGCCGGTACTTAGCATCAAGATACCTAAGGAAGAAGAACCCGACGTGGAAGTCCCCCCGGAAGCCTCCATCTATCAAAACCTGGAATTCTTCTGATATCACAAAACAAAACTATGAAACCCTGACCCCTGCAACTTAGGAACCTTGGAACCTTGGAACCTTGGAACCTTGGAACCCTGGAACCTATCTCACTTCCAGGTAAGGACAAATCTTCCCGTACAGCTCCTCATACATCACCGGAACGCTTCTGATCTGCCCCACCGAATCAAATCGGTTGACTTCATCTTTCTTTTGAAAAATAGCCTTTACAAGATAATATTCAAAATAAGGGTGTTTGAGCAAATCCTTGAAAGCAACATTGTTTAAATCAATTTTCCTGATAAGGGCAGAATCGATCGTGATCTGGTCTTTGAATTGATTAAAGCGGATGCTGTCCATGCCTTTGATCTCCATCAATTGCTCCACGGCATAAAATCCGCCCAGCCGGTCGCGGTATTTAATGATCCGGCCGGCATACGATGGCCCGATACCGGTCAAGGCAAGCAGGGCAGTTGAGTCCGCTGAATTTAATTCGACCATCACCGGTTCCGGCTTGTACTTCTCGTATTTCTTTTCCTGGTTCGTATTGAAATTTTGCTGGTATTTGCCTGTATCGTTTTTCGGGTATTTTTTTTCTTCTGCGGGAATCCTGATATAGGGTTCAAGAATGCCGTAAATTCCGTCATTCATGCCATAGATCTTGCTGAAACCTTCCTTGTCCCTGAATTTTCCTCCTTTTTCCCGGTACCGGATGATATTCTTCGTGATCCGCTCATCCATCCCCATGGCATTCCAGTCGTCCGCGTTTAATTCATTCGGATTGAATTGGAACGGTGCAGCCTGGAACGCTGATAGAACCGGCTCTTTCTCTTTTGAGAGAAAATCTTTTGATTTGGTATAATTATTACCTGCAATTGAGTCGGCTTTTTCCATCTCGTCTAAAAATTGCGCTATTTCTTCCTGATAAGCCTTTGAGTCGAATAGCTTTTCCTTAACCATAAAAGGCATGAAAACATTGATCAGCACCGAGCATAGCATCAGCACCAGCAGGACGATGAGACCCCGCTGCTCTTTGGAATTGAAGGCAAAATAATCCTTGATCCGGTCTTTCATACCTATTGATCCGGAAAAAAGAAAAAAATACCCGGTGCGACAAAAATTTTTTTTTAGATAATTTACAGAAGCCAGTTTATGCGTATAAAAGAGGTTGTCTTAAAAGTCTGAACTGCCTCTTTTTTTCGCATCGCCGACGACTAAAGCCGTCGGTTGATATTTTGCAACTAACTAGGAACCAACGGCTTTAGTCGTTGGAGTTCAAATCTGCTGAATGATTACCAAGAAAAGATTCAGACTTCTGAGACATCTTCATCATTGTCCACATAAGAATCCGGCTCAGGGCGTTTTTTAGCTTTCATCGCCATGTAAAGGAACCTGAAGGTGATCAATGTAATGATTGACTGTGCCAGCGTCATGAATATAATTGCCGAGGTATTCATAAGTTAAGTTGTTGATTTGTGATGATGGGCCTGTTTTTTACGTTTTCCGGCAGCTACGTAAACCAATAATGCCGAGAAAAGAAAGAGCATCAACAGAAGCAGTCGCGCAAGGTCTGTATAAAGTACCCGGTTCACAACACGTCCTGTATACATAATATCTCCTGTACTGACCTGATCGCCCGTCTTCACCGACGGTTTATTCTTCTTGCCGAGCACGTAGGTCCCCGTTCTGGACTGATTAGGTGAAGAAACCTGCATGATGGTTTTATGCCCCGCCTGGTAAACAGAATCGATCACACCTTCAAATTCTGCATAGAACTTGTTAGTGATGTAAGCCTTATTGGGCCCGATATCTTTGTGGATCAACTGGCCAATGATACTCTCCTTGTGAAGCGGCCAATGGCTGATCGAGACCTTTGACCATTCGTCGTTGACAGGCCTGACCAATGATCCAAAGAACACGGTGATCAGGATGAATGGAGTTATCCACTTGATAATGAACTTGTAGACTATCGGTATTCGTATATCAGCGCCTGCCGTGATCTCTTTCCATCCATTTTTAATACCAAAGACCCAGGAAAATAGTATGATCTCTAACATAGCGAAGACGACCAGCGATACCGTCCCTGCCCAATAGTCATATTCGTCGAGAACGCCCTGCTGGAAGAAAAATACTGTTGGAAGACCCAGCGCGGTGACTGCGCCACCGAAAACAAGGGCGGAATTTTTCCGTGACCAGTTAAATTCATCCTGCATAAATGACAGGATAGGTGTACCCATAGCCAGGGAGCTTGTAATGCCGGCAAAGAACAACAGTCCGAAGAAAGCAAGCCCGGCCATGGCGGCGAGGATGGTTCCCCATTGCTGGAAAAGGAAAGGCATCGTTCTGAAACCCAGCCCCAGTCCTCCCAGGCTTGTAAGTTCAATTACCTTATCGATACCCAGGTAACCAATAGAGATCGGGATGATGATCGAAGCGCCCAGCACCACTTCCACCCATTCGTTCATCCAGCCGGCTGACATGGCATTCAGGGCAATGTCATCCTTCTTCTTAACGTATGATGCAAAACATTGCACCGATCCCTGGCCGAGTGAAAGTGTGAAAAAGATCTGCCCGGCTGCAGCAAGCCAGACTTTTGGATTGGTCAGCGAGTCAAAGTGGAGCGTCCAGAGGAAATTAAGTCCCTCCCAGCCGTCGTTGATGGCATTCTCATGGCCGGCCCTCAACGTAACGGCCTTGATTGCCAGAAATATACCGAAAAAGATAAGCATCGGCATGGCTATCTTGGCCATCTTTTCCACGCCTCCTGCTATTCCCCGGCTTAGTACCCAGGTATTGAGCACCATGCAGACCAGGAAAAAAACAACAGCTTCATAAGGTATTCCTGTGGTTGTGGTCGACAAATCAAGGTAATTGGAGAAAAAATCTGAGACACCATGCTGGTCGAGCCCCTGGAAAGATCCCACTGCCGAATGCATGGTATAGGAAAGGGCCCAGCTTTCAATGTAACAATAATAGGCGGCAATGGCTACGTTTGAAAAGATGCCAAACACACCGACATACCGCCAGATAGCATTCTTCCCCATTTTTTCAAACGTGAACGGTGTGGTATGATGTCCAAACCGTCCCCCATACCTGCCAATCGACCATTCCACAAAGAGCAGAGGGATTCCCATTAAAAGGAAACACACCAGGTAAGGTATGATGAATGCCCCTCCTCCATTTTGTACAGCCTGGACCGGAAAGCGGAGGAAGTTACCCAGACCCACTGCATTTCCCGACATGGCCAGAATGAGACCGATCCTGGATCCCCAGGCTTCTTTGTTAGTGCTCATTGGTCCTGATTTTGTAATTTAAGTAATGGCCTTATTAAATCGCGTTTAAAGATATGGAGAATTGAGAATTTAAAATCTAAAATTTAAAATTAATAATACTTTTGCATCAATCGTTCACCTACCTGGCCCCCTGATGATAAACACCCAATACCCTGAAAAGCCCGCGCTGATCCTGCGCGACCACACCGAAACCTATAGCCGTTTCTTCGGTAAAATCAACGCTTTTGCCGCTTTATTCTCCGGCAAAAGCTACGAAAAAATAGCGATTTTTTCCGAAAACCGCTCGGAATGGCTCTATGCCTTTTTTGCCGGCTGGCAGAATGGCACCATGGTTGTTCCTGTTGATTTTCTTTCTTCTGCCGACGATGCGGCCTATATTTTAAATGATTGCAGGCCTGAACTGGTATTTTACAGCCAGGGGGTGGCCAAAACCTGGGAAAAAATGAAAGGGAAGCTTCGCTATGAGCCGGAAGTTTTCCTTTTTGAAAATATAATCACAGAGAACGTCACGGAAATGTTCCCGTGGGAGATCCCTTATAAAAAGGACGACACAGCCGTTATCATTTACACTTCGGGCACGACCGGAAGCCCGAAAGGGGTGATGCTCTCGTTCACCAACCTGCTGGCTAATGTCCATGCGGTCACCGAGGATGTGAAGATATTCAATGCCGACCGGCCTGTGCTGATGCTTTTACCGCTGCACCATATCTTTCCCATGGCCGGCTCGCTGCTGGCGCCGCTGGCTTCCGGGGGCTGCATCGTCATGTCACCCTCCATGCAGGCATCAGAAATTATCGAAACTTTGAAAAAGAACCCGGTGAAGATCATGATCGGGGTTCCCAGGCTGTATGAACTGCTCTATAAGGGAATCAAGGCAAAGATCGACGCGAAAATGATCGGCAGGCTGTTTTTCAGCATCGTGAAAACTACGCGGAGTACCTGGCTCGCTAAAAAGATCTTTAAGAAAGTGCACCAGGGCCTGGGCGGTCAGCTTGAGATCATGGTATCCGGAGGCGCCGCGCTGAACATGGAGGTCGGACGATTTTTCAGCATCATGGGGTTCAAGGTCATGGAAGGCTACGGTATGACCGAAGCGGCCCCGATGATCACCTTCCCCAGGCCCGGCAAGATCGTTCTCGGGACCACGGGACAGGCACTGCCGGGATTGCAAGTCGAGATCAGGGACGGAGAGATCGTGGCCAAAGGGCCCAATATCATGAAAGGCTATTATAACCGCCCGGAAGAAACGGCAGAAGTATTGAAGGACGGCTGGCTTTATACCGGTGACCTCGGGGAAATTGATGCGAAAGGGTATTTGCGCATCACCGGCAGGAAGAAAGAGATCATCGTACTGCCCAGTGGCAAGAACATTAACCCGGTCGAGCTTGAAATAAAGCTGGAAAAAACCTGTCCCTGTGTCAAAGAAGCCGGGGTTTTCCTGCGCAATGACAATCTTCACGCCGTGATTTTTCCTGATTTTACGGTTCTGGCCGGGGAAGAGGTTAAAGATGCCGAACAATATTTTCGTGAAAAGGTTATCCCTGAGTTTAACAAGGAGCTGACATCATACAAACGGATCATGCAGTTTTCACTAGTCAGGGAAGAGCTGCCCCGAACCCGCCTGGGCAAGATCCAGCGCTTTAAACTGGAAGAACTTATCACGGTTAAAGACAGGAAGGAGGTTCCTCAGCTTGAAGAAGACCAGTCTGAGGAATTCCTGGCCGTGAAATCTTTCCTTGAAAGCCAGGTGGATATGACCGTTTCACCGCAGCATCACCTGGAATTCGATATTGCGCTGGATTCCCTGGGTAAATTGAGCCTGATCGATTATATTGAAAAAACATTTGGCGTTAAGATTGAGGAAGAGCACCTGTCAAAGTTCCCTCATGTAAGATCTCTCGCCGACCATATAAAAATCAATAAGCGCTGGCATAAAGAAGATGTAACGAATTGGGCTGTAGCACTCAAGGAAAAGGTCCAGGTAAAATTACCGAAAACCTGGCCAACACTGGCTATGATAAAGAATTCAGCGAAAGGTTTTTTTGCGGTCTATTCCGGTCTCAACAGCAAAGGCATCGAAAATGTACCCGATGGGCCGTGTATCATCGCCCCGAACCACGAAAGCTTCTTCGATGGATTATACCTGGCTGCCGCCCTGAAAATGAAAACAATGAAGAAAAGTTATTTCTATGCAAAGAAAAAGCATGTGAATAACTGGTTCCTTCGTTACCTGGCCAACCGGAACAATGTCATTGTGATGGATGTCAACAAGGATCTTAAGGATTCAATACAAAAGCTTGCGGAAGTGCTTAAAAAGGGTAAAAACGTGATCATTTTCCCGGAAGGCACCCGCACGAAGACCGGTAAAATGGGCGATTTCAAGAAGACTTTTGCAATCCTGAGTAAAGAACTGAACATACCGGTAGTGCCTGTTGCAATCAGGGGAGCCTATAAGGCCATGCCGCGCAAAGCTATTTTTCCCCGTCCTTTTAGCAAGATCAGCGTCAGTTTCTCAGAACCGGTATATCCGGATGCTTACACCACGGAAGAATTGGCCATAGTGGTAAGAGACAGGGTGCAGCGGATGATTTTACCAGATAAAAATTAGTCGTCGGTGCTTCGCAAAGCTTGTCTCCTTTTCCACCAATAATACACCGGCACTCCGGCAAGCACGATTCCCAGCCCGGGCCAGGTGAACAATGGCTTGTAGATCAGCAGGATGATGATGATCAGAAGACAGGCGGCGATGTAGATTATCGGGAATACCGGGAATCCGAAGGCTCTGTAAGGCCTTTCCCATTCGGGATGTTTTTTCCGTAACATGAAGACGGCAAAGATGACCAGGATGTAGAAGAGCAACGTCGCAAAGACCACGTAGTCCAGAAGTTGGCTGTAAGTCCCGGTCAGGCAGAGCAACGTCGACCAGGCAGCCTGGATCCAGAGGGCGAATGCAGGTACGCCGGCTTTGCTGAGTTCACCGGTTTTTTTGAAAAACAAGCGGTCTTTTGCCATCGCGTAAGTCACCCGGGCACCGGAAAGTATGATCCCGTTATTGCAACCGAAGGTCGAGATCACCACCACCAAGGCCATGAAAATCTGTGCTTTCTGGCCGAAAATCCTGTAAATGGCCGCGGTGGCCACCCGGTCCTCGCTGGCGAACTGGATGCCACGTTCCAGGACTGTGGCACCGTCGGGAATGCCCCTCACCGGTAAGGCAATAATGTATACCACATTGACCAGGAAATAAATGACGCAGACGATCAGTGTGCCCAGGAATAAGCTCCGGGCGATCGTCTTTTTCGGATTGATGACTTCGTCTGAGGTGTAGGTGATGTTATACCAGGCATCGGCTGCGAAGATAGAGCCGACCATGGCCATGGCAACCGCGATCAGCAGGGAAAATCCTTTGATGGGTACCTGCCCGTTTCCTTCAAACTTTGCCGCGTCCCAGAATCCGGGAGCATTGAATACGTCAAGCTGGGTAGCCTTGGCGGCATAGATGCCCAGCACGATAAATGCAAGAAGGATCAGTACCTTGGAATAGGTGAAAACATTCTGAACCCGCTTGCCTTCCTTAATTCCCTGGGTATTGATCCAGGTCAGGACCAATATCATGACGATCGCCAGGAGCTGTGTGGTGTTGAACTGGAAAAAACCCAGGTCGAGAAGAGTGTTCGATTCGGAAATGACCGGCAGCAGTACCCCGGTGAATTTGGCGAAGGCCATGGCCACCGCGGCAATGGTGCCGCACTGGATTACCAGGAAAAAGGTCCAGCCGTAAAGAAAACCGAACAGGGGGGAATAGGCTTCGCGCAGGTACACGTAAATGCCGCCGGCATGAGGAAGCATGCTCGCCAGTTCCCCGTAACTGAGGGCTGCCAGGACGGTCATGATGGTGGTCACACCCCACACTACCAGCAGCCATCCCGGGGAACCGACGTTCCGGGCTATGTCGGCACTGACGATGAATATGCCCGACCCGATCATCGATCCCATCGTGATCGCCGCTGAATCGAACAGGTTGAGCGATTTCTTGAAATGTCCTTCTGTTGCCATCAGGTTGTTTGTCTTTGTTTTGACAGGCGAACGGCTTTTTGTCTTTTCATTTCAGCCAGGTAATGGTTGGTTTCTTTGATGATCACGGGCGACAGCAACAAGAGCGCGATAAGATTGGGAATGGTCATGAACGTGATCACTGCGTCGACAAAATGCCACACCAGGTCGATGCCCCAGATGCACCCGAAAAAGACAAAAGCAGTGTAAAGATAATTATAAGGTGTCACGGCTTTTTCTCCCAGGAGGTAAATGGCCGCCCGCGTACCGTAATAATTCCAGCTTACCACCGTTGAAAAGGCAAAGAGCAGGATCCCAATTCCCACGATATGCTCCCCGATGCCATGGATGCCAATCCTGTCCAGTCCTCTTTCCATACCCAGGACAGTCATTCCCACCCCTTTAATCCCCGATGACCAGGCTCCTGTCAGGATGATGACCAGCGCGGTCATCGTGCATATGATCAGGGTGTCTACCATCGGCTCCAGGGAAGCCACAAGCCCTTCGCGGGCAGGGTATTTGGTTCTGGCTGCAGCGTGTGCGATCGGAGATGACCCCTGGCCGGCTTCGTTGGAGAAAAGCCCCCGCCTGACCCCCCAGACCATGGTCATCAGGAAGGTGGACCCCACAAATCCCCCGGTGGCGGCAGTTCCGGTGAAAGCATCGGAAACGATGAGCCGGATTGCTGCAGGGACCTGTTCATATTCCGCCCCGATCACAATGATGGCGCCCAGGAAGTAAAAAATCGCCATGAACGGCACCAGGAGGGAGGTTACTTCTGCAATCCGCTTGATCCCGCCGACTATGATCAGGAATACCAGGAATGTTATGATAATGCCTGATAACCAGGTTGGTACGGCATAATTGATCAGCAGTGAATCGGCCATGGAGTTGGTCTGGGCCATATTTCCGGTCCCCAGGGAACAAAGTATGGTCGCCACAGCAAAGATAAGGGCGAGCACCCTGGCGCCTTTGCCGATCTTTTCTTTCAGCCCGAATTCCATGTAATACATCGGCCCTCCGGATACGGTTCCGTCGGAATTGAATTTCCGGTACTTATGCGAAAGGGTACACTCAGAATATTTGAGGATCATACCCAGGAAGCCGGTTACCCATAGCCAAAACACAGCACCCGGACCTCCCAGGAAAATCGACAATGAAACCCCGACAATATTCCCTGTGCCTACTGTTGCCGAAAGTGCCGTGGTCAGCGCCTTGAAATGGTTAACATCACCAATGTCACTTTTAACATCAAATTTTCCGGCAACAACTTTAATGGTATGTCCCAGCATGGTCACATTCAGGAATTTCAGCCGGAAGATCATGTACAGGCCGGTAGGGATCAGCAACAAAAGAATCAGATACCCGCCGACATAATCATTATAGAGAATAAGTTTATGGTCAATAAATTCGAGAATATGGTTCATGCCAGGGATTTATAGGTTTACAGAGAATTCGGAAATAAACTTATTGGAAGGCTAAAATAAAAAAATTCATCAGCGGTTCACGAAATGAGTAATTTTATCCTGGTGAAAAATTAAAATATAATCATACCATGCTTTTTGGAATTGATTATTTTCCGCTACTGGTGGTGATATTTGTGGCCTGGCTTATTCCGATCACATTTTCATTGCTTAAAGTCAAAAAAGTGCCGGCCGTTGTGATGGAGATCATCATCGGATACATCCTGGGGTACTTCTTCCTGGACATGATATCTGAAGATACAATTTTTGTCCTTGATTTCCTGGCGATCATGGGCCTGATGTTCATCATGTTCCTCAGCGGCCTGGAAATAGATGTCGATCAACTGACTGGCTCCTTCCCCAGGAAAAGAGTTACCACTTCACAGGTGCTGAAAAACCCTTTGCTGGCCGGGATTCTGCATTTTACCCTTACCTTGTTGTTGTCATATGCGGGTTCCCTTTTTCTCGCCTCTGTGATTGAGATACCTAATGTCTGGTTTTTTTCAGTGATCCTTACAACAACATTCCTCGGACTTATCCTGCCCGTACTTAAGAACAGGGGAGAAACACATACCCTTTACGGCCAGATGCTCATTGTGGCAGCAGCCGTGGCTGATGTGGCCGGTATCGTCCTTCTGGTATTCAGCACGGTGATCATCCGTTTCGGGACGGGCAAGGAACTGTATTTCATTGCAGGACTGTTTACGATTTTCTTTGTTACTTACACAATCGGGAAGAGGATCAAGTTTACACTGTTCAGAAAGATATCTTATCAGCTTGCTCATGCTGCATCACAGATCAATATCAGGGGAGCGCTTCTGTTGCTGTTTGTATTTGTTGCCTTGTCGCAATTTCTGGGTCAGGAAGGAATATTACTTGGCGCTTTCCTTAGCGGGTTATTATTGTCGGCTTTCCTGCACAAGGAAAGGTCTTTACTTATCCTGAAACTGGAAGGCATGGGATATGGCTTCTTTATCCCTGTTTTTTTTGTTATGGTAGGGGCTAAATTTGACCTGGATGCGCTCGGGGAATTCGACAAATCATTGTACATGGTGCTGGCGTTGGTCCTGCTGCTGGTTTTTCTCGTTAAAGTACTGCCTTCATTTTTATGGACCGGCTTATTCGGATTCCGCAAAACCCTGGCCGGGGGATTTCTGATGGCTTCCCGCCTTGGGCTTGTTATCGCGGCGGCTTTTGTCGGCATGGAACTGGGTGCAATCACACCGGGAATGAACACGGTGCTGATTATCATGGCAATTATCACCTGTCTCTTCTCGCCTCTGTTGTATAACCTTGTCTTCAGGGAAAAGGCGATCAGCGATGAAAAATCAATCATTGTCGGCGGAAGCAGTATAGGGGTACTGCTGGCGCGAAGGCTTAAAATGCACGGACGGGCTTCGGTCATCATCGAAAGAGACCTGAAACGATATGTCGACCTCAGGAATAAAGGTCTGGATGTGGTTCTGGGCGATGGCCGGGATCCGGGCATCTATGAAAAGGTTGGCTTGCGGAAGGAAAACCCGGTCGTGGTTCAAACCGGTTCTGATGAGGAAAATGAACGGGTGTGTGAAATGCTTCGCCGTGATCTTTTTCATGAGAAAATCATTTCAAAATCGGAAACGGTCACCGATGAAATTACACTGCATAACCTGGGGGTCGAAGTTGTTGATGCACGGCTTGTATTGGCTGCGACGTTTGAAAATATGATCATCAGGCCTACGGCCCAGCATTCCCTGATCGATTCATTTGAAAATTATATCGTGGAAGATCTGCCGGTAAGATCGTCTAAAATTGATGGAAAGCAGATAAAGGAAATCCCTTTGCACAGGGACGGCATGTTGATGTTGCTGACCCGGGGTTCAGAGAAACAAATCCCTCATGGTGATACCTACCTGAGGAAGGGAGATACCCTGACTGTTTTCGGAACCGCTACGGCCATCGACAATATTAAAAGACTGATGTCCGGCACCTGAACAAGCTGCCGGACATCACGTTTCGGTTTTGAGATCTGTTATTTCGCGAAATTGACCGCCCTGGTCTCACGGATCACCGTGATCTTGATCTGTCCCGGGTAGGTCATTTCATCCTGTATCTTTCTCGACAGCTCGTACGAGATCTTGCTGGCTTCGTTATCCGACACTTTCTCGGCGCCGACTATGACCCTGAGCTCGCGCCCTGCCTGGATGGCGTAGGTCTTCACCACGCCGGGGTAGGAGAGGGCCAGGTCCTCCAGCTTGTTCAGGCGCTGGATATAGGCTTCGGCCACTTCACGCCGGGCTCCCGGCCTGGCGCCGGAGATCGCATCACAAACCTGCACGATCGGGGCGATCAGCGACTCCATCTCGATCTCGTCATGATGAGCTCCAATGGCGTTGCAAATTTCGGGATGTTCCTTGAATTTCTCCGCCATTTTCATACCCAGGATTGCATGGGGCAGATCCGGCTCATTGTCAGGTACTTTGCCAATATCATGAAGCAAGCCTGCCCGTTTTGCCATTTTAGGGCTCAGGCCCAACTCGGCAGCCATCGTGGCACTCAGCTTGGCCACTTCGATGGAATGGGCCAGCAGGTTCTGCCCGTAAGAGGAACGGTATTTCATCCTGCCGATCATCCGGACCAGCTCATTGTGCATGTTGTGGATACCCAAGTCGATACAGGTCCTCTTTCCAACCTCGATCACTTCCTGTTCGATCTGCTTGGTGGTTTTGGCAACGACCTCCTCAATCCTTGCAGGATGGATCCTGCCGTCGGTCACCAGTTTGTGCAGCGACAAGCGGGCAATTTCCCTCCTCACCGGGTCAAAACCTGACAGAATGATGGCTTCCGGGGAATCGTCAATGATGATCTCAACACCGGTAAGCGCTTCGAGGGCGCGGATGTTCCGTCCCTCCCGGCCGATGATGCGGCCTTTGATGTCGTCGTTTTCAAGCGGGAAGACCGATACGGTATTTTCGATGGCATGCTCGGCGGCAGTGCGCTGTATCGTTTCGATGACGATCTTTTTGGCTTCCCGCTGCGCGGTGATCTTGGCCTCTTCCACGGTGTCCTTGATATACACCATAGCATCCGATTTGGCTTCCTCCCTAAGGGTTTCGACGATTTGCTGCTTTGCTTCTTCGGCAGAGAGCCCTGCAATGGATTCGAGCTTTTCTACCTGTTCTTTGATGATCCTGTCGTACTCCGCTTGTTTTTTGGAAACAATTTCAAGCTGGTTGTTCAGATTTTCCCTTATCGCGTTGAGTTCAGCCTGCTTTCGCTGGATTTCCTCAAATTTCTGGGAGATTTGTGATTCTTTTTGTTTTATTCGGTTCTCATTGACCTGGACGGCATTGTTTCTCTCATTGACGGATTTTTCATGTTCCGCCTTCAGTTCGAGAAACTTCTCCTTGGCTTGCAGGATCTTTTCTTTTTTAATGACTTCGGCTTTTTCTTCGGCCTCGCGCATCATTTCCGCGAAGCGTTTGGAATTGATCCGTTTCAGTAAAAATGATCCGATCACCACTCCAAGAATCAATCCTGCCAGCCCATCCAGAAGATAAATCAGTATTTGGTTCATGGCTTGTAATGATTAGAAGTATATATTTTAGTGAACTATTTCTATAAAATAACCCGCAATTCATCCAATTGTTTGGGATAAACCCAAATTTTAACGGTTAGGGGTGCCCCGGCAGGTCGAACTTCTGCTGTCACGCTTGTGCGCGATCCCTTCCTGCGAAGGGCTGCAGCCTGTTCTAGCTCCGGTAAGTCACGCCCTGATGTTGATAGTGTTGATTTATCAAACCAGGATTGGACGAATGCGGGTAAATTTCTTTTTCCTGTTTTCAAAGAACGCTGGTGACTGAACCGTCAGCCAAGATGGTGCGTGATCAGTTCCTCCAGTAGCTGGATTCGTGTCAGTACCATTTTTTCACCGGATGACAGGTCATTCTCAAGTTTTTGAGCCGTGGACGCATAGTGCAACAGTACCATGGCCATCAGGTCTTGTTTATCATTAAAAGCAAAGTGCTCTGAATACTCCCTTGTCCTCATTTCGATATTTTTAACCGCTTTTCGGATGATCTCCTCTTCTTCTCTTTTAATTTTCAGCCTGTAAGGTCTGTCAGCTATCTTTACCGTTATGGTCAGCTCTTCCATTTCCTTGTTAATCTCCGGTTACTAATTATTTATTTAACAGTTCAATACACCGGTCAATTTCCCGCACCAGGTCCTGAATCTTACTTTTAACCCTGTCTGTCTCATGGTTATTCTCGACTGAGCGGGCGATCATAAGCGCCTGGACCTGTTTTTTTAAATGTTCTGTTTCTTCTTTTTGTTGCTCGATTATTTGTTGTTGTTCGCCCGTTTGACGGGTCAGAGAATCGTTTTCAGTTTTAATTCTATGGTGGTCCTCAGTAAGTTGCCTTATCTTTTCTTCAAGCTTCTGAAGTCTTTCAGCAATCAGATTCATAAGACAACGATCCGGGTTTTAAGTTCATTTTACACAAAAATATCAAAATTAACATTTGATTAACATGTCATGATGAAAATATATTGAGTGTCCTGATTGTTAAAAAAAAAGTTCAGATCCACCGGGTATAAAACACCCATTTTCCGGATAAATATAAAAATGAGATGCTATGACAGAGGACTTTTTACATTTTGTCTGGAAATTCCGGCTGCAGGGCCGGCAATTTCATACCAGGGAAGGAGAAGAACTTCTGCTGGTCCGAACCGGCGAGCACAACCTGGATGCCGGGCCCGATTTCACCAATGCACAGGTCAGGATAGGGGATACCCTGTGGGCCGGAAATGTGGAGATCCATGTCCGCTCGTCGGACTGGACCCGCCACCGGCATCAGTTTGATGAAGCTTATGATAAGATCATCCTGCATGTTGTCTTTGAAGATGACCTGCTGGTCAGGCGAAAATCCGGTGAGATCATTCCCACGCTGGTGCTCAAAGAGATCCTGCACCCGGAAATGTTTGAAACTTACAACTTCTTCCTGAACAATCACCTCTGGATCCCGTGCGCTTTCCGGCTGGCAGAGGTCAGGGACTTGGTGATAACGGATTGTATGACAGCCCTTTCGGTAAGGAGGCTGGAACGCAAAGCGGCAGAACTGGAGGATCTGCTGCGGTATAGCAACAACGACTGGAACCAGGCTTTCTTCGAGGCCCTTGCGTCCACTCTTGGGTTCAGGATCAATAAACTGCCGTTCGAACAACTGGCCCGGAATACCCCCGTACAATACCTTGAAAAACATAAGGACCAGTTGTTCCAGGTCGAAGCCATGCTGTTCGGCCAGGCAGGACTGCTGGAAGGAAAATTCCAGGGCGAGTATCCTAAAAAGCTGAAGAAGGAATACCAGCACCTGAAAAATAAATTCTCCCTTCAGCCTGTATCGGGTCATCTCTGGAAGTTCATGCGCCTGAGGCCCAATAACTTTCCGACGATCCGCCTGGCTCAGTTGGCCATGCTGATCCACCGGCGGGAGCATTTCTTCAGCGAAATCATCGGGTGTCCCGATTATGACCACCTGCTGGATTTCTTTTCTGTGGGTGTGAGCGATTACTGGAAGGAGCATTATTATTTTGACCGGCCTTCAAAAAAGATGGGTAAGAACATCTCCGGGTCGACTGTCGAGCTGATCATGATCAACAATGTGATCCCGTTCTTGTTCCTTTACGGTAAACTTAAGGGACAGACGGGGTTTCAGGACAGGGCGCTCGCTTTGCTCGAATCCATCGGCCCGGAAACGAACAGGATCACACGAAGGTTCGGGGAGTTCGGGATCGTCCCGGAGTCGGCTTCTCAGTCACAGGCGCTGATCGAACTGAAAACCAATTTCTGTGACGAGAAGAAATGCCTGGAATGCCGGATCGGGCTGGAACTGATAAGGTGACAACCGCAAAACCTTCGGTTTTCATTTTTCATTTCTCATTTTTCATTATTCATTTAATTTCTCAATTTTCATTTTTCATTTTTCATTTTTGATTTCATTCGTCATTCTTCATTTTTCATTTGAATTTTCATGGCACATTTACCATTTAAATGAAAAACGAAAATTGTTCCACGAAAAATGAAAAATCAAATGCAGGATGGGAAATGCAAAATGGGAAATACTTACCTCGTAGAGGTTATATATTGGTAGAAATGACGGCACCCCGCAACGATCTCCCCTCCCGAAGAAATGTTGGATCAGGGATGAAATGATAACATGGGAGGGGCCGGGGGAGGGGAAGGGGAGATCATTTTTCAATTTTTCATTTTGCATTTTGCATTTTTCATTTCATTTTCCATGCGACATTTTACAATCAAATGAAAAACGAAAATTGTTCCACGAAAAATGAAAAATCAAATGCAGGATGGGAAATGCAAAATGGGAAATACTTACCTCGTAGAGGTTATATATTGGTAGAAATGACGGCGCCCCGCAACGATCTCCCCTCCCGACGAAATGTTGGATCAGGGATGAAATCATAACATGGGAGGGGCCGGGGGAGGGGACGGGGAGATCAATTTGCATTTTGTATTTTGCATTGAACATTTCATGTGTCATTTTGCATGAAGATTTTTTTAATTTTATCGTGATATGTGAAATTACAGGTAAGCCATGACCAACCAGGAAATCCTACAATCCTTTGATCGAATAAAATCCTGGATCAGAGGTTCGGAGAGGGCGCCCCATAAACCTTTACTTATTCTTATTGCGCTTGGTGAAATTCAAAACGGAAATTCACATTTTATTAAGTACGAAGAAATTGAAGAAAGATTGAGAAATCTTCTTATCGATTTCGGCCCTCCAAGAAAAAATGTTAATCCTCAATATCCCTTTGTTAGGCTTGCTAATGATGGAATCTGGGAATTCAACAAGCCTAATTTGATTAACACGTCAAATGATCCCAGTTCTCAGTATTTAATTGAAAACGAAATATCGGCATGTTTCATACCTGAAATAAAACAAAGATTGATAAATTATCCCTTAGTCCTTAAAGAAGTAGCCTGGCATATCCTAAGTAAAAACTTCCCGGAATCTATTCATGAGGACATAATATCTGCAACCGGTCTTGATATTTCATCGGGTAAAAAAAGAACCAGGAATGCAGCTTTCCGGGATCAAATCCTTATTGCTTATGAATATAGATGTGCTGTTTGTGAATTTAGTGTAAGGCTGGCTCAGAAAAACATTGCTTTGGAAGCAGCGCATATCAAGTGGTTTGAGGCGCAGGGACCGGATACGGAAAACAACGGCATCGCTTTATGCACGTTGCATCACAAACTATTTGATTTGGGGGCATTTACCTTAAAAAACAATGTAATCTTTGTCTCTGATCGTGTAAACGGAACCGGCGCACAGGAATGGCTGCTCAAATTTCATGGGAAAGAGATCAGACTCCCGCAAAGGGAGAAGTATTATCCCGAACCTGAATTTACGGAATGGCATGTTAATGAGGTGTTTAAGGGGATGGGGAGGGAGGTTTGATTATCACTTACTATTGCGCTCCCGTTTTGATTTTATGAACCTTGAAAACAGTTCCTCCTATGCCATTCAAGATTATTTTGTGATGGATAAAATTTTAAATTATCAGGCAAGATTATTTTCTGATTACTGTATTTTTTTATACTGTAATCTGAGTTATTCTCGTTAAATGTGTTAGAGACGATAACTCTATAATGATTATCTACTGAAATTAATCCTCTGTCAAAAGCTCTGTGTAAATTTGGACATAAAGCAATTCCATTTGAAATCGTATCATCATAACTTTGACTGAAAGGTTTGATATGACAGGCATCAACCATTGATATTGCAAATATTGCATCGACTTTCATGCCCGAAATACTGCAAGTATAATTGTATATTTTTGGAATTTCTCTTTTAAAAATATTGCTTCGAATAAATATTTCTTCCTCCTCTCTATCCTTTAATAAGGATTTTAGCTCCCTGCTATAAACATCGGAATTATTTTCTAAGATCTTGGATTCTATTTCATTAAAGAGATCATATTGTTTCTGATTTGAAAGGTTGAAGTTATTTTTAGTTTCAGGAAAATAATAATCTAACAAAAACTTAAGCAAGATATCATTACTCCTTTTATCGGTTAAAAGTTCAAGTAAGTCTTCTTCAATGATAGCGTAATCAATTGCCGCATTTAGACTAGCAAAACTTCTCATTGACGATGGGAATTTTAAGAAATTCTCAAACCCGGTTTTTGCTATCAGTTTCCAAAACTTATCACTAATTAAATGGAAAAAAGGTAAAGAAAACTTACAATCATGATTTGATCTAACAAGTAAGCTCCAGTTTGTCTTAAATAAGGCAACCAATTCAGGAGTAATATAAATTCGATCGGAAGTTATTAGTTCATTTTTAAATGCTTGAATGAGTGAAATTAATAATATTGGTTTATGAGGAGCGAAACCATGAGCCCGATCTATTCTTAATCTTTGAAAAACATTTAAGTATTTATTTAAAGAGTTCAAAGTGGTATCTTAGTAATTAATTCATTACGATTTCTTGTTCTATTCTTCTTCTAATATCCGCATGAAGTCCCCGTTTTCAATAAAGCATTCCAGACCACCTGCAATAACATTGTGCTGTCCTTTCCTCCGCTGAAGCCAATGATCCATGGCCTGGACGGATTCTCATCGTAAAGGTATTGATCGATTATTTCGTTTTCTAAATAGCTGATATTAAGAGACATTCAGATAGTATTAAGTGATAATTTAGGATTGTGATATAATATTTTAATAAAACGAAAATAGTAAATTCTTCTATCTTCATAAACTGACCTGACTTTTGCTTGCCTAAGTTAAAGCTTGAACCTGATGATTTATTGAAAAACATATAAGAATTTTTCAACTATTTAAGCTTAACCTTGAAAAAGGTAGAAGGTACAACGAAAAATGAAAAATGAAATGCTCAATGCTCAGTGCTCAATGTGAAATGATCTCCCGTCCCCACCCCCGGCCCCTCCCGTGCAATCTTTCCGTCCCTGAACCTTGATTTCGTCGGGAGGGGAGAGCATTACTAATCGCCATCAGTTCTACAGACAGATTACCCCTCCGGGGTAAATTCGAACAGCCACCGATTCCCTCCCCCGTTTGGGGGAGGGTCAGGGTGGGGGCCGATAACCCGTTTGGGGGAGGGCCAGGGTGGGGGTCGAATGAAAAATGAAAAATGAAAAATGAAAATTGAGCAATGCAGTGCCGTTCTTGAACCGGCGTTTCGCCAGGAGGGGAGAATAAAGTCATCCAATCACGGTGTCCCTTAGCACCTTGTTCTTCTCTTCGAAGATCCGGATCAACTCTTCCGGGCTTTTGCCGAGATTCTCAATGGAGATCTGTGCATCATCGGCGAAATCATGATCCGGGTACCGGGCAAGGAATTGTTCGTAGATCGCCTTGGCCTTGCCCAGTTCCTGGAAATAGTTCTCATGGATATAACCCATCAGGAACAGGCACTCCGGTACTTTCTGATATTGGGGGTACTGGTAAATGATCCGGTTGTATAATTCAAGTGATTGCCTGCCCTCGTTGATATTCAGTGAGAGGTCGGCGGCTTTGTAAAGATAATCAGGTGCATCCGGGGCATCTTTGTGATTTTCAGCATAGTTAAGATATTCCTGGACCAGCTCTTTAGCCGTCAGCAGGCCTTTTTCATCCAGCAGGAAATTCTCGGAGGTCATTTTTTTCTCCAGGCTGGTGATTTTAGCTTTTGGGCCACTGTTGCAACCACCTATAATACCTGCGATAAGCAACGCTAAATAAAAGAACCTTAAACTTTTCATCTTCGGGGAGTTTCAGATGTAATTATACTATGTAATTAATTACCAGGCTTTTATCTTTTTCTTTTTTCCTGGAAAGATCATTTTATAATCCACTTCGATATTTCCATTGGTGATATCGTTCAGCTTCTTCTTGAGCATCATTTTCCTCAGCGGATTGATCCGGTCGACAAAAAGCTTTGCTTCCAGGTGGTCGTATTCGTGCTGGATGATCCGCGCGGGAATGCCTTCATAGACTTCCTCATGAAAATTGAAATCCCGGTCCTGGTATTGAATCCTGACCACGGGCTTGCGTATCACGTCTTCCCTGATCTTCGGTATGCTCAGGCATCCTTCGTTGAAGCTTACCTCGTCACCGGATTCTTCAACGATCTTTGGGTTGATGAAGATCTTTTTGAAATCTTTAAGCTCGGGCTTGTCCTCAGCGTAAGGAGCCGCATCGACAATGAACAGCCTGATCCCTTGATTGACCTGGGGAGCGGCAAGTCCAACCCCTTCGGATGAGTACATGGTTTCGAACATATTGTCGATCAATTCATTGAGCCCCGGGTAATCAGGACCGATTTCCGAGGCGACCCGCCTCAGGACCGGATGTCCGTAAGCCACTATTGGTAGTATCATTTGTTTAGTTCTTTTTATTCATTATTTCCAGCCGGCTTAAGTAAGACTGCAGGATGATCGTGGCGCTGATGGTATCGACCAGTTCCTTGTTCTGCCTGTCTTTTTTCTTCAATCCGGCATCGATCATCGTCTGAAGGGCCATTTTAGACGTGAACCTTTCATCGGCCATTTCCACGGGAATCCCGGGAAATTCTTTTTTAAGCCTGTTTATGAACGGGATGATGTATTGTAACGATTCAGAAGGCAGGTTGTTCATTTGTTTTGGCTCGCCAACCACAATGATGTCAACGGTTTCTTTCTGAATATAAGTTTTGATAAAGGCCAGCGCCTCATGCGACGGTACCGTGGTCAGCCCGTTGGCGATCAGCCGCAGTTCATCGGTAACCGCGATGCCGGTCCGCTTTCTTCCGTAATCGATGGCCATGATGCGCCCCATCCGTCTTCTGTTTGGTTTGCAAAAATACGAAGAAGTTGCTTACTTTTGATCCTTAAAGCGAACGTCATGAACAATCAAAGAAGGCAGATCATCGAGGAAGCCTGGACAAACAGGGAGGAGTTAAAGAAACCGGAAACCGGGAACATGATTGAGGATGTCGTCAGGTTATTGGATGAAGGACGATTAAGGGTTGCGGAATTTGCAGATGGCAACTGGAATGTGAATGAGTGGGTGAAAAAGGCTGTCATACTTTACTTCCTTATAAAAAACACTTCTGTGACTGAGGCGGGTCCGCTGGAATTTAACGATAAAATACCTCTGAAGAAAGACTACGGCTCAAAAGGCGTCCGGGTAGTGCCTGCAGCCGTGGCCCGCTATGGTTCTTACATCGCGCCCGGCGTAATCCTGATGCCGTCGTACGTGAATATCGGCGCCTACATCGATGAAGGCACGATGGTGGATACCTGGGCCACGGTCGGATCATGCGCGCAGATCGGGAAAAATGTGCACCTCAGCGGCGGCGTGGGGATCGGTGGCGTACTGGAGCCGGTGCAGGCTTCCCCTGTGATCATAGAAGACGATTGTTTCATCGGTTCCCGCTGCATCGTTGTCGAAGGGGTCAGGATCGGGAAGGAGGCCGTGCTGGGCGCCGGCGTGGTACTGACGGCTTCCACGAAAATCATTGACGTAACAGGAGATCAGGCCGTCGAATACCGTGGCATGGTGCCTCCCCGGAGTGTCGTGATCCCGGGCACTTACCCGAAATCATTTCCGGCCGGGGAATACAATGTGCCCTGTGCACTTATTATCGGCAAAAGAACGGCTTCAACGGATAAGAAAACCTCTCTGAACGCGGCATTGCGCGATTTTCAGGTTTCAGTTTGATTATTCTTAGTGTTTCTCAGTGCTCTCAGTGCCTGAGTGGTAAAATAGTCCAAAACCGCTAGGCTCCTCTTTCACCTACAAAGTAATCCTCCTTATCCGCAAAAAGCACGTTGAAAGTTGTCAGGCTGCCGTAAATCCGGGTTATATATTGCTGAATATCTACTTTCTCCTCATCCGACAGTTTGCTCGCGTTCACCCGCTGTTCCATGACGCGCAGCCGGTCGCGCACCATCACGATCTTGTGGAAGAAAGTTTCGATCGGGATTTCTTTATTTTGCAAACCCGTGTTGCCCGGCTGAAGGATCATTTTCCCGCCATTCCATTTTTCACCCATCGGAACGGTCTCCTGGATGTCGGAAAACTTCCGGAGTATTTTTACCAGCAACCGCTCAACCTTGTCAAAGCTAAGCTGGTCGGGTTCCGGGCTCCTGTAATCGATCACCTCCAGTTGTTCTGCGCCGTGAATGATTTGTTTGACGCCGTAATCCATAAAAACGATCTCGTAATTATCAGGCCATACCTGGATGACCACCCCGGCCCCGAATTTTTCATGCTTCACCCGGGAACCGATCCCGAAAATCAAGTTGTTTTCCATATGTATATAGGTCTTTAGTCTTTAGTCTTTGGTCTTTGGTCTTTGGTCTTTGGTCTTTGGTCTTTGGTCTTTGGTCTTT
>CAYUQP010000037.1:32331-44612 GCA_964447005.1 uncultured Bacteroidales bacterium
GTCTTTGGTCTTTGGTCTTTGGTCTTTGGTCTTTGGTCTTTGGTCTTTGGTCTTTGGTCTTTGGTCTTTGGTCTTTGGTCTTTATTTGTCCAACTGTCCAATTGTCCAACTGTCCAACTGCCCTTACCCCACCAACCTCCGGTGCACCTCCTTAACCTGCAGTTCCGGTTGCTCAATGCCGTCGTTGACGATCACAAAATCAGCCATGGCTGATTTACGCTCTTCCGGCCACTGGTTTTCCATTCTCCGGATGACCTCTTCGCGCTTCACATGGTCCCGGTCCATGACCCTTTGGATCCGGAGATATTCCGGTGCCACCACGCAGATCACCCGGTCCATCTCAAGGTAATGTCCTGATTCGTAGAGTATTGCCGCTTCGTAAAGATTGTAGGGTGCATCGTGGAGGAGCCGGCACCATTCTTCGTAATTCTGTCTTACTGCAGGATGAATGATTGAATTCAGCAGGTCCAGCTTTTCCCGGTCGCTGAACACGATTTCAGCAAGCTTTGCCCTGTTGATTTCACCTGAAACGTAAAAAACCTCATTCCCGAACAGTTCCCTGATCCGAATCCTGATCCGGTCATCTTCAAACAATTTCTTTGCTTCGGTGTCTGCGCGGAACACGGGTATGCCCAGCTCCTTGAAAAGTTCGGACACAAGGGTCTTGCCACTGCCGATATTGCCGGTGAGTCCTATGTTGAGCATTATTGGATGATGATGAATTCGACCTTTTCGGGTTCAATTTTATTGATGCGGATATAGGAAGGAAAACTCTCCAGGCTGATCTTGATTTTTCCCTCTTCCTGGAAATTCTCGCTTGAAAAATCGGCGATCACGGAGATCATCCCGGGCTCGATCTTGGGATAATCTTTCAGTGCAACGGTATAGAATACCTTGACACGGTCAGGGAAGGTTTTGATCTTCTGTCCGTTGTTATTGAACACTCTTACAGGCACTTCCATGGCTGCTTCAGTGAATTTTTCAACAGGGACAGTGAATTTGACCACTTCAGGAGTAAACGACAAGTAGCGGTTTGCGCTGTCTGACGGGAAACTCTTCTCGCCGGTGTAATTCTGATCAAGTTGCCCGAGGTGGATCGAACCGAGTGAAACCGAATCCATGGCGTCGATAACAACCTGCGGGCCCTTCACCAGCACGCAGTCCGGTACGAAATCCACCTCGCCGTATCGCATGTATTGCTTTTCGAAAGTCAGGTCCAGTTTCGCTGTGACGGGTAATTTTCTTGACTTTTCCGTCTCGAAGGTCAGGTAAATGGTGTCCGGACTGACCGAAACGATTTTTCCAAGCAGGTTTTGCTCTCTTTCTATTTCATTGATCAGCTGCGAAGGGGTGATCATGCCGTAATACACTCCTCCCCTCGGGTACACGGGCATAAACCTGAGGCTTATCGTCACAGGCGGGATCTTTTCCACATAGAGCATCCTGAAAAGGTTTGAGCCTTTCTCGATGATCTCGACCTGCAGCACCGAATCTGAAACAAAGGTCAGTACTTTGTTTTTAGGCAGATGGGTGAAAGTAACCGGGATATCGACAATAGTGTCATAATCATCGGATAACTTAATGGTAAACCAGATGATTATTGATATGACAAGGCACACCAGGAAAATGGAAAACTTTTGGCGGAATTTCTCATCCCTTTTGCCAAAGGCTGACCTGATGAATTCTATGAAGCTGATCTTCAAAAGATTAATATTTTACCATTAAAGATGGTCTGCTTCAGGTAATTAATTTTATTATTTATTCTGGCCGATCTGGCTCGAAGTATCCATCGCGATGGCTGATTTCTCAAAAGTCAGCCTGACCTGGTTTCCAACTTCAAGCGTAACCGTGGTCTCGTCGATCTCAACAATTTTACCGTGAAGGCCGCCGATCGTGACGACTTTATTGCCTTTCTGGAGATTCTCCCTGAATTTCTTTTGTTCCTTGCTCTTTTTCATTTGAGGACGGATGAAAAAAAGATAAAAAACAAGGATAATCAGGACCAAAGGCAGGAATGACATCAGGCCGCCGCCGGAAGTGCCTTCCTGGCCCTGTGCCGGTGCAAAAAGTAAAATGTAAAGTAAGTTCATGTTTCAATCTATTTTTTATTTGTAATCTAATTTACAGGTAAATACACCATTGCTTTCACAGTCAGCGTCACTACGCTGGGTTGCGTGTTAGCAGCGATATCCAGGGTTTTGTTCTGAAAACCAGACCTGCCGGAACTGTCAAAACTGACTTCGATGAAAGCAGTCTCACCCGGCTTGACAGGCTGTTTCGGGTATTTTCCGGCAGTGCAGCCACAGGAGGCGCTGATATTGGCAATCACCAGTTCTGCTTTTCCCGTGTTCTGGAATTTAAATGAGTAAGATACGATTTCGCCCTGGATGACCTTCCCGAAATCGTGTTCTGTTTTATCAAATGTGATGACGGGCAACATGTCCTGGCCCTGGTCACCCGATGCCGAATTCGGTATATTCACCACATTCGCCGGCACCCGCGACCCATCACCGGAACAAGCCATCAAAATGACAAAACTCGTAAGAATTATGTATGTTGATAGAACAGATCTCATTAATTTCACCTTACCGTCAATCTCAATATCTCTAATAACTCAATAAATCAATAACTTAAACTCAAAACTCAAAACTCAAAACTTAAAACTTTTCAGTACCTGCTCCCGAAGATCGACACCGATCCCCTGAACACATCCTCTTCCCAGTATCCCTTGCATTTCAGAACATAGAAATAAACTCCATCGGAAAGCCTGCCTCCATCCCAACTGCCGGTATAATTCTTTTCCCTGAACACCATTTCGCCCCACCGGTTAAAGACCATCAGCTCATTGGAAATATAGCGATCCAGGTAAGGGATCTCGTAGCGGTCGTTGATCCCGTCTCCGTTTGGCGTGAATACATTCGGGACATTCAGTTCAAATTCCCTCACGGAAATCGGGATGAATAATGTATCGTTGCAATTATCCGACGTAGTATAGGCAAACTTAACGAGCGAATCGTTCAGCGTAAAAACATAACTCGGGCTTAGTTGGTTGGTTGACGATTCGTCAGGGAATATCCAGGTCCAGTTAGTCAGCATGATCGAATCGGCTGATTTATTTTCAAAGGACAAGATTGCCTGCGGGTTGGTGATGAACAGGCTGTCGGGCGAAACGGTCACTTCAACCGTCGGCATGTTGAAAGGCTCCACGTAAAATTCTTCATCAAAGACGCAAACGGTATCCCAGACCCTAAATGTGTAGGTTTGCTGCACACAAAGGTTCAGCGCCCAGGAGGAGTCGCCGGGGTTGACCAGCACGGAGTCCCCCCAGTAATAATGATGGGGCAGGTACCCTCCGGTAGTGGTAGCCTTGACCTGGGCCTTGCAGATCGTGTCAACCTGGTTGGTGTCGGCCGGCGGGCATCCGAAGACCAGCTGCTCGAATTCAATTACGATACGGGGGTAAATGCTTAATGTTACCGTGTCGGTGCAGTGAAAGGTGCTGTCATGATTGTAAGCATGTACGATATAATCCACCGTATCGGTGACCACCACTTCGATGATCACGCCGGTTTCTCCGTTTGGCTCCCAGGAATATTTCAATGAATCGGCAAACGCTGTGTACAGGTAAATGCTCTGCCCGTAGCAGACCGTTGTGTCGCCGGGGAAAATCGTACAGTCGAATGACTGTGACCTGGATTGAAATCCTGTGAAAACCATCAGGATCAAAAAAACTTTCTTAAGCATTTTCAGATATCTTGCCTTGCCATCCATGAGGTTGGCAAAATTAACGTTTTTTTGTTTTGAAACCATGTCCTTTTCATCTCCGTGCCCTCTGTGCTTCCTCCGTGTCCTCTGTAGTAAAAATTGACAACTTTAGTCAGCTTCATAATTAAAGCGAAATTCATGAAAATATTGTCTTAATGCTATACTAATTCAATCTTTAACTGACATTTTTTCAGAAAACCTGCTTATTCCGCCGATGGTATGGGAATTGTTCAAATAACCGGAATTCAATTGATTGATGCTATGAACAATAATAATATTAAACCAGAAGGAAATTACGAAGCGTTGAGCCGCTTTGCCAGGAATCTGAACGAACTGGCCCATAAAGGGAAGCTCGATCCGGTTATCGGGAGGGATGAAGAGATCAGGCGCGTGCTGAATATCCTTTCACGCCGCACTAAGAACAACCCGATCCTCATCGGTGAGCCGGGAACAGGCAAGACAGCCATAGCCGAAGGCCTGGCCCACCGGATCGTCAAGGGTGATGTCCCTGAGAATCTAAAGACCAGACAGGTATTTTCCCTGGATATGGGTTCCTTGATCGCCGGCGCAAAATATAAGGGGGAATTTGAGGAACGATTGAAAAGCGTGGTAAAAGAGGTTGTCGAATCAGACGGGGAAGTGATCCTGTTCATCGATGAGATTCACACGCTGGTTGGCGCCGGGGGAGGTGAAGGCGCCATGGATGCGGCTAATATCCTGAAACCCGCCCTTGCCAGGGGCGAGCTCCGGGCGATCGGGGCGACCACCCTGAAAGAATACCAGCGCTATTTCGAGAAGGACAAAGCACTGGAGCGCCGGTTCCAGTTGGTGATAGTGGATGAGCCGGATACCCAGTCCGCGATCTCCATCCTCCGGGGGCTGAAAGAACGCTATGAAACGCATCATCACGTCAGGATCAAGGATGAAGCCATCATTGCCGCGGTGGAACTTTCACAGCGTTACATCTCAGATCGGTTCCTGCCCGACAAAGCCATCGACCTGGTCGATGAAGCAGCGGCCAAACTGAGGCTTGAGATCAACTCGTTGCCCGAAGAACTTGAAGTGGTCGAACGTAAGATCCGTCAACTGGAAATCGAGCGGGAAGCGATTAAACTGGAGAAAGATGCCGTGAAGCTTAACCAGTTGGCCGGAGAGCTCGATGCGCTTAACGGCCAGAAGAAACAGCTTTATGACCAGTGGCGCACTGAAAAGGATATCGTCGAGAAAATACAGCAGCGGAAAAAAGATATCGAACAGTACAAGTTCGATGCGGATAAAGCCGAACGGGAGGGGAATTTCGGCAGGGTAGCCGAGTTGCGCTATGGCCGGATCAAAGAAGCCGAAGACGACCTGGGCAAGTTGAAAGCGCGCCTGGAAGCGGCCCAGGGAGGCAAGCCCCTGATCAACGAGGAGATCGGGACGAATGAAATAGCTGAGATCGTCTCCAAATGGACCGGTGTGCCTGTCAGTAAAATGATGCAGAGTGAAAAGGAAAAGCTGCTCCGGCTGGAAGAAGAGTTGCACCGGCGGGTTGTCGGACAGGACGAGGCGATCGCCGCGCTGGCCGATGCGATCCGGCGAAGCAGGGCAGGGCTCCAGGATGCCCGCAGGCCGATCGGGTCGTTTATCTTCCTGGGCACCACCGGGGTGGGTAAGACCGAGCTTGCCAAGGCACTTGCGGAATATCTTTTCAACGATGAAAATGCGATGGTGCGGATCGATATGTCGGAGTACCAGGAGCGCCATACGGTTTCGAGGCTGGTGGGCGCGCCTCCGGGCTATGTCGGCTACGAAGAAAGCGGCCAGCTCACGGAAGCCGTCCGGAGAAAACCCTATTCGGTCATTCTGCTCGATGAAATTGAAAAAGCGCACCAGGACGTGTTCAATATTCTCCTCCAGGTGCTGGACGACGGGCGTCTGACGGATAATAAAGGCAGGACGGTGAACTTTAAGAACACGATCATCATCATGACTTCAAACCTGGGATCACAACTGATCCAGGAAAATTTCGAAAAAATCACGGAGGATAATAAAGAGAATGTCTGGCAGAAAACCCGGGATGCAGTGTTCAACCTGCTGAAGATCACCATCAGGCCGGAGTTCCTGAACCGTATCGACGACATCATCATGTTCAAGCCCCTGACCAGGGAAGAGATCAGGGATGTGGTGAAATTGCAGTTTAACCAGTTGAAGTCAATGCTTTCAAAGAATGGAATTACGGTTTCAATCACTGATGCGGCCGTGAACTGGATTGCCCATAAAGGCTATGATCCGCAATACGGCGCCCGGCCGGTAAAGCGGATCATGCAGCGAACGCTCCTGAACGAACTCTCAAAACTGATCCTTGGCGGGTCAGTCACCACGGAAAAACCCGTGGCGATTGACCTGGAAAATGAGATGCTGGTTTTCAGGAATAATTAAAAAGAAATATTATTTATTATCAAGCATTACGACAATCCCGAGCTGCAGTTCGACTCCGTTATAAATATATTTGTATTTGTCATCGCTCCGCTCTCCCCCGGAACCATCGTCTTTATAAGTAAAGGCTTCGTGGTAAAATCCGATAGAGCCATCCAAACCAATATTGTCATTAAAGAAATATGTTGCGCCGCCGCCTAACCACCAGGCAAAAACACTTTCATTGTATTTATCCCATTCGTCATCTGAATTGTACTTATACTTTGAATTGTCGATGCCAATTCCGACTCCACCGAATGCATAAGGGATCATTTTATCGCAAATATCAAAATAATACCTTAAGTAAGGTCCTATTATGAATGTGGCGCTTTTGCTGGTACTGCCATACTCTTCATCTTTTGATTTGGATGATGAAAGCTCCATATCGATAAAGCCACCGACGACGAAGTTGTCAATCACGGTATACCCGACTCCTGGCATAAAGTTGATGTCATAATAACTGACTTTTGAATTCTCGACTTCGTCCCCGTTGTATTTCTCTTTTTGTGAACCGAAATCAAGTCCGAGATTACTCGATCCGGAAATGAAAAACCGACCTTTCTCAAGCTGCGCCTCAGCTGTGAAGAACGAGGCCAGGCTGATAATTACTGTAAATAAAATTGCTTTTTTCATAACATCAAGGTTTTAAATTATTGGGAATTAATTGAATGATCAAAGTTAATAGCAGGAAATCGATAATCAGTCGGTTCTAAAATCCTTTTTTAAACGGGGAGCTGTTGAAAAGATGAGATGAAGTAAGCACTGGATCAGCCACTTACAAATAAGATGAAATATTTATTATATCAATCCTACGATGATACCCATCTGCATGATGAATTCCTTTCGTTCGGTTTTGCTGTTAGCACTCCGGCCTGAGTACTGCTGGTCCTGGTCCTGATAGGAATCTTTCATATATCCAAGTAAAATATCTAACCCGATATTTTCTGTCAGGTAAATGACTGCACCTCCTCCAAGGCGGAAAGAGAAAATTCCGGTGTTGCTTTTGTCCCACTGTGTTGCAGGACCGGTCCTGGAATTGTAACGGTCGAATCCATATCCGGCCTGTGCTTCAGCGAACGGTACGACTGTTCTTGATACCGGCAGTGAATACCTCGCGTAAGGCCCGATGATCACCGTTGTTCCTTTATACCCATACAAGGATTCATCTTTCGGTTTGTTATTATAAATCTCAAAATCAAGAAATAAGCCGCATGTGACATGGTTTGTGACAAAATACCCTGCTTTGGGAAGGAAATTCAGATCGTAATAAGCCGAATTATAGCCATCCGTGCTGCTTCCGCCGTAATCGGGAGTATTTTTGCCAATTGGAAATCCAAAGCGGGTTGAAACCGACAGATCGAAAGAGCCTTTTCTGCTCATGTTATCAGTGCCGGCCAGCAGCGATTTAAAGCTCCGATTGTTTCCCGGGCCACGATAATAATCCGGGCTGAAAACCAGTTCATCAAAAGCCGCAGTTACGGGTTTGCAGCGGATCATCACCGACCTGGCCGTATCGGTAAAATGAACGATAGACCGTTCCCAGTCATTTGGATTATCAGTTTGATCAAATTTCTCAGATGAAAGCAGCCTGCCCGTTCCGTTATAGCCGCTGTAAACATAAACCGACCCGGTATCTGCAGCGATGTACCTGAACGCGAAACCGTTGATAAATCCGGGATCGGTATTGATTACGATCTGGTTTCCTGACAAATTGCACAGCACTGCCGAGGACAGGTTTTGCAGCGTCAGTTTTCCCGGTCCGGCGTACAAGGGGCCTGTGATTGAGACGGCACCGCGGCTGAAAGCGATCCCAAGGTCCTGTCCCTCATATCCATCTTTGCTTTCACCCCCGTTATAAAACTCAAGGATCTCATCCTGGTTGCCGGGCCCCTCAAAATCGAGTACTGTTTTTTGCAGGATCAGCGGTTTATTTTCCGGAGATAAAGTCTTACCGGGATCTTTTTTTAATTCCGGATGATCTTCTTTATAACTGAATTGAGCCTGAATCGGAACGGATAAACAGGAAAAACTGAGAAAAAGAAAGGACAATAAAAACCTGTGGCAGTTGGAATATTTAGATAAGTAATTATAAATCAAAATAATCCAACTGCTAAAATGCTGGCGGGGGGACCACATTTTAAGCATTTATTTTTACATGTTTGGGCTTTGTAAATATAATGTATTTTTCTTCACAAAATGCCCTCAGCTCATTTTTATTAATTTCGGCAAAATTTTTTTTGATGATGAATCTTCTGAAGACAATTCTTGCGGTAATTATTTTACCGGTAGTCGTTCTTTCGCAGGAAAGGACCGTCACTTATCTTTATGATGCCGGGTCGCTAAATCCGGACCGGATCATCGATATCAGCCATATTGAAGCCAGGCTGAGCATTGATCCGTACGATACGCTGGTAAAAGGAGATGTAATCTTCCGGTTCAGCCCGCTGAGGTCAGTCACCGACTCGGTAATTTTCTGGGCTCCTGATATCACGTTCAGTGAAGTGACTTTAGAAGGAATCGAATTGACGTATGAAATGCAGGGCGATAACCTGGTCATTTATTTTATTTCGAAAGATAAGCTGCTGAATGATAAATCATATGAAATCCGGATGCGCTATACGGCAAAACCATTATACGACCTGTTCTTCATCGGCTGGAATGAGCCAGCCATACGAGAAAACAAGCAGATCTGGGCGCACCGTCCGTTTCACTGGCTGCCTTATTATGGCGACCGGCTGACCACTGATTTTTACATCACTTTTGATGGAAAATACAAGGTAATGACCAATGGAGTGAGGGAATCGGTTACAGATAATGCTGACGGGACAAAGACCTGGCATTATAAGATGCATAAGGAGCACCCGTTCTTTTCGACCTGCCTCGTCATTGGCGATTACCAGTTCCTGGAAATGAAGACGAAAGACGGGTTGCCGCTTGAACTCTGGTACTACACCTGGCAGGAAGACCATGCGGAGCCGACCTACCGTTATACGCCGCAGATGTTTGATTTTTTCAACGAGGAGTTCGGGCTGGATTATCCCTACGAACTTTACCGCGAAGCGCCGGTGGAGGACTACCTTTACGGTGCGATGGAAACCACGACTGCCACGGTTTTCGGGGATTATCTCGCCGTGGATGAACGGGCATTTGACGGAAGGAACTACATAAATGTGAACGCGCATGAACTGGCGCACCAGTGGTACGGTAACTGCCTCTCACACCAGAAGCACTGTGATGTCTGGCTGACCGAAAGCTTTGCCACCTATTATGCCAAGCTTTTTGAGAAAGAAGTATTCGGAGAATATTATTACCAGTGGGTCCGGAACCAGGAATTTGAGGAGACACTTGAAGCTTCGAAGAAAGATCCGTTCCCGGTCGGGCACAGCAGGGGAGGCCGGGCAAGATGGTATCCTAAAGGCTCGCTGGTGCTGGATATGATGCGGGATGTGCTTGGAGATGAGGATTTTAAAGCAGCCATTAAGCAATACACGACGCAAAATGCATTCAGTGAAGTGGAAACGGCTGAATTTCGTGAAGCGTTATACCAGGCCACCGGGCAGCCCATCGACTGGTTCTTCGACCAGTGGATCATGAGAGGAGGGGAACCGAGTTATGAAGTTAGCTGGGCTCCGGGGAAATCTTCGATGGGAGAGGATCAAACCGTGATACAGGTCAAGCAGGTCCAGCCGGTGACAGAGCTTTCCGGGCTTTTCATGATGCCCGTCAAATTCGAAGTTTATTATAAAGACGGAAGTTCAGAGAATAAGACGCAATGGATTGAAAAAGAATATAGTGAAGTGATTATTCCGAATCTGGCAGGGAAGGAAGTCTCATTCGTCTTATTTGATCCAGGAAGAAAAATACTTAAAACAATCTCATTCACAAAGACTTATGAGGAATGGTCGGCCCAAGCACTGAATGCAAGGAACATGATCGACCGGTACGATGCCTTGCTGGCTTTGCGGGATTATCCGACAGAACAGAAAGAATCGACACTGTTGAATGCCTGGAGCAGGGAAACGTTCCATCTGACCCGGGGTGAAATCCTGAAACAGCTATCGAAAGAGAGCCCTGATTTTCCTGAAGAGATCTATTTACAAAGCATTAAAGATCCCGATCCGCTGGTCCGGCGCACCGCCCTCGAAAACGCACCATTGTTGCCTGAAAGCGTGAAAAATGCAACAGAGAAGCTGCTGATGGATATATCCTATATCAATGTCGAAAAAGCCCTGGACTTGCTGAGCCGTTCATTTCCCCATGATATTCCCCGCTATCTTGAAGCCACGAAGAATGAGACCGGCTGGCGGGGCAGGAACATCCGGATGAAATGGCTTGAGATTGCCATCCAGGCCGAACAACGGGAATATCTCCGTGAGATCACCGAATACGCCGGCCCGCGACACGAGTTCGAAACCCGGATCAACGCGTTCAACCTGCTGAAAAGGATCAATTATCTCGATGACAAAGCAGCAGCCAATCTGATTGATGGATATTTATACTGGAATTACAAAGTCAGCAACGCGGCGAAGGAGGTCCTGGTTTATTTTTACCAGCAGAACAGGTATCAGTTAATTATTGATAATGCATTAATGGATAACGAGTTGACCCTTGAAGAACGTGAAAAGGTTCGGAAAATATTTGGTGGAAAATAGGTTCAAGAATATTCGACCCCATCCGGGGTCGTGAATCATTTTGGCGCTAGTCCGTCTACAGACGGGCGAATCCTCCGGATTCGGGAAACCAGCCGCAAGCTTCAAGCTTCAAGCCGCAAGCTCTATTCATTCAACATCCAACATCCAACATCCAACATTATACATTAAACCGTATGTGCATAATATCCCCGTCCTCCACGATGTAGTTTTTCCCCTCGATGTGGAATTTTCCCGCTTCCTTGAGTGCATGTTCACTTCCGTAGTGGATAAAATCGGCGTACTTCATGACTTCTGCGCGGATAAAGCCGCGTTCAAGGTCGCTGTGAATGGCACCGGCAGCCTGCTGGGCATTCTCGCCTTTGTGGATCGTCCAGGCGCGGACCTCTTTCGGGCCGGCAGTGAAAAATGATTGCAGGTCGAGCAAATGGTAGGCTGTTTGGATCAGCCGGTTGACGCCGGGTTCGGTCAGTCCGGCATCTGCAAGGAAGGCTTTGCGGTCTTCCGCGTCGTCGAGCTCGGCGATCTCGGCTTCCAGTTTGCCGGCCACGATCAGTATCTCTGCTTTCTCGTGCGCCATTGAGGCTTTAAACTCGTCGGAGTAAGCATTGCCCCCGACAGCCGATTCATCGTCGACGTTGCAGACATACAGGACCGGTTTTGCTGTCAGCAGGTACATGTCATCAATGTGTTTACGGTCTTCCCCGGCGACCTGGAAGGTCCTGGCATTCTGGAAATTCTCCAGGTGGTCCTTCAGTTTGTTCAGCACTTCCAGGATATGTTTCGGCTCGCGTTCACCTGATTTCGCCATCTTTTCCACCCGCTGGATCTTGCGCTCCACCAGCTCCAGGTCTCTTATCTGCAGTTCCAGGTCGACGATCTCCCGGTCCCGGGCGGCATTCACCGACCCTTCAATGTGGGGCACGGTATCGTCTTCAAAACAGCGCAACACATGGATGATCGCGTCGGTCTGCTGTATATCGGCCAGGAACTTGTTGCCTCCTTCCGCCTGGCTGCCTCCTTTGGTCAGCCCGGGAATATCGACGATCTCGACGGTCGCCGGTACGATCTTCACGCTTTTGATAAACTTGTCGATCTCGTAGAGACGCTGGTCCGGCACGTGGATGGTACCGATATTTGCCTTCATTCCGCCGCCTGAATGAGCACGAGCGTTGGAGAAACAGTTGAAGATCGTCGTCTTGCCTACGAGCGTCAGCCCGACTATACCGCATTTGAGTGCCATGGTCGATGTGGATTAGTTGTATGGCAAAGATAAGGGATATTTAGGGAAGAGTGAAAAGATGGTAAGGTGAAAAGGTGATAAGGTGATAAGGTGATAAGGTGAAAAGGTGATAAGGTGTCTTGTCCTGAAATAGGTTTACAGGAAAAGTAAACTAAAAACAGGATTAT